>JBHHXB010000309.1:0-1510 GCA_046756825.1 Nitrospiria bacterium | reverse complement strand
GTATTGGCGTTCCAGGACAAAATCGCACTGCCCGCAAAAGCTAAAGAATTAAAACTGGAAAGGAATAGGAGGACAGAGTGGAGGAAAAACGCTATTCGCCGGAACCCGGTGGTGTGATATCGGTTATTTGTCTTATTGCTCATATTTGGGAATATATTCCCAAATAATGAAAATGTCAAGAGGGGAGCGTTATTTTTTTTCCAAGATTCTGTAATACTCGGGCCAGCCAGTTTTTTTTGAAAGGGCATAATGTGATCCTATATGTTTACATCCATGTAAAACTTCAAGTATCAGCAAGTTCACGTCATTTCGCATCCGGCACGTACAAAGCAATTTAGAGGCCTTTTTGTATCTAGTTGATAAATCAAGTAATTTTGTGTCTTTATTCTGAAAAAAGTGAAGAAAATGTCGTTGATGAGCGACAGGAAAAGGGGTGGATTAACTCTTCATGGTAAAAGTTTTTGGTATTTGTTAAGAAAGGTTGTGAATCAGGATTTTGAAGAGCGAAAAACCGAGGGATCCAAGCGGTGGCGATTTAGGAGTTTGTAAAACTCTGTCCGGTTTCTTTTGGCGATATCGGCGGATTGGCTGACGTTTCCATGGGTCATTTGCAATAATTGAATCAGATACTCCCGTTCAAAGGAATCCCGGGCGCCGCTGAAAGAAGGGATGTCCGCAGGCTTTTCGCGGATGGCTTTTTGGATGAGCGACTCCGAGATAATAGGAGAGGTCGAGAGAGTTACGGCCTGCTCGACAACATTGAGCAGTTGCCGGACATTCCCCGGCCAAGGGGCACCGATGAGCAATTTGATCGCCTCGTGAGAGAAGCCCTTTATTTTTTTGGAACTCCGCTTTACGAGGGTGTCGAGAAAATATCTTGCCAGCAGGGGGATGTCTTCGCGTCGTCTGGAGAGCGGGGGGATTTCAAGTGTGACAACCAGTAAGCGGTAGAAAAGGTCTTCCCTGAAATTCCCGGCCTTAATCTCTTCTTCGAGGTTTCGATGGGAGGCCGATATGATGCGCACGTCTATGGGAATCGTTCGGGTTGTGCCGAGGGGACGGATCTGTTTTTCTTGCAGGACGCGTAACAGCTTGCCCTGAAGCTGAGGCGGCATGTCTCCGATTTCGTCCAGGAAAAGGGTGCCGCCGTTTGCGGCTTGAAAAAGGCCCTGCTTGTCTTGCAGGGCCCCGGTAAATGCGCCCTTGTTATGGCCGAAGAGCTCTGACTCGAGCAGGGCTTCCGGGATGACACAGCAGTTGATGTCGACAAAGGGTTTGTTGCGCCGCGGACTAGCCTTATGGATCGCCCGAGCCAGGACCTCCTTGCCTACACCGGTTTCTCCGTGAATAAACACGGAGGCATCGCTTGCCGCCACAAGGGTTGCCTGACTGAGGAGTTCCTCCATAATCGGGCTTTGAGAGATGATGTTTTTTCGCCATTCAGTGGGCTCTTCCCCTGTCTCGGAGGTT
Source organism: Nitrospiria bacterium (assembly GCA_046756825.1). Lineage (GTDB taxonomy): Bacteria > Nitrospirota > Nitrospiria > SBBL01 > JAADHI01 > JAADHI01. The sequence continues at coordinate 40 of JBHHXB010000309.1, read as the reverse complement.
TGAGGATGCCCGCTGAGCTGTAATGCCTTTGCGATGTGTT
>JBHHXB010000308.1:0-1519 GCA_046756825.1 Nitrospiria bacterium | reverse complement strand
GTAGCTGTAATGCTCAAATTTCCGGACAAAAAATTGATCACCCGAAATTACCGTCATAAAAAAGAAACTGTATCGTTTTTGTATAGTAGGCAGTCCGTTACAGGCGTTACCAGACAGAGATTCTCTTCCGTGTCGATATAAATTGCATTATGAAATCCCGCTAGCCACAACCAATCTTGGCATTGGGTCAGTGTTTGGCAAAGCGCTGACAGTCTTGGGGCCAGGGGTACGCCTCCCTCAGCACCATCAATACGTGTTTCGTGGTTGACTTACCACTTTCCCGTCGAACCTCCTGTTTCTTTTTTGGCCGTAACGCCGTATTTCAATATACGATTTTTCCCGCATTCGCTATAATAAGGTCTGTCATGAAAAAGCATCTTCTTGTCACAATTACCATTTTTCTCTCACTTCAATGGAGCCTTGCGGCCCAGGCGGCGCAGGCTCCCATCCAGAAAAAATATCGTCGTTTCACGCTATGGCTGGACTGTAAAACACATCACGGGGCTGTGGCCTTCTATTACGAGGTGGGAAAGGACAAAGGCAGGCTCGACCTTAAAAGTCGGCCCTTCCGCTTCGACCCGAAAGTCAACACATCCTGTCAGCCGCAAACCTGGCGCGGCTACAATACGACAACAGTAAACCCCGCGGAAGGAACATGGGACCGCGGCCAGCTTATTCCAAGCAACCACATGGACGGGCATCACACAGCCCTGAAAGAGACTTACTACCTCACCAATACCCTGCCCATGCATTCCATCTTCAACCAGCCGGGCGGGGCCTGGCATGAGACGGTGCGCATCACGGAGTGCTACCGGGACATCACGCCCCTGAAAATATGGGGCGGCGTCATTTGGGGAAAAAATGCGGAGAATGACTTTTTCACGCTCACCCACGGCATCAAAACGCCCGATTTTTTTTGGAAGCTCATCTACCGCAAGGACAAAAAGGAATACGTCGCCTGGCTTTTTCCGAATCACTGGTCGGCCACGGCCGCCAAAATCGACCGCTTCCTGGTCTCGCTTGACAAGTTGAAATCGGCCGTGGACTACTTTCCCGACCTCTCCGACGTGATTTCCGAATCCGCGCCTGCCACCCCTTCCAAGTCGAGCTGGCCGGTTGAGGCATCGGAGAAGGAGCTCATCTGTGAGGGACGGAAAACCTCAAGGGATTGAAACCCTGTCTCACAGCACTGCATGATGAAACCGGCCGAACTACAAAAAACCGCGGCATCCCATCTTCAAACCCTGGCGAGTCTCGTCTTTCAACACACCCCGGCGGCACGCGCTCTGATTGTTTATGACAGGCAATCGTCCTTGGCGGATCTTTTAACCCAGGCCTACCGCGCGATTCTTCCCGAGGCCGCAACGATTGATTTTGACCGCACCGCCCCGGAGACCATCCTCAAACAATTTGAAACCCTCGGCCCCGGAGACTGGGTCATTTTAATTCAATCGGACAGCTTCCGTTTGAACAAGTTCCGAATCCGGCTGTCGCTGTTTGAACGGCGATTGAAGGTCAT
>JBHHXB010000307.1:0-1524 GCA_046756825.1 Nitrospiria bacterium | reverse complement strand
TAGAAAACCTATTAGTCGGATTCCGCCGCCGTCAGCCATTGTCCCACTTGAACCGCATCCGGAGACCCCGGCTTCAGTTCCAGATATTTTCTGTAATGGGTGACCGCCTGTTTTCGCTTGTTTAAATGGTTGTCGTAAAGGATGCCGAGATTGTAATGGGCATCCGCGTATCTCGGATTACTCAACACCGCTCGTAAATAGGCGGTTTCCGCGGCATCATACAACCGGATACGCCGATAGACTTCGCCCAGATTATTCAAGGCCTGCGGAGACTCCGGCCAAAAGTTGCTACTTGTCAACAGGGCGTCCGCCGCCTCTTCGTAACGCTTCGCTTCCGCATAAAGATTCCCGATTTGCAAAAAGGTCTCACCCAGAAAATGCCGGGCGTCCCGCGCCGGAAGCGCAAAGGCAATGCCTTGCGCCTGCGTCAGCATACCGACAACCACGCCGAGCACTTCACCCTCCCGGCTTAAGAGCGGGCCGCCGCTGCTTCCCGGATTGATGGCCACATCGGTCTGCAGTAAATATTGCCCGTCCATGTTCCGTTCCGGTGCGCTGATAATCCCCTGAGACGCGGAATGGTTCAGTCCGAAGGGGCAGCCCACGGCCAGCACCGGTTCCCCGACGGGAGGTGATTTTTCGGGGTCAAAGCCCAGCGGGGTCATCTCCTGAAACGGGATTTGAAGCAGCGCCAGATCCAGCGCCTCGCTGACCGAAAGCAGGGTGGCCGGAAAGGTGGAACCATCCTGAAAATGCGCCATCAAGCGGGTCGCCCGCTGAACCTGATGACCGCTGGCCAGAATATAGCCTCCCTTGGCCACAACAAAACCGCTTCCTTCGACCTGTCTCTGCCCGACCCTGCCGGTGATACAGACCACTTGGGGAAAAACACCGCTCTGAATGGGTTTCTCCGAAGACGGCTTGGGAAGAAGGGGCAGCGGGGAAATGGGAGGCTGTACGAGCTCTCCGGCCACAATCGAGGCCTGGGCGATGGTTTGCGGGTCTGCCGCAGGGCGATGGAATGGCTTCCTGCTTTCACCCGCGATCTGCGTCAATTGGGCGAGCTTGCTTTTTGCTTTTGAGGCAAGGGGATGCCCCGGCGCCATTTTCAGAAACCGCCGATAGTGAAATACGGCCTGCACCGTGTCCGCTTTTTCATAGGAATAAAGATTGGCCAGGTTGTAGTGGGCCTTAAAATGCTTTCGATCGATTCGGACCACTTCGCGGTAGTTTGAAATCGCCTCGTCAATCTTTTCCATCCGCTGAAAAATCACACCGCGTTTAAAAAAAGCCTCGGCTTCATCCGGGTTATTATTAGTCGCTTTATCCAGATGCCACAGGGCCGTCTCCCAGTCGCCCTGATCGTATGCAATGAGGCCTTCTTCCAGGTCTGTCGGCCCAATGCCCTCGGGCGCGATTCGCCGGAAACACCCCGAAAGCATCCCTACTTGAATGATCAATACTGACAAAATTATGATTTGTTTAGTCATGGTTTTTTTCTTTATTTTTAAGGGTTTCATTTGT
>JBHHXB010000306.1:0-1528 GCA_046756825.1 Nitrospiria bacterium | reverse complement strand
AAAAGGATGGAAACACACGTCGGGGACCGCTATCTCAATCTGGCGAGAACCAAGGCCCTTTCTCTGGAGATGACTATCGACGAACGTCTTGAACAGGCCGAAGGGCTCTCGCTCACGCCTTTCATCATTACGTCCGTTGAAAAATCCAATGCCTCCTATCTCAACAAGTCCGACGATGACATTCAAAAGGAAATCCATCAACTGGATCGAGAGTGGATTGCATCCTCCGGCAAAACGGCTGCGGCGGATCGGATCAAAAATAGTCCGCTGTCCGTATTTTTAAGGGCGCTTCAAGACAAAGCGCCTGAGCGATACGGTGAAATTTTTATCACGGATCAACGCGGCGCGGTGATTGCCATGACCGCCCCGCTCACCGATTATAATCAGGCGGACGAGCTGTGGTGGCGGCACAGCTTTGATCAAGGACGCGGAAGACCCTTTATCGACAACAGGGGATACGATAAAAGCGTCGGCGCGGTGGTTTTCGGGATCGCGCTCCCCATCGAAAAAAACGGCGCGGTCATCGGCATCCTGAAAGTAAATTACAGGATGAGTGAAGTTCTATCCGCCCTCGCGCCAGAAAAACTGGACGTGAGCGGCAGCATTTTTTTGGCGGATTCGCTGGGTCATTTTATTCTTTCCAAGGGAGGCGTCGAGAGGGCCGCGTTAAACGAAAAGGAACAGGCCATCGTCAAAAGTTCCGGAACGGGATGGACCGAGGATTTGCACAATGGCACCGCCACCATCATGGCCTACGATCCTGTCAAAACCGAGATTTTTACGCGCATCGCGAAGTCGAGCGCCACGATGGATATTGCAGGAGAACAATGGGTTCCATCTCACTGGACCGTCTTTTTTGAAATCGACCGGGCCCTCGCTTTTTCACTGATTCGCAACATCACAAACCTGTTCTGGGTTGTGGGGTTGTTCGTTCTCGTTTCATCCGTGCTGCTCGCCAAATTACTGGCAAGGCGCATATCGGCTCCCCTTGAAATGCTCATAAAGGGCGTGAAAGACGTCGGAGCGGGACAACACGCCGAAGCCGTTCAGGTCACATCAAGAGACGAAATTTCTCAATTGGCCAACGCCTTCAATGACATGACGAGGCGGCTCCGGGAAGTCACGGTTTCTCGGGACGCACTCAATCAAGAAATTCAGGCTCGGCAGAAATTGGAGAACGCCTTGCGGGACTCCAATGCCCGGCTCAACGCCATTTTTGAAGATGCCAGCGATGCGATCATTCTGGCCGATATCAGGACCGGCCGCTTTGCCACCTTCAACAAAAGGGCCCATCAGGTCTTTGGCTATGACGCGGAGGAATTTTCAAGACTCCGGCTCTCCGATTTGGGACTCGAAGACATCCACTACACCCCGGAGAGCACGACGGAGGAAGCCCCGGCGAAAGCGGCCTTCATCCTCCCCCAAAAATGCCGTGTAAAAGCCGGAGTCCTCCGGGATTTTCTCATCACGTCCCGTCTTATCAGTATCAACGGAAACCGCTACAGCCTAAAAATCATGCAGGACGTCA
>JBHHXB010000305.1:0-1536 GCA_046756825.1 Nitrospiria bacterium | reverse complement strand
CACGCTGAAAGGCTGCGTGTCTCAAGGCGAGACGGAAGAAGAGGCCTTGAAAAACATCAAAGGTGCCATCCAAACCTAAGATACTTAAACGGGTGAAGAAATTCAAGACCGTCGAAAAGTCCCGGCTGCATGACAAACCTGCCCCAAGTTTCCCATGAGCGAGTCATCAGAGCGCTGAAAAAATGCCGGGGTTTCCATACTTCACAAAGGGAAACAAATTCCCATGACGAACGGAAAAAACCTCGTCATCACCCCCGCCATCATACGATCAAGCCTGGTATCTTGCAGCACATCCTCGAAACCGCTGAAATCAACACACCGAGAGAAAACCTTTAAACACAATGAGTTTATCACTCTCCGTCACCAACGCCCTTAATCGGCATTTTGGAGGCTCTGACGCTATCAGCCGAGGGTCCAATCCTTGTTTCTTAGCCGACTTTTGGTTCGAGTCACACATGCTCAGCCACAACAAACTCCAATGGATCAACTCCCTCCTCCGCCTACCGACTCGGCATTGTCCAGACCCATTGGGGAAACAAGATCATCCTCATCAACCATTGATTCGTCAATGTTTAAAAGATAGGTCACGATGTTTTCCACATCTCCCAGCGTCATTTTGCGCTCGTAATCAGTCGGCATCCCGTCACCCGCTCGAAAGCCGGGGACGATAAAGCTATCCGGACGCAGAATCGACTCCGCGATATATTCACGTGCCGTTGTCGCCTTTGCCCGCCCCTCGGAAACAGCTTGCTTGTATTCCGGAGAAGCCAGGCGGCGCGCGGCGACATTTTTCATCGCCAAAATGGGGCCGATGAGACCGGCCTGCGCTCTGTCGATACCGGGAATTTTATGACAGGAGAAACAGCCGTTTTTTTCCATAACGACCTCAATGGGATCGAGCAATTTTTCGGTCTCGGCCAAACTTTCAATCGAGGCGAAAATCTTGGGCGATCCGTCAGGCAGCGGCAAATCCTTCTTAAAATAATTCTGCCAGTCATCCGGCGCGGTGATTTTACTGTAATCCTGCGTATCCATGAATTGCAGATAAGCAGTCGCCGTAATAATATCGTAATCGCTCATTTCGTAGGGCAGGTGATGCATGACCGGCATTTTGCTGACAAAACCATCACTCCCGGCCACGCCAAAACCTTCAACAACGTAGCAGCTCGGACAATAGATGGATTCAATAATATACTCTCCCCCCGTCTGCGCCTTCGGGGTAAAACTGGAATCGGGCTCGGCGGCTTCGGCGTATTTCTCTGAAAACAATTTGTAACGGGCCTCCTTCGGCCGTTCGTGAGAGCGGACCTCGATACCACGAATATCCGGGCAGCGGTCGGTATTGTGACCCTCCACAAAAATATGGCAAAAAGCGCATTTGCCCTTGCCGATGGGCATCCGGTCAAATTTACCCGAGAGACTGATTTCCAGTTCCGGGCGGTTCGTGCCGAAAATAGCGAATTCACCCTCGGTCACCAATGTTTCCGGGGCGTACAATGTTTCGAGATCGGGCGGTGCTTCCTCTTCCGCCACTGG
>JBHHXB010000304.1:0-1546 GCA_046756825.1 Nitrospiria bacterium | reverse complement strand
GTAGTTTCAGGTTCACGGGAATTTTTTCTCCGGAAGGGACATCAATCGTCGCCTCCAAAGCGTGGTAGCCTTTTTTTGATACCACCAATTCATGTGAGCCCGAGGGAAGGTCCAGCGCGACAGGACTCGTCCCTTGATGAATGCCATTGATTGAAATATCCGCCCCGTCCGGTGTCGTCGCGAAAATCACGTGTCCGAATAAAACAGAGGGAGGTTCAGGGGCCGAAGGAGCCGTTGGCTCGACCACGCGGGGTTCTTTCTCAGGCGCGACAGTGTCCTCTGTTTTTTTTCGAGCCGGTTCAGGTCGGGCGGGTTTTTCCGTCGGTGCCGCCGGGGGGTGTTTTGTTGTCTTGGGATTTTTTGTGATGGGAGAGGAGGTTGGAGGTGTTTTGGGGGAGATTGGGATGGGGGCTGAAGGGGGGACAGGCGGGCTTCGAAGCAAATATAAAGCACCGGCCGTCAGCACCGCAGCCAGGGAAAAAAGCACGAGTGCTGTGCGGATCCAGAATGGCCGGCTTTGCGTTTCCCGGGCTTCGAGGGAGTCCGGGGTCTCGGGCAGATCCATTTCAGGCGAGGGTGCTGGAGCGGACTGCGTTTCCGCAGGGCCGGCTTCTTTTTCGATCTCCTTCGTGATGGAGTCAGTCGATAAAAAGGTTTCACCCAGGCCCGATGTGCCTTCAATGGCCACCAGGAGCGCGTCCGCCATTTCGAGTCCCGACGAGAAGCGATGGGAGGCCTCTTTTTCCAGGGCCTGCATCACAACAGCGCTGAGGGCCTCCGGCGACGCATCGGAAATCAGGTAGGGCGGATAGGGGGTGTGGGTTAAAATCTGGTGCATGATGCCCGTAACCGAATCGCCCGCAAAAGCCTTTTGGTGGGTCAGCATTTCATAAAGCAGCGCGCCGACGGCAAACAGATCGGAGCGGCCATCCAGCATTTCTCCCCGGCATTGCTCGGGAGACATATATTGCGGGGTCCCGGCCAGGTGATCGCTTTGCGTCAGCCCGATGCTGTCCAGACGGGCAATCCCGAAATCGGTAATCTGCACAACACGCAGATCTTCCGAAAGCAGAATATTTCCCGGCTTGATATCACGGTGGACCACTTCCTTGGAGTGGGCGAAATCAAGTCCCTTGCAGATCTCCGCGCCGATATGCACGACTTGCTCAAGCGTGAATCGAAAATTTTCCTTGATCAGCTGCGCCAGCGAAGTTCCCGGGACATATTCCATGACAATGTAGGTACTGTCGGACGCGGGGTCTTCCCACACGTCGAAAATCGTAACGATATTCGGATGGATGAGGCGCCCCAAGGCCAAGATTTCCTGCTGAAACCGGCGGCCCGCGCTTTCGTGCGCCTCCAAAATATGGGGACGAAGACATTTTAAGGCGACGTCGCGGTTGATCTTCGGGTCTTTCCCCCGGTAAACGATCCCCATCGCCCCTCGTCCGATTTCCTCGATAATTTGATATCGCACCGATGTTTTCATGCTAGAAAACCTATTAGTCGGATTCCGCCGCCGTCAGCCATTGTCCCACTTGAACCG
>JBHHXB010000303.1:0-1550 GCA_046756825.1 Nitrospiria bacterium | reverse complement strand
AGGATTTGCCGAAAGAACTCCTCTCGGCAAAATAGGGCAGCTCAGTCGCCCAACGGAAGCAGCGGCAGTCGCCGCTTTTTATTGACGAAAATTTTATACCGAACGTACGGTATAAAATAAAAGGAGGAAGTTGAGTATGACAACACAAATGGAGAACAAAACAAGGGTCGCCATCGTTGTTCTTTCAGACCCGGATTCAAAATCCGAGGAAGGGCTTGGCCGGGTGTTTAACGCCCTGGCCACGGCCTACGACTACAAAAATGCCGGAGACACCGTTACCATTCTGTTTCAGGGGGCCGGTACGCGCTGGATCGGGGAATTACAAAAAGAAGACAATCCCGTTCACGCATTATTCGAAGCAGTCAAAGACGACATCGCCGGGGTTTCCTGCGGCTGCGCCGATGTCTTCGGCGGTGGGGAAGCAGCCAAAAAATCGGGATATGACCTGGTGAAAGACAACGCCGTGCCCGGCACAAGCGGTCTTCCGAGTCTGCGGAGACTGGTCAATGAGGGCTACACCGTATTCACCTTTTAGGCAGTCCATCATCAAAGCCGGAGGCGTGTCAGACGCCTCCGGCTTCACAGAGATCAGGAGCCTCATACATGAAAATTGAGACCCCGTTTCACGAAGGGGAAATTGCCGTTCAAAAACGCGTCGGCGTCGGAGACAAGGCCCGGCGCAACGCGGCGGTGATCACGGACGAAATCGTCAAAGGCGCGCTCGAATTTATCGGCCGGCAAGATATGGTTGTGGCGGGCAGTATGGATCCTTCGGGAAATCTCTGGGCCTCCGTGCTCTCGGCACAGGCCGGTTTTATGAAGGCCGAAACGGGCCGGCGCATTCTCTTCGATCTCTCGAAATCGATTCAACATCCTCATGATCGCTTTTGGACAAACATCGAAATCCATCCTCGCATCGGCCTGCTCGTAATCGAGTTGCCCACACGCCGCCGTCTGCGTATCAACGGTAATCTTCGCAAAATTAATGCGGACACCCTGGAACTGAATGTTTTGGAAACCTACCCCAATTGCCCCAAGTACATCCAAAGAAGGGTCACTCGAGCGAGACAACCGAGAAAAACAGCGGCATCAGCGGTTTTTGAAGGCGAAAAACTCAAGGCCGTGCAGACGGCGCTTATTGAAAGAGCCGACACCTTTTTTGTCGCAAGCGCGCATCCGGAACGCGGCGTCGATGTTTCTCACCGGGGCGGTCACCCCGGTTTTGTTCAAGTGCTTAACGAACACACGTTGCGCATCCCGGATTACCCCGGCAACAGCCTTTTTAATACGCTGGGCAACTTCGCCGTGAATCCCAAAGCCGGTCTCGTTTTTGTCGATTTTGAGGACGGCACGACACTGCAACTTTCCGGGCAGGCCCGGATTCTCTGGGATGAAGAAGATGAAAAAAATGAAACAGGCGGCACGCGCCGCTTTTGGGAAATGCGGATCGAAAGGGTCTTGGAAATTCAAAACGCCCATCCCCTGAGCTGGGAATTTCTGGATTATTCGCCCCACAATCCGAAAAAGAAGGCAGATCGTTTCAGAAGCTA
>JBHHXB010000302.1:0-1556 GCA_046756825.1 Nitrospiria bacterium | reverse complement strand
ACCGAGGCGGGAACCGAGAGACTTTGCCCCGTCAGCCACAGACCGACAACGCCCCTAAGAACATCAACAGCGCAAGCCCCACCGCAAACGCACGCCGATAGACAAAAAAGCCGCCCAGGGGATGGCAGGAGGCAAGCAGTATGCGAACGAGAAGGCCTTCCCCCGCATCGCCCTTGGCCTTCGGCCACCTCATCAAAAAATCGGAGGCAACGAGGGCAAAGAGCAGGGCAAAGATCAACGACCCGCCCATCGCTAGGACCACCGTCAAGGCCAGAGGGTTGAAAGTCTTTCCATCCACCCCCTGGGGGCTAAAGAGCGGAAGGAAAACAATAATGATGATGGCGATGGCCAGACCTCCCAAGGACATCAGGTTCGCGGAGATTTCAAAAAGACACATCAGGATGAAGGCGAAAAAGATCGAAAAGGGAATCGAGAGGACCACGACGATCCTCGGCCGAAAGCCGCCCATGAAGACGAGCAATACAAGCGCCACCAAGACGACACCCTGAAAGAGGGCGTCGGTGACGGTCTTCACGCACTTCGCCACCAGTGTCGCCAGATCGTAATAGGGCACGACCTTCACCCCCGCCGGAATGATTTTGTTAATCTCTTCCATCCGGGCCTTGGCGGACTGAATCACCGTCGAGGTATTGGTGCCGATCAATTTCAGCACCATGCCGACAACGGTTTCGCATTCGCCGCCCAAGGAGAGCACCTCGGTGATGCCGGGGAGACAATCTGCATGTTGAACTTGGTCAGCCAGTCCATGATTTTACGCATCTCCTCCGGGCCGCGCTTGACGGTCTCGTCCTCCACGAAAAAGAAGAGAATCTGTCCCAAGCCGGTCGAAATCGACTCCCGCGCAAGCTGCAGACGCTCGTTGACGAGCTGCCGGGCGAAGTAGATGTCGGTCCCGTCCTCGAAATAGATGTGCACGACGGAGAGGCCGAAGTTTGAAACCGAGCGGATCTGTTTCAGGCCGGGGAGGCCGTTCATCGCCACCTCAACCGGATAGGTGACGTAGCGTTCGACCTCTTCCGGGGCCAGACCTTCCGTTTCGGTAAAGACTTGGACAAGGGCGGGAGTGACGTAGGGAAAGGCGTCGACGGGGAGCTTCAAATAAGCAGCGTAGCCCCCCACCAGAACCAGCAGGTCGAAAACCACCGTCAACAAGCAGTTTTTCGGGGAAAAATCAATCAGTTTTCGCATCGTGTTCTTATTTTTTCATGTTGGGGAGGGTTTAAAATTTAATAATTGTGACCGTCGCCGAACGCCCCCTTGGAGAGCTGCGCCATCAGCATGAAGGCCCTTTCCGCGGCGTAAAGATTTCCCCATAGGCACGATTGTTGGATCAAGAGGTTTCGCTCCGGCAAGCCCGGCGCGGGGAAAGACAAACACCATTCCTGGAAAGCCGTTTTAAATCAGACGAATGGACATGGAGCGGGGGGAGCTGAAATGAATGACGATTCAGGGTGGATCACTTGAAAACCCTTTCTGACCGAATTACTTGCACTTATTCTTTTTCTTGCCTTTTTTACAGTCGTCGTCCTTTTTAC
>JBHHXB010000301.1:0-1597 GCA_046756825.1 Nitrospiria bacterium | reverse complement strand
CCCTCGGGATCGATATAAACCAAGCCCTTCATTGGCCGGCCGGTGAAATCCATCTCACGGGCGTGAGGGTGCGCCAAGGCTGCTGCGTATTGATCGGGGCCGACGCGCGCCATGAGGGTCTCGTTCACAATGCCACAACACATGTGCCCGCACAGCATAAAGGCAATCCCGCCGAACATCTTTTTTTCGACGAGCCCCTGACGATCTATGAAAATTTCACGGAGCCGCTCGGCGAGTCCTTCATCGTAGGCCATGTGATCTCCCTTCGCCTCGTCTGTGCTTGAATAGCTTAGGGGATTTTTTATCTTTTGACAAACTGAAGCGCTCTAATAATTGCCGGGGTATGCAGAGGTGTGTGAAAATGGGCCTATGTGGACCTCTTTCTCGGATTCGACGCAGTTGCTCAAGAGTAATGAGACGGTACATGTCCGATTCCTGAACCGCATTAAAAGAGGAGGGGGAGAGTGACAATCATCCCGTTTCATGACGACCGTGTGGTCGGCATCCGTTTGGATGGCAGTATCTCCAGGAAAGAAATTGATGAGATTTGGGCACTGGTGGAAGAAAAGCTCCAGCGAAATAAAAAGCTCCGTATTTATGTGGAATATGTACGCTTTAGGGGAATTGAATTCAAAGCACTCTTGAAGAATATTCCGAGGAAAATCCAGCACTTTTCTGATTTTGAGCGGGAAGCCGTTGTTTCCGACAAAGCGTGGCTCGCGCGTTTTATCCATGTCGGGGATCGGGTTTTTCCCAGTATTGAAGTGCGACATTTCAGTTTTGACGAATCCGAAAAAGCCATGTATTGGATTCAATCTTGACCCGCGACGCATGGGATTCGTGTTGTGAAAAACTGGTCTTTGTATCTCATCCGAACTCGTGATCGTGCGCTGTACGCAGGGATTACGACGGATGTTCCGCGCCGCTTCAGCGAACATGTGTCGGCAAGGGCCAAAGGGGCAAAATATCTTCGAGCGAAAAGTCCGTTTGAACTGGTGTATCACACAAAAATCGGAAGTCGCGCATTGGCGCTGAAGGCGGAGTACGCAGTCAAAAAATTACCAAAAACAAAAAAAGAAGCCCTCATCGCGGAAAATCCGGAGTGTCCTCTGCTTTTAGAAATCCTGGGGCTTTCTCATCGAAGTGAATCCACTTAAAGCGGTCAGGGGATGATGCGGGGTTAGACCCGTTTTCTTTTTCAGATGCACTAGTGCTTGATTTCTGTTATACTCCCTTTCAACTGGACGCATGCTGGTCTGCGTCGAAAGTCCTCGCGGTCAATCCCTGGTTTTGTTTCTATTGGTTCACCTCGAACGTCATCTATTTAAAAATGCCCACAGACCGGTGCGTAAAGCCGATTGCTTTGCGTGGGCCATATCAGGAGCAAAATGAATGTTATTTGAAACACTGGGGCTATCGCCCGAATTACGTCGTGCAGTCGCTGAAGAGGGCTACACCGAACCCACCCCCATACAACAACAGGCCATTCCGCTCGTTCTCGAAGGAGCGGACCTCATGGCCCGGGCGCAAACCGGGACGGGGAAAACCGCTGGCTTTACCCTGCCTTTGTTGCAAAAACTGAACACGGCGCCCAAAA
>JBHHXB010000300.1:0-1626 GCA_046756825.1 Nitrospiria bacterium | reverse complement strand
GTGCTGGCCTCGAAGCGGAGGACGAGTGCGGGCTGTGTGTTGGAGGCCCGGATCAGGCCCCAGCCGTCGGGCAGGAGGATGCGGACGCCGTCGATGTCGATGGTTTTAAAGTGTTTTGAAAAAAACTCGCGGCATTTTTCGGTGATTTCAAATTTTTGATCGTCCGGACAGTCGACCCGAATTTCGGGTGTGACGTGGCTTTGCGGCAAATCCTTAAAATGGGCCGAAAGCGGTTTTTGTCCTTTAATGATGATTTCAATCAGACGGCAGGCGGCGTACGTCGCGTCGTCATAGCCGAAGTAGCGGTCGGCGAAAAAGACGTGGCCGCTCATTTCTCCAGCCAGGAGCGCACCGCTTTCCTTCATTTTGGATTTGATCAGCGAGTGTCCGGTTTTCCACATGATGCCGTTTCCGCCGAGCCGGGCGATTTCGTCGTATAAAATCTGCGAGGCCTTCACTTCCGAAATAATTGTGGCGCCCGGGTGCGTCTTTAAAATATCGGTGGCGAAGAGAAGGGTGAGCCGATCGCCCCAAATGATTGTGCCATTTTCATCCACGGCCCCGATGCGGTCGCCGTCGCCGTCGAAGGCGATACCGGCGTCCGCTTTTTCTTTTTTCACCGCCGCGATGAGGTCTTCCAGGTTTTTCGGGACGGTGGGATCCGGGTGATGATTGGGAAAGGAGCCGTCGGCCTCGCAATACAGCGGGATGATGTCACAGCCGAGGCGTTTAAAAAGTTGAGGCGCGTTTAAGGCCGCGGCACCGTTGCCGCAGTCGATTACGACTTTTTTCCGCTCCATTTTCCCGAATTGCTTGAAGAAGTAGTCACTATAAACCGACAGAAAATCGTCCTCCGCCGTCACTTCGCCGGGGGTGCCGCTGCGCTCGAAATCTTCTGTTTCGATCATGGTTTTGATCTGCTGGATTTCCTCGCCGAAGAGAGTGTGTCTGCCCTTGCAGAGTTTAAAGCCGTTGAACTCCCCGGGATTATGGCTTGCGGTAATCATGACACCGCCGTCCACCGGGCGCTGAAAGAGTGAAAAATACAGCACGGGTGTGGGGCATTCGCCGATGTCGAGGACGTGGACGCCGGTGGCGCTTAAGCCCGACAGCAGGGCCGCTTTCAGCGCGGGCGTGCTGAGCCGCACGTCGTAGCCCAGCGCAATCCGCTGTCCGCCGGATCGCTTGATGATCGTCCCGAAGGCCTTGCCGATCCCCTCCGCGGTCTCCTCTGTCAAATCCTTGCCGTAAACGCCTCGAATATCGTATTCCCGAAAAATAGACATGCCGGATTCCTCCTGTCGATGAAGTGGTTTTAAGTCATGGAGATAGGGCTATTTTCTAACGTAAAAAGTAGAAATCAACAAACCATCCGTGCCGCTTGCTTCGCTCTGAAATTCTGATTTTGACTGGGGTCGCGGCTGATGTGTAGGTGATGACACGTCGCGCGTTCGCGCGTTGCATGTCCCGCTCTTTTGTCCGCCATTCCCCGGGGAGACAGCCCTGAACTCGTGTGTTGAATGCTGTGTAGGCCTGTGCCACTTCCGCCTCGCTCATGCCCGCCTTGCTGGTGCAGTGATAGGCCTTTCCATTGAGCCAGCCGAAACAATCCTGTAGCTCGGGCGG
>JBHHXB010000299.1:0-1645 GCA_046756825.1 Nitrospiria bacterium | reverse complement strand
CCAACGTGTTGCCGATAGGCATGAAGTGCTTCTTTGAGCGATTTTTGACCGGACGTCCCGGGCGTCGTGATCAGGCCCCAGAGAATGTAGTGCCCCAACAATAGGCCCAGGTCATAGGCGGGATCACCGATACTGGAGCTGAGTTCAAAATCAATGAAACCGATTGCGCCTTCGCTAAGAAGAATGTTTTTCGGGACACAGTCCAGAATTAATAGCCGATGCGGGTCCTTTTTTTGAGCGGCCTGATGGCTTTCATCGCAGAGCCTTTCCAGTTGCCCCTGTATTGTTTTCGGCAGCCCGTTTTTTGCCATGTTCACCGTCCGCAGGGCCAGCATTTCCTTCCAATGCCTCAGGTCGGTTTCGTGCTCACCCCAAACCGGCTTAATCGGCGCGGGCAAGGTGTGGCATCGCGCCAGAAAACGGGCGGCTTTTCCCGCAACAGCTGGATCAAAAATACCCGCTTTAAGGTTCTCTTGCAGGGACTTTCCGCCGGGACAAACCTCTGTCAACACAAGGGTCAGTGTCGCCTTGTCAAACAGGACAACCTCCGGCAAGTCCACCTCATTCACGCCTTTTTCTTTTAAGCGATTGAGCGCGCGCCGCTCCGTCGAAAGACGCCGCTTGGGTTTGAGGCTGAACCGCTCACCCAAAGTGCCCGGCGTTACCGTATCCCCTGCGTATTTCACAAAATAGCGCCGTCCATCCTTGAAGCGTACACGATAGACCGGGTCCAGCTTTCCGTCGCGGGCGCTCGTGATTTTTTCAATGTCGCCCAGGTTGTGGTTCATTAAAACAGTGCGGACTTTCTCCTGAATGATCTCGCTGATTTCCCGCATGCCCTCCCGGCAAACCCTCCAAACACGCGCGCGCTGCGCTTCGCTGAGTGTAGTCGGGAGCGCGGCGCAGAAGGCTTCACGCCCGGCTTCCCCCCGAGCCAACGTCGCCCTCAACGCGGTCGCCCGGATGGTCATTTCTCCGGTCGGGGCCGGGATGAGGTGTGCTGAAACCCCCGTCTGTTTTTCAAAAGCGCCGATATCCTTGAAGCGTTCATCGCCCGATTTAAAGTCTTCCGCCCCGATGCAGAACAGCAGGGTATCGCCTTTTTTGGCCCGGTCGAAGTAAGTCAGCGCGTGTTTCACGGAGGTGTGCGGGGCGATTTCAACGCGGACTTTCGGATTGCCCTCCAAATAAACAGACCAGATGTCACGGGCGACGCCGGGGTCCAGCGCCTGGGTCGTTCCCGGAATGCCACGGCAGCGATTAGAGATGATGACAATCACTTCATCCACCTCCGGTCTTTCCGCCAGATCCCGCACGGCGGTCAGATGCGCCGCGTGCGGCGGACGAAAGGCCCCCGGATAAAGCGCGATGCAGCGATTCCTGGTTGCTATGTTGCGACATCGGATGGTCGGCATTATTTTTTCGCCTTGTTGTTATGGTTTTTCAAAACAATAGCGCTCACTCAAATCCAGATATTGACGCATGTATTTCAAGCGTTCCGCATGTTGCTGGCGGATACTTCGTCTGATAATTTCATGGATAAAGGCTGCGGCAATGTGCCAGTGAAGACGTGAGAGAGGCACGTCCCACTCAACCTGTGCGGTGTAGACACGACAAAATTCGGCGACGAGGGCGTGCAGGGTTT
>JBHHXB010000298.1:0-1673 GCA_046756825.1 Nitrospiria bacterium | reverse complement strand
TCGAGCTGGTGAGGGTCGATACGCGAGATGGCGATTTTCTGTGTGATCAGCCGCTCCTTGACCATGTCTACGGCGATTTGCAGGGCGGCGGCCGTCGTCCGCTTCCCGATCCGGCTTTGCAGCATGTAAAGCTTGCCGTCCTGAATGGTGAACTCGATGTCGAGCATGTCCCGATAATGTTTTTCCAGCTTTTTATAGATATTCAAAAGGTCGCTATAAGCCTTGGGCAGACGTTTTTTCAAGGCGTCAATCGAAAGCGGTGTGCGGATGCCTGCGACCACGTCTTCTCCCTGGGCATTAAACAAAAACTCGCCGAAAAACTTCTTTTTTCCCGTCGAGGGATCGCGGGTAAAGGCCACGCCGGTGCCGGAGGTTTCGCCCAGATTGCCGAAAACCATGGCCACGACACTCACCGCCGTGCCCCAGGTATCGGGAATATTATTCAATCGCCGATACGTCACGGCCCGCTTCCCGTGCCAGGAATTAAAGACGGCGTCAATACCGAGACGAAGCTGCACCAGCGGATCTTCAGGGAAGGGTTTTCCGGTATCCTTGAGGACAATCTCTTTGAAATCGGCGACCAGTTTTTTGAGGGAATCAGTACTCAACTCGGTGTCGGAATGGACGCCGGTGACGATTTTCTGCTCTTCGAGCGTACGTTCAAAACGCTCCCGATTAACCCCCAGAACCACGTTGCCGAACATGGCGACAAAACGCCGGTAGGCGTCGTAGGCGAAGCGCGCGTTGTTGGAGCGCTTGATCAGGCCTTCAATGGTGTCGTCGTTGAGACCCAGGTTTAACACCGTGTCCATCATGCCCGGCATCGACGCCCGCGCACCGGAGCGTACGGCCACCAGCAGCGGGTTGTCCGGGTCGCCGAACTTCGGGCCGATGGATTTTTCCACCTTTTTCAAAGCCGCGAGCGACTCTTCCCACATGCCCTTCGGATATTGCTTGTTCAAACGATAGAATTCAAGGCAGGCCTCTGTCGTGATCGTAAACCCCGAAGGCACGGGAATGCCGAGGTGGGACATCTCCGCCAGACCCGCGCCCTTCCCGCCGAGCAGGTTTTTCATGTCCCCTCGTCCATCCGCCTTCCCATCTCCAAAATAATAGACGTACTTTTTTTTGCCTTTCATACCCTGTCTCCTGGTTGTTGAGAAATATGACCGGCGCGCCCGGTGTTTCTATGTTTGTTTATCGTATTATGCTTCTTCGACTTATGCTTCTTCGACGATTTTAGAAAAATCGCCGAAGGGTTCAAACTGCTGTTGTATTTCAAAAAGTAAACTGAGTCTGTTTTTGCGGATGGCTTCATCCTTGTCCATGACCATGACCGCGTCAAAAAATCTGTTGAGCGGGTCATGCAGATCGGAAAGGCGTTCGAGCACAGCACCATAGTCCTGCCTAGCCCACGCATGTGCAACCCTTTCGGAAACGGATTGATACTGCGTATACAATTTTTTTTCCGCTTCATGACTCAAAAGGTCCGGGGTCACCACTCCTTTGAAGTCGTCCGGCAAAATTCGGGCAACCCGTTTGTACACCGTGATGAGCGATTTAAAAACAGCCTGTTTTGAAAATGTACTGAGGGCTTCGGCGGACTCAACGATCACAAGCGGTTTATCCAATTTTCTTGCCAGGACGGCGTCCCGCAGGTCATAGCGAATCCC
>JBHHXB010000297.1:0-1709 GCA_046756825.1 Nitrospiria bacterium | reverse complement strand
ATGAGCCGCAGGGCTTCTTTTTTCTGCAGCGCTTTGAAAAAAGGGTGATCCGGCGGCGCGCAGGCGATGACGCGTTCGGCGCCGTTTTTCTTCGCCGCCGTCTCCGTGAGCTTGAGCAGGTCCTGAATAAAGGCGTGCTGGAGTTTCGCGGCTTGTTCTTTGGAAAGGAAAGGTGTGAGGCGGGTTTTGACGCGTCCGGGATCCGGGGCCTTGGCGAATATGATGAGGAGATTGCTCATAAAATGTACTGGTGGGCTTCAATAATGGGGTCAGTATGTGTTTTTGCGGATCTTTCGTCAAGACGGCAGGGCAAGGCCGGGGAAACAATTCGGTCGTCAAATATTAAAAAAATATTGACAAAGTGGGAAGAGGTACTTTATATATTCCATGAAATTGATAATGAGTATCATTTGATGTGAGTGCCATTCAGAGCGGCCAGCGATCCTTTGAGAACCCGAGCCCGAATGCGAGATGGAAACAGACCAAAACGCGAACATTCAAACGAAGGAGGGTTTTAAAAAGATGCAGAAAAGGTCGGTAATCGCCTTGTTGGTAATGACGGGGCTTATGATCGCTCAGCAAGCAAAAGTCATGGCGGCGGAAGAGACGCGGGTGCAGGTTTTGGACAAACTCAAAGTGGTCGGCAATCCGGCCGATGTCGAAACAACGCCGGGTTCCGCCCATATCGTGGCGAAGGAAGAGATCCGTCAGCAAAGTTATGATGATGTCAATCGTGTATTGCGCCGGGTGCCGGGTGTGTATGTCCGCGAAGAAGACGGTTTCGGCCTGTTTCCGAATATCAGTTTAAGAGGGGTCGATACCAGCCGGAGCGCCAAGGTCTCAATCATGGAGGACGGCATATTGATGGCCCCCGCGCCTTATTCCGCGCCCTCGGCCTATTATTCGCCCACAGTGGGCCGGATGAGCGGCTTGGAGGTCTTAAAGGGATCGAGCCAAATCAAGTACGGACCGCATATCACGGGCGGCGTGGTCAATTATCTTTCCACGCCGATTCCGACGAAGGAGACGGCGTATCTCAAGTCCATGTACGGCAGCTTTAACGAGCTCCGCACCCACGCCTATTTTGGAAACACCGTCAACACCTCGGCGGGCCGCTTTGGATTTTTGCTGGAGGGTTACGCGCGGAAAAACGACGGGTTTAAGCAGATCGACAAAACCCCCGATTTCCGCGACAGTGATGACACGGGCTTCACAAAGACCGAGCCGATGATCAAGCTCTCGTGGGAGCCGGACACCGCCATGTACCAGCGTTTGGAGTTCAAATACGGTCAGACCGAACTGGATGCGAACGAAACCTACTTGGGCCTGACAGACGCCGACTTCGCCGCAAATCCGACACGGCGTTACGCGGCTTCCCGCTTCGACAACATGGACGCCAAGCAGGAGCGGACCTCCCTGCGTTACGCCGTCAGCCCGACGGACGATCTGGATATCATCACCACGCTCTATTACAACACCTTCGACCGGAATTGGTACAAGCTGAGAAGGCTTGAGGACTTACCTGTGACTTCGGGCAACGTCTCTCTTTCGAGGGCGCTGGCTCCCGGTGGCCCGGCTGACGCGCTGGCCTGCTTGAAGGGGACGGGTGCTTGTACTCTGGATATCCGCGCAAATAATCGCTCTTATAAGGCGAAGGGTGTTGAGACCATCACTTACTACCGTTTTGGCACAGAGGTCCAGCACGAAGT
>JBHHXB010000296.1:0-1718 GCA_046756825.1 Nitrospiria bacterium | reverse complement strand
ATGGCGGCACTGCCCACGCCGCTTCCCCCGGCCAAGACCAGCACATCCTGTCCAGGCCGAACCGACGCGCGGGAAATCAACATGTGCCAGGCCGTCAGAAAGGTCAACGGAAAGGCCGCCACCGCTTCAAAAGAAAGCGTGTCGGGGATGGGGATGATGTTTTTCGCCGGGGCTTTTACATATTCCGCATAGCCGCCGTCCGGCCCCGCGCCCAAAATCCGATACGTCGCGCACAAATGATCATTGCCCGAAAGACAGTCCGGGCATTCAAAGCAGGAGAGACCGGGGGCGATGAACACCCGCTGGCCGGGGACGATCCCTTCGACGCCTTCTCCCGTTTCATCGACGATGCCTGAAACATCGCAACCCGAAATATGGGGCAGCTCGATCCGGTAGGCCGGAATGCCCTTTCGAATCCAAAGATCGAGATGATTCAAGGCGCAGGCCGCAACACGAACCACGGCTTCCCCCGGCCCCGCGACGGGTTTCGGCGCGTCCTCATAAATCAATTGCTCCGGCCCGCCGAATGCGTGAAAACGAACCGCCTTCATCATGACATTCCTCCCGTTCTATAATCTCAGATCGGACCAATTCAACGATTGTCCGTGCAGGGACGGATCCGCCGAAGCCGCCAGTTTCAACAGCGCTTCGGACACGGCCGAGGGCTCCTTCAAGACCGCAGGATCTTCCTTCGGATAGGCCTTGGCCCGCATTTGCGTTCGCGTAGCTTCGGGATTCAGCGTGATGACCCGAATGCCAAAGGGCGCGACTTCCTCGGCCAGTGTCTGCATCATCCCCTCAAGCGCAAATTTGGAGACCGCATACGCCCCCCAAGCCGCACGTCCCTTCCGTCCGACAGAGGAAGAAATCGAAAGCACGGTGCCTGAGCGTTTTGGAATCATCTCGCGGACAACGGCCTGCGTGAGATAGAACGTGCCGTTCACATTGATGCGAATCACCTCGTCCCAGGTCTCTGGCGGATAGGTGGCCAGCGTGGTTTTCACGCCGAGCACGCCGGCATTGTTGATCAAAAAATCAATCCGCCCCCACTCCGAAGCTACTTCGCTAATCATGCGGCGCACGTCCCGCCGGGAGGTGATGTCCACCGGAAAGGCCCGGACCATACCGCCCACAGCCGCGACTTCGTTCGCGACGCCGAGGCATTCCCCTTCCGTGCGGGCGCAAAAGGCGACCTTCGCACCCGCGCGGGCAAACAGGGAAACCGCCGCTCGTCCGATACCCCGTCCGCCGCCGGAGACAAAAACCACTTTTTCCCGTATCTCATCGCGCATCGCCCCGTAGCATAAAGAATGTCGGCGGGGACTGCAATCCCCAAAAAAACTTTAAGACTTCAATCACTTGACAAGCGAACGTAAAAGTTTATTATGTTTAAGTTTGACCTCATTGGAGAAAATACTGTTTCATGATTGTATCCGGCGGAGCCCATAAATTCCTGAAACCCGACCTCGTTCGATGGTGGGCTCGGCGGCTTTCTTTCTTACTCCTCATGCTCATCGCCCTCTCGCCCAGGCTTGCCGGTGCGGCGGGCCCCGACCCCTTTTGTCTCGCCATTGAAGAGATTATTCAGAGCGGTCAAAGGAAATTCAAATCAATCACGGGAAAGCTGGATCTCGTCTCCGAGGAATACTTCGGACTCGTGACGCCGCCCGAGCTACAGGATTGTTTCGGCTGGCTCAATGGAAAGGCCTATCACTGCA
>JBHHXB010000295.1:0-1735 GCA_046756825.1 Nitrospiria bacterium | reverse complement strand
TTGAATATTCAAAGCCTCCAATCCATGCAAATTCCTAACCGGAAATTACTGGGTCAGTATATAACCTCGGTTTGGCGGAGGGGTCATGCCAGACGCCATGTTTTTTCATATATTCGAAACCGCCCGCCTCACGGACGCCCGGCGTCATCTGCAGCTTTGCCGGACAAATTCCTTCTTTGATTCGACGCCGAGCGGAAAACCCATCCGCTCCGCCAGCTCGCAGCAGACGTCGGCGAAATCCCGCACCTCGCCCAGCGGCTTGACGAGCGGCTGCCTGAGATAATACTCCGGCACCTGATTGGGTGAGACCATATCCTCCCAGTCCCATCGCTCCAGATAGGTCGCATCGGGCAGGATGAGGTCGGCGAGGGCGGACGATTCATCGTAGAACGGAAAGACGGAGACGGTATAGGGAATCAGGCGCTCATCCTTCAAGACCGCAATATTCTCCTCTACATCCGCATTGGAATAGACCGGCTGATAGCAGTACCACATATAGATATCGGGCCGTCCGCCGCGCCCGTCCTTGATCATCTTCAAGACCTGATGGCTCACATGGTGCGTCGGGAGGGCGATCTCCCCTGGAAATCCGTCGACCACCTTCAATTTTTTCGCCTTTGGTTTCTTCGCCGGGCCGTAAGGGTATCTCCATTTGGCCCCAACCACCCTGCATTGCCCCCCGGGATTGTCGATGTTACCGGTGATGGCCGCAAGCATCTGAATCGCCCGCTCGGTATCGTTCCCATTGTAGTGGGCGACCGCCCCCCTGTAGCTGATCACGACGGCTGGCTTTGTCGTCGCGAATTCCCGGGCAAGAGACCGGATCTTTGAGGCGGCGACCCCGCTGATTTTTTCAGCCCACTCCGGCGTGTAGGGGGCAAGATGCGACTTTAAGGCATCAATCTTTTCTTCAAGCGAGGTCTCAGGATCATCCGTGACCTTGCAGAATTTAAGAAAGGCCTCTCCTTCCCCCCGGTAGAGATCCTCTTTCATGATCAGATGGCATATCGCAAGGACAACCGCTCCATCCGTCCCCGGCTTCACCGGGATCCATTCGCTCGACTTGGCCGCGCCGTGTTGGAAAGCCTGACGTCGAAGGTGACCATCCGGACCTTCCGCTCGGCCATGGCCCGAATCAGACGATGCGCCACAGAGGTATGATTGGTGTGGGCCTCCAGGCAGTTGCTCCCGAAGTTTAGGACAAAGCGGGTGTTGTCGAAATCCCAGTTGTCGTAGTGCTTTCCCCAGGTCAGCTCCTGCGCCGTCCACTTTCCTCCTTCGCAGATGCTGGTATGGTTCCCGATCGTCTTAGTCCCGTAGTTCGCCAAAAAAAAAAGGAGGGTATTGCCTAATTAATGTTTTCAATATATGCTTCTTCAAGGTTTATAACTGAGGAGAGGATAGATTCAATGGAGACAAGGTGCCCGAAATGCAACGGTGATGTTATGAGAAGTGGGAAAGTAAGCGGGAAGCAGCGTTGGAAATGCAAGACTTGCAAATTTCAGTTTACCCGAATGGAAACAAGAGGAAGGCCTCTGTGGCAAAAGAGTTTGGCTGTCTTTTTATATTGTGCCGCGGCGTTTCGATGAATGCTTTGGCAAAGATGTTTTCAGCACACACCAGTTCGGTATTAAAGTGGATTAGAAAATTTGCCAAAGAACACTATGAAAAGCCCGAG
Source organism: Nitrospiria bacterium (assembly GCA_046756825.1). Lineage (GTDB taxonomy): Bacteria > Nitrospirota > Nitrospiria > SBBL01 > JAADHI01 > JAADHI01. The sequence goes on along the minus strand of JBHHXB010000295.1, from coordinate 57 downwards.
CCAGTGGGTAATGCGATCATTATGGAATTGGATGAGATGTGGCACGATGTAAAAAAA
>JBHHXB010000294.1:0-1739 GCA_046756825.1 Nitrospiria bacterium | reverse complement strand
TGAGCTGGCGCTTGTTTAACAGCCCGACGGAAGGAGATCTCGTCGTGCCCTACAAAATTTTCGTCAAGCCTTAAAACAGGGTCTTTGGATAGAAGAGGGCGGTCGAAAGGCCCCCTTTTCTATCCGACAAAACCCGAGTTTTCGTCCGTCGTGGAAGCGGGCGGAGGAGCGAGCGATTGATTTTCAACTTGCGAAAGCAGGATGAGAAAGGCGGCGACCAGGCAAAAAATCAGGACGAGCAGAACCGGGTTGTCTTTTAAGAAATGTTTTTGAAGCCCACCGCAGGCGGGGCATTGGTTGCCTTTGTCGACATCATATGGATGATTGCACCAGCGGCAGGCCCTGCCAGAGGCCGCCCCGGGCTGTGCCGATTCCCCGTTTTCGGAAAGCGCGGAACCGCAATGTTTGCAAAGGGCGGCCTCCCGGGCGACCATTTCCGCGCAGGCGGAACATTTTTTATAGCCCATGCCCGCCAACTGGCGGTCTTCATAGGCCTTGTCTCCGATAATGGCGATATGAATAATGGCGAAAAAAAAGAAAAAGAAACCGTAGAGCGCCCAGGGGAAAAAGGGCCGGTTTTTCTGCTCGGCGATGACGCCGACAATGGCGCCCAGCAACATCCCGATGACCAGCGGTAGTATCATGCTTTATTACTCTCCCTGAATATAGAAATCACGGGGATGAAGTCACTCAAAAACGGCTTCTTCCGCGAACCGCCCGTTCCATTTCCCGCTGGGCAGACTTTTTCGCGGCAGTCTCCCGTTTGTCATAAAGATGCTTTCCCTTGGCAAGACCCAGCTCAACTTTTGCCCATCCTCCCTTAAAGTATACCTTCAAAGGAATCAGCGTCAGGCCTTTCTCCCGTGTTTTACCCGTAAAACGCTCAATCTCCCTTTTTCGCATGAGGAGTTTCCGCCGCCGGGTCGGTTCATGGTTGGCGAGGTTGCCGTGACTATAAGGGCTGATGTGACAATTATAAAGGTAAACCTGCCCCTGTTCAATCCGCGCGAAACTGTCCTTCAGGTTGATCCGCCCGTCGCGAAGCGATTTGACTTCCGTGCCGTAGAGCGACATGCCCGCCTCCATCTTCTCTAAAATAAAATACTCGTGGAAGGCCTTCCGGTTGGAGGCCACGAGACCTTCGGATTCTTTTTTGCCGGACATACGCGCTCTGCTACAGTGGATTGACACTTAAAAAGCGGTAATATAGCATGCCTTGGATGATGAAAAAACCCAGCGGCATTTCTCCCATCTTAAAAAGAATGTCTCATGAACTCGGTCTTGAAAAAGAAATGGGGCTCTATCGGCTTAAACAGGCTTGGCCGAAGCTGGTCGGGGACACCATCGCGGCACACACCGCGCCCCAAAAGATGAAGTTTAAAACCCTCACCCTCCTGGTGGACAGCCCGGTCTGGATGCACGAGTTGACGTTCTTAAAAACGGCATTGATCGAAAAAATCAACGGCAGCCTCGGTGCCGGAACGATCCAAACCCTGTTACTCAAGGTCGGCACGCTCCCGGTTCAAAAAGCGCTGAAAAGCAAGCGAAGCCGTCGCGAATACAAAAGTCTTACCGACGAAGACAGGGACTTTATCGCCGAACAGCTTTCAGGTGTTTTGGATCTTCAATTAAAAGAGGTGATTCAAAGAGCGATGACGCGGCACTTGAGTTCAAAAAAAAGACATTAAGAGGCCTTGCGAATCTTCCGGTCAAGCCGTTCGACTTTTTGCTCAATCAAT
>JBHHXB010000293.1:0-1809 GCA_046756825.1 Nitrospiria bacterium | reverse complement strand
CGTCGGAAAAAAGGTCGCCCTTGGGGGCATAGGTGATGACGACGAAATCCTGCTCGCCATAGCGGTCGATCATGGTCCGCGTGTTGCGCAGATCCTGGTCGTCCTCCAGAATCAGCGTATCGGCCGAGGCATCCAATTGGAAATTTTTGGCCTGATAGGCCAGAAAAGCAATCAGGATTAAAATGGCCGCCAGGACTATTCTAGGATGCGCGAGCACGGTCCGGTCGAAAAAGCGTTCTGTGAGGGACTGCGGGGTTTTCATGGGAAGCGACGGAACGGCGCGAAGCGCGCTTAATTGGCTTCGGGGCGTTCCAGTTTTGTAAACAGGTCTTTCATTGTGCCGGTTTGGAGCACTTCGTTGAATTGGGAGCGGTATGTCGTGATGAGGCTCACGCCCTCGATGGACACGTCATAAACCCGCCAGCCGGTCTTTTTGGACTTGTACAATTTGTAGCGCATGGTGATTTTGGAATCCTTGGAGACCAGTTCTGTCATCATCTGCACTTTATTTTTTACTAATTTCGGTTTGCCGTAAACGATTTGTTCATCGTCGTAGAGGTTCAGCTTTTCAAGGTAGGATGCCTTCAGCCGTTCGATAAACAGTTCGGTAAAACGCGCTTTTTCCGCCTTGCTCAGACCGGGCCAGTGCCTCTTTCCCAATGTCAGTTTCGACATCAATCTGAAATCAAAGGCCTCGGTGATGATGGCGATAATTTTTTCGTCGCGCGTGTCTTGTTGCAGGGTTTTATCCTGAAGCAGGGCCATGATGTTGCCCAGGCGTTTTTTCATAAAGGCATCGACTTCGGCGATATCGTCCGCGAACGCCGGTTGCGTGATCAGGATCAGTCCAACGAAGAAAAACACTGTTTTTTTCATGCCTCACTCCTTTATTTGCACGGCCCGGTTTCGTTCATAAGCATCCCTTAAAAAGGTGTAAAGATCAAGTGCGTCGCGTCTTAAACTTTCGTATTCCTCCAGACTTAATGAGGCCTTGTTTAATTGGCGGTAGGATTCCACGCCCGCGGCGATAAATATCCGATCCGATTCCGACGTGCCCGAAATGTCCATTTCGGGAATATAGGCGATGGGCACGGAATAGGTGTCCGCGACAAAGCCGAGTGTGTCGCGAAGGTTCGACGGCCCCAAAAAGGGGAGGACGAGGTGAGGGCCGGGGCCGACGCCGTAGAAGCCCAGGGTCTGACCGAAATCCTCCGGGTAGGCCTCAAGCCTCAGCCAGTTTTTGGCGGGATCGAAAAACCCGAGGAGCCCGACCGTGCTGTTGACGACAAAACGGGCGGTTTCAATGGCGGCCCGATCATATTTTAACTGAAGAAAATTATTCAAAAAGCGCATGGGGAAAAAGAGGTTTTTGAAAAACCGGCGGATGCCGATCCGCCCCCCTTCCGGCACGACCACGTTATAGCCTTTTGCGACGGGGGAGAGCACGTAGTCAAAAAATTTATCGTTGAATTTGGTCATGGCCCGGTTATAACCGGAAAGGGGATCGGAAACCGGCTTTTCAGGGAGGGGCTCGAACTCATCCTCAAAATCACCGAAGCCGTCGTCTTCGAGGTCTGTCTGAGTCTGCGCGATGAGGACGGGCGCTGCGGCGCGGACGCGCAGGTTTCCGCCCACGCCCTGCGTTTTCATGCCCGTGCACGAGGCCATCAAAGACAGCATCGTGATGAGTATCAGCAGGTGAGGGCGAGCGGGTTTTTGCAAGCACATGTCCACGTGAGGTGCGGTCTGCTCCGTTGTTGTTCGTTTAAGAGGCGGCTTCTTTCATCTCTTCATTCAGCGCCTCATGTG
>JBHHXB010000292.1:0-1842 GCA_046756825.1 Nitrospiria bacterium | reverse complement strand
CACCTCAAGTCTTGGGCTGAAAATGGGAGACCCCTAATCCACCGGAATTTGAATGAGTTTTTGAACCGCCTTTCCTTTTACTAAATGTTCCACGACAATCTGCTTGATTTCATCATCGCCCAGGCTGCCATACCAAATGCCTTCCGGGTAAATGACCATGTTGGGCCCGTTGCCGCATTGTCCCAGACACCGGCAAAGTGTGATCCGTGTTTTCCTGGATAAACCACTTTGGTTGAGCTGGGTTTGAAGTGTCTGTAAACTCTCTTCCGCGCCCTGATGCTCACAGTGGGTGCCCGTGCACATAAACAAATGATAGTAGTGAGAAGACAAAACGTGCCCTTCGTTGAAGTTAAACCGTCCGCGATGCAGCCTTATATCACTTGGCATGAGGGAGTGTAAAGCCTCAATCCCTTCCAAATGACGACATGCCACAGGGCTGTCTGCCGTGTAATCTTGCGCTTTCACTGTTTATTGCCTATACTCAAAAAAGGGCTATTTGAGTCAAAACGACCTCATTTTTAAATGGGATTTTTACAAGTTTATAAGTCAGGAGCGGATTACAAGATGATCAGAAAAACAGTGTGGCGATTCCTTTTTTTTGTCCTGATATTTTCTTCCGGCATGGAAGCCGGTTTTGCGCAGGAAGAGAAGTTGACGGCGGCGGAAGTGATGGAAAAAGTGAACCACGCAAACATGACGATGGATCAGACATCAATTGTTACGATGATTTTAATTGACGCCCTGGGAAACGAGCGGAAAATTGTCACACTTCGCTTTCACAAGCATTACGGCGGAAAGGACGGACTGGACAGCAAGAGCGTCTTTTACACGGATCATCCGCCAGATCAAAAGGGAACGGGATTTTTAATCTGGGATTATTCGGTTGAAGGCAAGCCCGATGATCTGTGGCTGTATTTGCCCAGCCTGAGGAGCGTTCGGCGTATGACCACGCGTGACCAAAATGACTCTTTTATGGGATCGGATTTGACCTTCGCCGATATGGGGGCGCGCCGTTTGGATGAGGATGAGCACCGCATGATTTTTGACGGACCCGGTGTTTGCCGGGGGGTGAATGAGCCCTGCTATGTCGTGGACAGTATTCCAAAGGAAAAGGACAGCCCCTACGGGAAAAAGCGTTATTTTATTTCTCGGAAGGACTGGGTCGCGCGCAAGGTTGAATTCTATGACCGCACGATGAAACCACTCAAACTCCAGTTGACGACGTGGCAGAAGGTGGGTGATGTCCTGGTGTGGAAGCGCTCCGAAATTGTGAATGTTCAGTCCAAGCATAAAACCATCTTCGAAATCAGTGATGTGAAAAACAATGTCGGCCTGAAGGATTCGCGATTCTCGGACCGAATGCTGCTGCGGGGCCCAGGCCGCTAATTGTACAGCCATCATCCTTCATTTAGCCCGGCACAGGCTTTCTCTTCAATAAAGCCCGTGCCGGTGTTCATTTTTATCTAAAAAGCCCACAGAAGACAAACGAACAGTCCTCCCTCCTCCGTTTTGATCTTAATGAAAATTATTCCACTTTTGTGTGGAAAAAGTCCTATTGACAAAGTTTTTGCGACGCAGTACGATACGACCGAATGTCGTTAAGTAATTTTGCGGATTCGTAAGGGTTGTACGTGTGTTCATTTAGATCATATTGATAGGTTGTTTTCTATATACCAAGGGCTTGACAGAAAAAAGAGATTTCATTAGGATTCAGATTCTATGGTCTTTATTTGATAATGGGGTCACATGTTAACGATCTCCTCCGGCTTTGCTGAGGGGTGAATTAAAAGGGGGTAGAAAGCTTATGTTAAAAAAAGTCCTTTTTTTAACGTTGATCGGGGG
>JBHHXB010000291.1:0-1844 GCA_046756825.1 Nitrospiria bacterium | reverse complement strand
CCCCACATTTCATCGGGTACTTTGAGCCGTTCGACGGGGTTGCCCTTTACAATGTGTTCTTCGATGATTTCTTTCGTGTCGGCGGGTGTGACTCCCTGATACCAAACGCCGTCGGGGTAGACTACGACGGTGGGACCGATACCGCAGGGGCCGAGGCAGCTCGACTCGGTGATGAGGATTTGCCCGAAAAGCATCTTTTCTTCCATTTCCTGATAAAAAGCGGGGATGATGTCCTGGCTCTTTTTTTCTCCGCACGAGCCGCGTGGATTGCCGGGAGGACGGGTGGTGGTGCAGACAAGAATATGATGTTTCGGTTTTGGCATGTGATCTCCTTCAGTATGTATCAGGCAGTCTGTTTTAGATGGGTTTTGCCTCTGCGGCAAGCCGGTTCAGCAACTCGACATACTCCCACTCATAAAGCGGGGAGGATTCGCGGAGGGATTTAAAATAAAGCTCGCCCCAGAGTCCGATCATCTGATGCAGGGCATCATGACGGGTTGTTCCGTTTTCCAAAAGGGTGTCGAGTGCCGTGACCGTTTCTATCGGGCTTTTTTCTTGAATTTGTTTTTCGACGATGAAATGAAGGCCGGTGTGAATCAGCGGATTGACGACGTAGCCGTCGATTTCCTGGGGCTGGATAGCGGCATCCCCGTTGGGCCAAAAAGAGTCAAACTCAGGGTGAAGCCGTATTGCATCGGCGACAAGCGCCTCATCCCCGATCAAATCCGCGCCCTCATTCATTTTCTGCCAGATCATGGCGTAGTTTCTTAATGTCTGAATCGTGAACAGGGTGTCCATTGGATGCCTCCACCATATTTCCCGCAAGCGGAAGTCATGTTATCAGACAAAATGAGGCCTCTTCAAGGGAGGTTTTTTCTGAAATCCGGGCCCAGGGTTTTTTTATTTTTGAATGAACGGACTTTTCCCGCGATGTTTTTTTGCTTACCTTAGTTACCCCTCTAAATGCGCGCGCGGGTTGAAGTCAAAGTTCCGGGCCATTTCTTCGTAAAGGGCTTTCGACTTTTCGCTCTCTGCGGGTGGCAGAACAAGGTTAAGCACGACGAAAAAATCGCCCTTTTTCTTCGCGGGGATGCCGCGTTCCTTCAGGCGCAGTTTCTGGCCCTGTTTTGAGTTTGAGGGGATTTTCAGATTGACGGTCCCGTCCGGGGTCGGGGCCTGAACGGTCGCGCCCAGCGCCATTTCCCAGGGCGCGAGGGGGAGATCGAGATAGACATCCCCGCCATCCGCACGATAAAGCGGGTGGGTTTTGAAGGCGACTTTTAAATAAAGATTACCCGGAGGTCCACCGCCCGCGCCCGCTCCGCCCTGCCCTGCAAGCCGGATTTTTTGTCCCGCCTTGATGCCTTTCGGGATTTTGACATTCAGCCGGTGTTTGCGGCGGGTTTGCCGTCCCGTTTCGTCCACATGCGGCGTGCGCAGGGTTAAGGTTTGCGTCACGCCGTGATAGGCGTCTTCGATGCTGATCAGGACGTTTGCCGTGTGATCTTCTCCCCGCGTCTGTGCGGCCCTTGTCGGGCCCTGTCTGAAAGGACCTCCGGCCGCGCCGAAAAGGGATTCAAAAAAATCACTGAACTGCTCGGAGTGGCTCGAGGTGAATCCGCCGCCGCTTACATCAAACCCCGTGTTCCAGTTTGGCGGCGGTCGAAATTCCTGACCGCTTTGCCAGTTTGCGCCAAGCTGATCGTAGGCGCGGCGTTTTTCGGGGTCTTTCAAGACTTCGTAGGCCTCGCCCGCTTCTTTAAAACGGGTTTCCGCATTGGGTGATTTATTGATGTCGGGATGATATTTCCGGGCGAGCTTGCGGTAGGCGCGCTTGATTTCGT
>JBHHXB010000290.1:0-1862 GCA_046756825.1 Nitrospiria bacterium | reverse complement strand
AGAGGGGATCGACTGCGCAATCAAATGAAGGGAGTGCCTCAGTCCAAAACGGAAGGTAACTACTCACCCCCCTTCGGGAAAAAAGATAAGAAAAGACAAAAAAAAGCTTGACAGGTTTTTTTGTTGAGAAAGTATGTTTTCCCTATCCCCGTGTAAAATCCATTTTCATTCGCCCGAAAAAGCGTGCCGGGCGCTTTAATCGCTTTCGTGGCGGTTTTTTTTACTGCATGTGTTTTTTGCCTGTTCATGGCCTTGTCATCGCGTCTGAAAATACCGTGTTATGATATGAACATTCTAAACGGGTTGTACGCTTTCAATGGCAAGCATCGATAAAACCTCGGTCAGAAACGAAGTCGGACGATTGAAGTCTGATTTTGGACGGCTTTGTTCGGAAGACCGGGTCTCAAACGAAATCAAGGTCCTCATGGACAGCATGTTCATGATTGTCGAACTGATGCTCTCCATTTTTCTTGAAAGATCGACAAAAAAAGACAGCCGAAATTCCAGCAAGCCCTCGTCTCAAACTGAAAAAGACGACTCATCCTTAAGTCATCCGGGAAGTAAGGGCAAGGGTAAAAACGAAAACGGCGCCCTTGCTCGAAATACAAGAGTCAAGGAAAAAGTCTCGCTATCCAAAGTCCTCACCTGTGATGTCTGCGGCGAAGCCCTCAAGGATACGCCCTGTTTGCATCATGAAAGACGAACGAAGATCGACATTGTTTTTGAGAAGGTCGTAGAACACATTGATGCCGAGGTGAAACAGTGTCAGACTTGCAAATCAAGGATCAAAGGCAGATTTCCTTCGGATATGCCGGGCCCGCTGCAATACGGTAATGGCTTAAAAGCGTTTGTCGTCAACCTGCTTGTTTGTCAGATGGTCGCACTCAATCGCGTACAAAAACTGATTCAGTCAATGATGGGGACCGTGATTTCAGAAGCCGGTCTTCTGAAGTTCGTGCTTCGGCTGCATCAGGCTTTGGAAGGCTGGGCGCTTCAGAGCACGGAGCGGCTTCTTGAATCCCCCTCGATCCACGTGGATGAAACGTCCCTTCGGGTTGATCGGAAAAACCATTGGATCCATGTTTATTCCTCGGGTGAGATCACGCTTAAGTTTTTGCATCGGAAACGTGGAAAAGAGGCGATTGAAGCCATCGATATTATTCCAAGATATGGGGGGCCGATCATTCATGACTGCTGGTCATCCTATTTGTCCTACGACCACTGCGATCACGGATTGTGCGGTTCGCATTTGCTGCGTGAATTGACCTTCATTGTCGATGCGAATGGATATGCATGGGCAGGCAACATGAAACGCTTATTACAGGAGATCTGCGTAAAAGTCTCCAAAAGCACCAAAAAGAAATTGACCGACAAAGACCTGGCCGATTTTAGGAAGCGTTATCGAAATATTCTAACGCGCGGGAAAAAAGAACTGCCGCCGATTCCAGCCAAGCCCAGCGGAAAACGGGGCAAGCTTGCCAAGTCCGACGCCCATAATCTCCACGAAAGACTGAGCACTCACGAAACATCCGTCCTGCTTTTTGCAAAGAATCCGCATGTTTCATTTACCAATAACAGGGCTGAGCGTGATTTGAGAATGTCCAAGGTAAAGCAAAAGGTGTCGGGCTGTTTCCGAGCTCAGATTTATGCCCAGGCTTATTGTCGAATATCAAGCTACCTGCAAACCATGGCAAATAAAGGACATAATCCCCTCATTGCGATTCAGATGGCCCTTGCCGGCGATTTCAACGCCTAAGGGGTGAGTAGTTACATCCATTGTTCTATTTGTTGTAGGTCCGACCCCGACCTTTGCTGAATCTCTCTTGCCCACGCCGCGTGCCCTCGGCCTTGAATTCCAGAGT
>JBHHXB010000289.1:0-1864 GCA_046756825.1 Nitrospiria bacterium | reverse complement strand
CAAATTGCTGGCGTATCCGTGGGAAGCGGGACGGTTGCGCGCCGATATCCGCGAACCCTTCGCATACGCGGAAACGCACCGTATAAAGCAACGTTCCGTCCAGGTTGCGCCCTCTCCGTAAACGGTTTCAGACCCGCATTATCCTGATTGAAAACCCGCCTGTTGAACGAACGACGTGTGAATCCACGAGAAGTATGAGGCGCGTGGGCGGCTTGTAGGCTGCCCTACATTCTTAAAGGGCGATTTCTGATATTTCTTCAATTCATCGAATGAACTTCAGTTTTCGAGGCATGATGTCGTACCCCTTTCCAGATCCCCTGGTTTTAATCGTCGAGGATGATCGCAAGACGGCCTCGCTGCTCAGTCTGTATTTGGGGAAAGCAGGCGTTGCCAGCGTAATGGCCGAAGACGGTATGGGAGCGCTATCCTTATGGGCATGCCATTGCTCGGTGTTCATTAGATGAAGCCCTGTATCTCCCTGCATTCAGGGAGAGCTGTTCAATCTTTTTTTCACGAAATCAAGAGGAGGGATCCATGAAACATCACTTATATAAGGGCATTCATTTTCTTGGCGTTATCTTGAGTGTTGCGCTGACGGCCTGCTCCGGCGGCGGGGGTTCGGCTGTGTCGGCTCCGGCTGCCACTGAAGGCGGGACGGGGGTGGTCGTACAAAAATCAGCTCCGTTCGCCCCCTACGGCGGGCCGAACAATCCGGGGGTTCGGGAGCCGGTGCTGAGTGTCCTGGGCGGAAACGACGTCCGCATCCCGAATACGGATCAGACCGATGGCGATGTGCAATTGAATGTGGTCGGCGAGGTCAACTCACGGTCGGCCAAGGGTGCGACGAGTCTCATGGGCGAGACGATCTCGCGGGTCTCAAGCCCCAATGACGACATGGAAATGATGCTTCAAGACCTTTCCGCCGCCGCGGGAGACGGGGACGCCGCCGCGATGACCGACTCAGCCGCCGAGCTGAAGGCTATCCTGCTCGGGGAGACGAAGGGGCGTATTTATGACGGCTTCGCACAGCTCAACTTCAACCGGGGCGATTACGTCGGCGCTCATCTGCCGGGTGAATACAAAACGAAGCTGATCCGCGACACCGGTCTGACCGCGCCGGGTATCGACGGCGTGGCGCGGAAAATCTGGGAGGTCGATGTCAACATGCTCTGGTACGACGGGCAGTTCGACGCCGACACCTTTTTAATCCGCGTCCCCTTCGCGGCGCATAAAAACGATACCCTGCGAGTGAATTACAAAATCTATTCCCTCGTGCGGGAAGAGTTTTCCCCGACGACCGTCATGGTCGATCACCGGACCAGCGTCTCTTTCCCTTTTAAAGGGTTTGATTCCGCGTGGGTGCCCGTGCATGATGGCACGGTGACGGAAATCACAATTGACCACCCGCCCCTGCGCATGCTGCGTGGTGTTTACACCTGGGGATGGCGGCAGCACCCGCCGCGCATTCATTTTCTTCAACCGATTTTTGAGATCAAAAACGCCCACACCGGTGAGATCGAGCTGGAGCCGCAGGGGAAAAGTTTCGCCATGCGGAATAAAACACTCAGTATCGACGGCATCGGAGCCGCCGCGCCGGAAAAAAAGATGTATGACGTTGTTCAGGCCGTGATGGATGGTGCGTCGTCCGACGAGGTTTACGCCATGCTGAACGAGGCCGAAACCGCTCCGAACGGCGTCTGGCAGGAATGGGCTGATTTGGCGAAAAACCAGCGTCAGCTTCCCCCCGAAGCCAAGAAGATACTTGCCGACGAAGGGGTTCCGGACGGGATGTTCGGCCCTTACGATTTCGTCAGCGTTTACGCGAACAACGAAATGTACGGCGACGGACCGAACGGCGGCGGCG
>JBHHXB010000288.1:0-1887 GCA_046756825.1 Nitrospiria bacterium | reverse complement strand
GACGCAGAGAACCGGCATGAATCATCCTGAAAAAGAGAAGAAAGCGTCGGCCTTGAAACTTCGGCAACTTCAAGAGATGCCTCACTCCCCTGCTCCCCGATTCAATCATCCGGGGAGAGAAGAAAGGACAAAGCTCTCCGGGATTGTTTTTGAAAATACGGCAGAGGCCATACTTGTCGCCGATGAAAATCACCGCATCGTTGCGGTCAACCAAGCCTTTACACGCGCAACCGGATACACGGAAACAGAAGTCCTCACCAAAAAAGCCCTCATCCTCAGATCCAGAAAACAGGATAGTCACTTTTTTAAAAGTATGACGGCCACACTCAATAAAACCGGTGTTTGGCGAGGGGAACTCGACCTCTGCCGGAAAGATCGGGAAACCTTTCCGGCATGGCTCAGCATCAGCGCGGTTCGTGATCACAGCGCGCGCTTAACGAACTATATTGCTGTTTTTTCGGATATTACACCACTCAAACGCTCGCAGGCGCAAGTCGATTTTCTAGCCTTTCATGATCCTTTGACGAACCTCCCGAACCGCCTGCTTTTTAATGACCGCCTCAGTCATTCACTAAAACGCGCACAGCGCAAAGGCTACAAAGTCGCCCTGCTTTTTCTGGATTTGGATCACTTTAAAACCATCAACGACAGCCTCGGCCACCCGGTCGGCGACATCCTGCTCCAGCAGGTGGCGGAACGGATTAAAAGTGTCGTGCGGCAGGAAGACACCGTCGCGCGCTTGAGCGGCGATGAGTTTGTCGTCATCGTGGACCGCATCGAGCCGCAAGGCGTCACCGTCCTCGCCCATAAATTAATGGCGACCTTTAATTCTCCCTTCATAATCAAAATACATGCCTTGCATGTGACCATCAGCATGGGCATTACCATATACCCCAAGGATGGAGAAGACAACGCAACGCTCATCCAAAATGCGGACACCGCGATGTATCAGGCCAAGGAAGCAGGCCGAAACAATTACGCCTTCTATACTCCGGCACTCACCACAACTGCTTTTAAACGTCTCACAATTGAAACGGAACTCCATCGAGCCATCAAAAAAAATGAGCTGGTTCTTTATTTTCAACCCCAATATTCCTTGAAGACCGGGCGATTGGCCGGGGCAGAGGCGCTTATCCGATGGCAGCATCCCAAGCTGGGGCTGATTGAGCCCGCGCAATTTATCCCCTATGCCGAGGAGTCGGATTTAATTGTCTCGATTGGAAAATGGGTATTGCAAACCGCATGCGCCCAGACCCGGCAGTGGCAGCAAGCCGGGCTGAAAATCAACCGCGTCGCGGTCAACATCTCGGGTGCTCAGTTTTTACGGGGGGAAATCGTTAAAACCGTGAAGGACGCGCTCAAAAAATCACGATTAAAACCGGCACAGCTGGAGATCGAAATCACCGAAAGCTTTTTTATGAAAAATACAAAATGGGCGATCAAAGCCCTGGAACAGCTCAAAGGCCTGGGCGTAACCATCGCGATTGATGATTTCGGCGCCGGCTATTCATCGCTTTCCTATCTCAAGCGTCTTCCAGTGAACAAGTTGAAAATCGACCGATCATTCATCCGGGACCTTCCCGAAGACATCAACGACAAGGCAATTACCCAAGCCGTACTGGCGTTGGCGCATGGGCTTCAACATCAAGTCATTGCGGTGGGTGTTGAAACCGAAGCACAAAAGACTTATTTAAAACACTTGGGCTGCGACGAAAGTCAGGGGTTTTTATATACCCCGCCCGTTTCTTCTGAAAAATTCGCCGCTTTATTATCCAACACTTAGCTTCACGTTGAGGCTGTAGGAAAAGCCTTGAAATTGCCTGCTCACACGGCATCGCCTCCAGCCGCAAGATCGAAGTGGCGTGTCAAAACAACATTTTTTTCAAG
>JBHHXB010000287.1:0-1934 GCA_046756825.1 Nitrospiria bacterium | reverse complement strand
TAATTGCGATGTCTGTGTTCGCGATCCGAAGCGGTCCCTCCGTCACCTCCCGCCCTTTTCCTTGAAGCAGGGGCTGGGTGAACGAAAAGACGAGATCCCCGTTCAGGGTAGGGTTGACGGCTTGAAAAGAGGCTTCCGATCTGAATTGCCGAAAAGAAAGCCCGAAATCGCCCCCCGTCAGCAAACGCTGTTTGAGGCTGGCGTTGAAGCGTTGATTTTCCTGAACGATGCGGTCTGTGCCGCTGGGCCCGGTTTCAATCAATGAGGTCGAGCTTCGCACTGTTCTATCCGTACGCAAATCAAAAGACAGAGTTGGATCAAACCGGCCCGCCTCCCGAAGCACGGCCGATTGTTGAAGACGAATGTCTTCCCGCGCCACGTGAAGGTCGATATTATGGGTGACGGCAATTTTTACGGCGCGGGCGAGGGAGAGCGGCACCGCCGGGCCGCCGCTGTTTTCGGAAAAAACCGGGTCGGCCGAGAGGAAAAGCAGGCCGAGCACAATGGGGATAATCTTTCCGCTTGAGGATATCCAGCCTGCGTCAGGCATCGAATCCAGCCGTGCATTTTTCATGGGTCGGCAGAATATCAAAAGGGGCATGCACTTTCAACGCATGCGACCGGGAAGGCGTCAGGCCTCTTGCCTTTCCCGCAATTCTCTTTTAAACTCGGCCTCCGGTCATCGGGGGGTTGAATGCTTGAAACGTGGACAAAAGAACGAGTTGTGCAAGAGGTGGAAGCCCTTGCTGAAATCGCCGCCCACCCCGACGCACAGGGGGAAGTTGCCGAGGGGTTTTCAGACCGTATTGAACACCTGCGCGAGGTCTACCGCAACGCGCCGGACTTGTTTGATCCGGCGCTGGTGCGCTGGATACGGCGTCTGGCCGAGCTGAAACCGGCACAGAAAAATCCGGCGTCGGTACTCGAAACGGTTTTTGGATACAGTCAATTTCGTGTTGGACAGAAGGAGCTGATTTACGCGGTCCTGGCCGGACATGACGCCGTCGGCATCATGCCGACGGGCGCGGGCAAGTCGCTGACCTATCAAATCCCCGCCCGCATTTTACCCGGCGCGACACTGGTCATCTCCCCTTTGATTTCGCTCATGAAAGACCAGGTTGATGCGCTCACCGAACTCGGCATCCACGCGACTTTTATTAATTCGAGTCTCACGGCGGACGAACGCCGAAGCCGCACGGCCCGACTGCTTTCCGGGCAGTACGACTTGGTCTACATCGCGCCCGAAGGCCTGGACGGCGCGCTCTTTGATCTCTTGTCCCGCTGTAAAATCAACCTCATTGCCATCGACGAGGCCCACTGTATCAGTCAGTGGGGACATGATTTCAGACCGGCCTATCGGAATCTTTCCAACTTGAAGTCGCATTTTGGTCAAGTGCCCGTTCTCGCGCTCACCGCGACAGCCACCGATCGGGTCGCCGATGACATCACACAGCAAATGGGGATGCGTACCCCTTTCCGCTACCGGGGTTCTTTTTTTCGAAAAAACCTCCACCTTCATGTCTATAAAAAAGGCAAGGGACGGAATACGAAGCAGGATATTCTCCACCTCGTCCAGTCACGAAAGGGACAGTCCGGGATTGTCTACTGTTTGAGCCGCAAGGGGGTGGAGCAAACGGCGGCTTACCTTTCGGATCACGGGGTGCGCGTCATGACCTATCACGCGGGGATGCCCCACGAGCGCCGCGCCGAGGCCCAGGAAATGTTTCGCCGCGACAATGTGGATGTGATGGTCGCGACGGTGGCCTTCGGCATGGGTATCGACAAACCCGACATCCGCTACGTCATTCACCGCGACATGCCGAAAAGCATCGACGGTTATTATCAGGAAATCGGCCGGGCGGGGCGCGACGGCATTGGCAGCGACTGCATCCTCTTTTACTCGTGGTCCGAAGTGATGGGCTACGAGCGATTTT
>JBHHXB010000286.1:0-1940 GCA_046756825.1 Nitrospiria bacterium | reverse complement strand
CTGGGCCCTGTTCAAATCATCCAACAGGTTTTGAAGCGCCTCATTCCCGCTAAAGACATTCAGCCGCTGCTGATACGCCCCCAGGAGCGCGAGCAGGTCTCGTTCCCTTTCAAGCACGTCCAGCGCAAGTTCTGACCGGGCGGCATGAACAAACACCGGACCGAGACGCCCGTAACTAAAATAGGCCGTGATTAAAAGCGGGGTAAGGCTGAACAGCAGCAGACAGAAGAATAGCTTTCCCTTGATCTTTTTCTTATACGGCATCGACTCTTTTCATACAACCGCTTCAGCGATTACCAAAAAAACAAATCCCCGTTCCAAGGGGCAACACGAACTATTCTTTTTTCAGTTTACAGTGAAAAACGGGGAGAGAAATGCGACGTATTTACAATCCCGAACCCCGGCAGTCAACGTGACGACCCGGCTCCGGCTTAATTTGAGACATCATCGTAGGCGATTCCCCATTCCCCAACAAAGGTCCGCTTATCTATCACGACATCTTTACAGTATATTCTCATTATCAGTATATAAAATACTTATATCTGACCTCAAGAAAATTGTCCATACTGCATTTGCGTGACTCAATCCCCGCTTTCAGCAAAGATGTGGCGCAACTGCGGAATTGAGAAAACGCCTCAATTCGTGATACCTACTTATAAGTGGATGTTGGACGCTGTGAAGCGAAAGAGCGTCTAGCTAAATAAGGCCGTGTTGCGCCGCGATCATCAGGGCTTCCAGCTTGCTGTGAGCATTTAATTTTTGAAGGATGTGCTGAATGTGGGTCCGTGCCGTATCGTTACTGATTTCAAGGGTGGCCGCGATTTCTTTCGCGACCTGGCAACGGCTCAGCAGGACGAGGACTTCTTTTTCCCGGGGGCTTAATTCGGGAGGCGCCGAGAAGGATGAAGTGAGACCTTCGTCGTTTCTCTCCGGAGAGGGTGTCCCGGTGTCGGGAGGTGCAATCAGACGAAAGAGGTGAACAATCAGGGGCTCGGTTGCCGATTGACTCGAGACCAGCAAGATGCGGGTGTTCAGCCGGATTTTTCGATTGCCTTTCGTGACCCCTTGCGTTTCGTAATTGCGGATGAGTCGGCCCTGTTTGGCCATCGTTATCACCGTGCAGTGCGAGTGGCAGAAGACATTCCCAAAGGGATCGCGCTGGCAAAGAATTTCGTAGCAGGGTCTGCCGATAACCTCCTCGGCCCGGTAGCCCAAGGTTTTTTCGGCGGAAGCGTTCCAGTCAAACACCTTTCCGTCGGAATCGACGACAAACATTCCCTCGCTCGTCTTCGAGAGGGTGTTCAGTATTGCGGGGAGAGGTGGTTTTTGCATGAGGAGTGACTCGTTAAAAAATGCGTATTTCCTTTGTAAAACATGAAAAATCCAGCTTAGCCCACAGAGGGCGTATCTGTATGAGGATATTAAAAAAACATTTGGAAAGTCAAGGGGATAGAAAAAACATCCCACTGAATTTTTGTAACAGGCGCACGGATGACTAAGGCATCGGACAAATCCATCGGATTGAGAATTCGGACGATCCGAAAACGGCTGGGCTTAAATCAAACCCGATTCGGAAAATTATTCGGCGTCACGCAAGAGGCCGTTTCAGGTTGGGAAAACGGCGCTTATCCCGACGGCCTGCGCTTGCTGGAAATCTCCAAATGCGGGCACACCCGTATCGAATGGATTTTAACGGGAGACCCGTTTTGGAGATTCGGCCCGGTCTCCGACAAAGTCATGAACAAAATCAGAAGCGACCCGGCGGAGCGGCACTATATCCGATGTCCCCTGCTCCACGAGCATGTCGCAAGCGGCCCGCCCAAGGAGATCGGCGATGAGGATATTGCGGAATCCCTTTGGATGCCCTCCGAGATCGGCCATCAAAGAAATTATCTCATGCGGGTCAGGGATGGCGCGATGGAGCCGATTTTCAAAAAAGA
>JBHHXB010000285.1:0-1956 GCA_046756825.1 Nitrospiria bacterium | reverse complement strand
GCTACACAACACCGGAAATCATCGCCCTGCCCATTGTGGATGGATCGGACGATTATCTGAAATGGCTCCGCGACACCACCCGGTAAAGCAGACACCTCCCCTCCACGACGCCTCCGTTTCCGAAATCTACGAGCGGCTTTACGCGCACTTCGGCCCACAGCACTGGTGGCCCGCCGATAGCCCTTTCGAGGTCATCGTCGGCGCGGTGCTGACCCAAAACACGGCCTGGGCTAACGTCGAAAAGGCCATCGCACAACTCCGAAAATCGGGGCTCCTCACACCGGAGGCCATCCAAAATATCCCTGAATCCGAATTGGCCAAAAAAATCCGCCCCAGCGGATTCTTTAACTTGAAGGCCCGGCGCTTAAAAAATGTCGCCGCATTCATTTTCGGGGAATATGGCGGATCACTCGAGCGTATGTTTTCGGAGGCAACACCGCGCCTGCGCGAAAAATTACTCGCCGTGAAGGGGCTTGGGCCGGAAACGGTGGACTCCATCCTGCTTTACGCGGGAGAAAAACCGGTTTTCGTCGTGGACGCCTACACCCGCCGCATCTTTTTCCGCCACCGGTGGATCGCTTCCGGCGCGGACTACGCGGCGATTCAAGCGCTGTTCATGACACGGCTTCCCCACGATGCGCCGCTTTTTAATGAGTACCACGCCCTTATCGTCAAAACGGCAAAGGTATATTGCAGAAAAACGGCGGACTGCGCGCACTGTCCGCTCCGCGTCTTTCCAGCCTATCTTTAGCGCCAAAAAAGGTCTCCTTCGGTTGACTTTTCCGGGCGACTTGGATACCTTGCCCCTCATTTATTATATGAAACAAAATGTGACGGCCCGTCGGCACAGGGGAGGGTACCGTATAATTTTCAACTTAACGGATAAATAGGAGAACGTATGAAAAAAGGCATGATTGCGGGGATTTTGACTTTGCTCTTTTCGCTGGCCCTCCGGCCTGCGGCGGACGCCGCCCCGATGTTTCTCGAAAAAGACGGCATTAAAGTCGGCTACGACGGCGGCTTTGTCATTAAAGTTAAGGATAAATTTAAACTGCATTTCGCGTCCTACGTCCAGTTCCAGCATGTGCTGGCGGAAAACGATGCAGCCGACGACACCTCCACGTTTCGGATTGCAAAGGGCCGTCTGCGCTGGTCCGGCTTCATGTACAACCCCAAGTTTACCTACTTGGTTCAACTCGAAGTCGCCGATGGCGCGAAAGACGGCACAAAGGACACCACACTCAAAGACGCCTGGCTCAATATCGGCCACTATGAAAACATGTCCATCCGGGTCGGGCAGTACTTCGTGCCCTTCAATCGGCAGCAGACAACATTTTTTGCCCAGCTCCAGTTTGTGGACACGTCATTTGCCTCCAAAAAATTCAACGCCAACCAGACCAACCCCAGGGATGTCGGCATCATGCTGAGCGGCCGACACGACCAGATCGAATACACCGTCGGGGTCTTCAACGGTAACGGCATCAATCAAGCCAAGGACAACGACGACAATCAGTTGCTCACCGTCGGGCGCGTTCGCTTTAATCCCTTCGGGAAAATGCCGGTTTCGGAATCGGACATCGCTCACACGGAAACGCCCCTGCTCACCATCGGTGGCGCGGTCGCCCATGACGCCGGAAATAAAAACCTCAAAAACGGCTCAACTGCCCCGGGCTCTGCAGCCACTTATGGCCTGGAATTCGCCTTCAAGCATCAGGGAAAATCCGTTCAGGGCGAATATTACTATCGTGACGCCCGCAACAACCCCAACGCCAAAGGAGCCTATATTCAGGGCGGTCTCTTCCTTGTCCCGAAAAAAGTCGAGGTCGCGGCGCGCTACGGGCATTTTGATTCCCAAGCGGCGGGCATGGATGAAGAAGAACTGACGGCAGGGGCTAACTTTTTCTTTGCCGGTCACCGCCGGAAATTGCAAATCGACGTCTCCAGAGTTTCAAAAGA
>JBHHXB010000284.1:0-1971 GCA_046756825.1 Nitrospiria bacterium | reverse complement strand
TTGTTTGTGAGGTTTAAATCCTCGCAGTGGTCGATGACAGGCACGTCAAAAATTTTGGCGTAGGACATGGCCTGACGCATGATTTGGCTGTTCATCACGGGCAGGCCGTCATCCGACACCGCGACGCAGCCGGCCTGCACCATCTCCCCTATTTCAGCGAGTTCCTGTCCCTTTTGGCCCTTCGTGATGGCCCCGATGGGCAACACGCGCACGATGCCCCCTGTCTCTGCCTTTTCGAGAATCAGCTCCGTCACCGATTGATTATCGTTTACGGGATTTGTGTTCGGCATGCAGCAGATCGTGGTAAATCCACCCGCCGCCGCGGAGGCCGTCGCCGTCGCCACAGTTTCCTTGTATTCAAAACCGGGTTCGCGGACATGGCAGTGCAGATCAATCAAACCCGGGGTGACAATTTTTCCTGTGGCATCAATGACGCGGCAGGATTCATCGGGTAGCGAAATTGAAGACTCTATCGAGCAAACCACACCATCGTCAATCAAGATGTCCCCGATTTCATCCCGTTTATGCGCAGGATCAATGATGCGCCCGCCCTGGATTAAAATAGCGGTGTGCTGTTTAGACATGCTTTCCTCCGGAGAGTAAAAACAGAAGAGCCATCCGCACCGCCACACCGTTTGAAACCTGCTGCAAAATAACCGAAGACAGGCCGTCCGCGACCTCGGAGGTGACCTCCACCCCGCGGTTGATCGGACCGGGATGCATGACCAGAACATCAGGGCTCGCCAAGGCAAGCCGGCGTAGATCCAAACCGTAGAGCTGTGCGTATTCCCTGAGCGTCGGGAAATAGCTGCTCCCCTGCCGCTCCAATTGCAGCCGAAGCAGAATAATGACGTCCGCGCCGATGAGCGCCTCATCCAAGTGATAATGAATTTTTATCCCCCAATTTTCGATGCCGGTCGGAACGAGGGTAGGCGGCGCGACGAGATGAATATCCGCGCCGTACCTTTTTAATCCGTGAATGTCGGAATGGGCAACGCGCCCGTGCAGAATATCCCCCACGATCACCACCTTCAATCCTTCAAGTGTTCCTTTATTTTCCTTGATGGTCAGCAAGTCGAGCAGGCCTTGGCTCGGGTGCTCGTTCGCGCCGTCTCCGGCGTTAATGACGGCGCTTTGAAGCGCGCGGGCCAAAAAATGGGGCACGCCGGAGGAGGCGTGACGGACAACAATAAAATCGGCATGCATGGCCTCGATATTCCGGGCGGTGTCCAGCAATGTCTCCCCCTTGAGGGTGCTGCTGCCACTGGCCGAGATATTGATCACGTCCGCGGAAAGCCGCTTGCCCGCGAGTTCAAACGAGGTGCGCGTGCGCGTGCTCGGCTCAAAAAAAAGATTCACCACGGTCTTGCCCCTAAGCGCCGGGACCTTTTTGATTTCCCGGTTTGCGACCTCCCGAAAGGAATCCGCCGTTTCCAGGATCAGATCAATTTCTTCGCGATCCATCTCGGCCAGGCTTAAAATGTCTTTTCTTTTGATTTCCATTTGAAAGATTCCGCAGTGCCCTTACTGATCAGGATTTTGATGACGGTTGAGCACGACGAGGTCCTCCTCCCCTTCTTCCGAAAGAAGGACATCCACTGTTTCATAAAAAGCTGTGGGTAAATTTTTCCCGACATAGTCTGCTCGGATCGGCAATTCACGATGTCCGCGATCCACCAGTACGGCCAATTGAATTTCCTTGGGCCTCCCCAAATCAATCAGGGAATCCATCGCGGCGCGAATCGTTCTCCCGGTAAACAGGACGTCATCGACAAGCACGACCCGCTTCCGATTCATATCAAAGGGAATGGTCGTCTTTTTCAGGGCCGGATAGTCTGTGCGGCCCGCGAGATCGTCACGATACAGTGTAATATCCAGCGCGCCCGCTGGCGGTTTTATGCCTTCGATTTTTTCAATATTCCGGGTCAGACGCTGGGCCAAATGGACACCGCCCGTTTGAATGCCGACCAG
>JBHHXB010000283.1:0-1993 GCA_046756825.1 Nitrospiria bacterium | reverse complement strand
AAGAGGCCGCCTTTTTGTGGCTGCTGCGGGATGCCGCGGTCCGCCAGCCGCACTACAATTTGAAAGATCTCGCGGAGCTCGATGAACGGGTCGAGGCGCATATTGACGGCCTCCGCATTGCGGGTGAGGAAGGCTGGGTAGTTTGCAAGGAGACCCTTGCGTTCGAGGACTGCGGCGAGGTTTTTACCGGTTCCGTGCTGGCTTTTGAAAGTGGAGACGACGCAAGAATCCAAACCGTGAAAGAGGCGGTTATGGCTGAGCCGGAACTTTCCAGGGGGATGATTTCGGCTTTAGGTTGGCTTTCGTACTCACAGGCTGAACATCAAATTCAAATACTTTTAAATGACGAATCCACTCTGATGCGAAGGATTGGCATCGCAGCTTCCGCGATTCATCGCCAAGCCCCTGACTTGGCCTTAAAAGAAGCGCTCTTCGATACAGATTCTTTCTTAAGAGCGCGGGCATGCAAAGCAGTGGGAGAACTCGCGCGAAAAGCGCTTTTGCCTGAAGTTATGGCAAATTTGAACGACGAAAATACAACGTGCCGCTTTTATGCCGCTTGGACGGGACTGCTACTGGGAGAGGCCTCCGCAATGTCAGTGTTGCAGGACATTGTTGAACAGGATGGCCAATATGCGGAACAAGCCTTAGGCATGGCAGTCCGGCGGATGCGAGTCAATGACGCCCATGCCTGGCACCGGCGATTGGCGCAGCGCCCAGAGATGCGGCGTTTATCGATTCAGGCACTGGGCATGATTGGAGATCCCGCAGCGATGGATGTTTTAATCGAGCAAATGGCCGTCCCGGAATTTGCCCGTGTTGCCGGGGAGTCTTTCAGTATGATTACCGGCGTCGATATTGCTTATGAGGATTTGGAAGGGGAATGGCCGGAGGGCTTTGAGGCGGGACCGACGGAAAACCCAGAGGATGACAATGTGGCAATGGACCTGGATGAAGATCTGTCTTGGCCAGAACCCGAGAAAATAAAGCGATGGTGGCGACAGAACAACCATGCCTTTAAAAACGGCATGGCTTACCTTTGCGGTAAACTCAAAACAATCGACGGGCTGAACGCAGTGCTTCGGGCTGGCTATCAACGTCAGCGGGCCGCAGCCGCGCTCGAACTTGGTATTCGCGAATCCGGCATTCAGCTCTTTGAAACCCGAGCAGCCGGTGTCCGGCAAGTACGTCTTTTAAAAAAGTAATGTGGCGGGATATCGAAGCGTTCATCGCTTTACTTTTTCCTTGTAAGCCCTCTAAAATAAAAAAACTCTATATGCCGTCATTATGTTCGGATTTTAAGTCAAAATAAGCGTGTATCTATTACTCTCTATCAGGATATTTGTCTGCGTCTTTAAGCTAGGCGTCATTTTTCGGTTTGGATCATGAAGAAACACACCACTGCAGAATGGGCCAAGTTCCCGCCTTGGATAACGATCAGTCTTGAAGAAGGGGTTTCCACAAAACACAAATTTAGATTTACCCGGACGTTTCGCGTGGGACGTGAGGGAAGTTGCGACATTCAGATCAAAAACCCGGAGGTCAGCCGCATACATTTGGAATTTGTGTTTGACGGGACTTATTGGCGGGTACGAGATCTTGGCAGCGCGAACGGGACATACCTGAACGGTGTTCTGATCCAAGAAGCCGAATTACCGGATCGCGCACGGATTGAACTGGGGGCAGGCGGACCGGCGCTCTCCACTGAGCAAGAATCCAGGGTAACCCCAACCCCCGCTTCGGAAACCGCTTCTATCACACAAATTGCGGAGCGGTATTTCGGAAAATCCTCCAATACAGACGTAATCGGGGAACACACGATGATGGTCCGCGAGGCCTTCCATCGTGTTCAAAAACAGCATTTCAAACGGTACCGGGCTATCATCATAATTGCTGCGATTGTAATTATATCTGTCGGCGGGATTGCTTTTTACCAGCAGCAACGTATCAATGAAATGAGTGCGATTGCGGAAGAGATTTTTTATACGATGAA
>JBHHXB010000282.1:0-2024 GCA_046756825.1 Nitrospiria bacterium | reverse complement strand
CCACCGGCACCGCCGCCATCCCGAACCCCTTTACCGTCTTGGAGGCCCCTGCAATCTAGATCGCCCTTCCCCTGAGTGTTTCAATGCCTTAATATTACGTCTAAATAAGGAGTCGACACATGAAAAACAAGGCCCGCTGTGATACAGTGTCTCTGTTATTTTTGCAGGGAGCTTCCCCATGTTGACCCGGGCCGTGGGTTTTATTACGACAATATTGCTCGCGATTTCTTTTTTGGATTACTACGATTATATAAAAGTCACCGCCCCGCCCTTAAAACAACTGGTTGAAGCCATTATCAAGCTTGGAGAGCTCATTCAGGAGAAACTATCTTCCTTTTGAGATGGGGGAATAGCAATAGCTCGGCCTTCACGCTGACAATAAATTTTCATCCCGTCCCAAGCGCTCTTCCTCATAGAATCAAGTCTTGAAATATTCAGATGTGTTTACGATAATGGCCTCCACACGATAAAATGGAATGACAATCCAAGGAGGTTTCTTTCAATGAGTCTTCAAAGAAGTATGCTGACCTGCGCTGTTTTCACCGCGCTGCTCGTATCGATTGCTGATGTGCGCCCCCTTCAAGCCGACGAAGGTCATGGTCATCACGAAGAAAAAGCGGGAAAAATGGAAAAGATGGATAAGATGGAGCATTCGGGGAAAAAGCAGGAGATGCACCATCACACACCGTCGAAGAAAAACACGGGGCCGGATCTCCCTCCGGGGACAAAGGAAGTCGTCATTGATCTCAGTGGTCCTTTTTGCAGCAGGCATCCCGAGGAAATTACCGCAGGCTTAATGGAACTCAACGGCGTGATCCACGTCGAAGCCTTTAACCGGCGCGACTACATTCTCGTTCATTTTAATGGCGATCACGTCACGCCCGCCCAAATGGAGGCAACCGTTGACAGCCTGAAAGGGAGCGGCTGGCGCTGTGACGGAACCGTCTCCACGCGGAAGCGGACTGAACGCTGATCCCAGCGAAAACACACATCACCCTTGAGTCTCTCACACACACGCCCGCTCACGCCCTGCCTCAAACCATGAGGGCTGATAAGCGTCCTTCACTTAAAAACCTGACGCGGGAAATCAAAAATATCGCCATTGATTCAGGTTTCCACGCCGTCGGCATCACCTCTGCGGAGCCCGTCCGCAATGCGGGAAAGCATTTTCAAAAATGGCTTTCGGATGGCTTCGCGGGCGGGATGGCCTATCTGAAAAAATCCCCTGAAATCCGCTACGATCCCAAGCGTCGCTTCCCGGAGGCAAAATCGGTTATCGCGCTCGCACTCAATTACTACCAGCCTGCGCCTCATCAAGAAAACGAACAGTTAGATACCCTGCGCGGAAAGGTGGCCCGCTACGCCTGGGGGGAAGACTATCACCACATTATCGAGGAAAAATTAGAAACCTTGATCCACGCCATTCAGGAACGAAAGGGACGATGCTGGAAGGGTTATGTCGATCACGGTCCACTTCTGGAGCGGGCCTTCGCGCAGCGCGCCGGGCTGGGTTTCATCGGGAAAAACACCAACCTGATTACGCCGAAGTTTGGCTCCTGGGTCTTTTTGGCCGAAGTCATCACGGACCTGGATTTGGAGGAAGATGTGCCCGCAACCAATCAGTGCGGCACATGCCGGCGCTGTATCGAGGCCTGTCCGACCGGGGCGCTGGACAGCCCCTATCGTTTGGATGCGCGCCGCTGTATTTCCTATCTTACGATTGAAAATAAAGGGGAAATACCCTCACGTTTTCACTCGAAAATGGAGGGATGGCTCTTTGGATGCGACATCTGTCAAGAGATCTGTCCCTTCAACGGATCAGGCATCGAAACCAATGAAGCGGGGTTTTCGATCACGCGGGGCGCGGGCCCGTCTCTGAAACTGGACGAGATTGAAAGTCTTTCGGGCCCGGCGGCCTTCAAAAAACGCTTTTCCAAAACACCGCTGCTTCGGGCAAAACACACCGGCTTATCCCGAAACGCCGCCGTGCTGCGTCACGCAAAGGACGAACCGAAGAGGAACGC
>JBHHXB010000281.1:0-2026 GCA_046756825.1 Nitrospiria bacterium | reverse complement strand
TGCTGTTTGGCGGGATCGCCCTGTTTAAAATCCCCATTCAGTTGACACCCGAAGTGGTGAAACCGGAGATCACGGTCGAAACTTTTTGGCGCGGCGCGAGCCCCCGGGAAATCGAACGCGAAATCGTCGAGCGTCAGGAAGAGCAGCTCAAGGCGATTTCGGGCCTGGTGGAAATGCGGAGCGAAAGCCGCGAAAGCCGGGGCGAGATTGTCCTGACCTTTGAAACGGGAACGAATCTCGATACGGCGCTTTTGAATGTTTCCAACCGTCTGGATCAGGTGACGAATTTCCCGGTCGATGCCGACCGCCCCGTGCTCAGAACGGTCAACGTGGCCTCGTCGGCCATTGCGTGGTTTATTTTAAAGACGAAACCGGACAACAAGACGGACATCAACACTTATCACGATTTCGCGGAGGATGTGATCAAGGCCCGCTTCGAACGGGTTGCGGGCGTGGCGATCAGCAATGTCTTTGGCGGAAATGTCCGGGAAATGCAAGTCTTGGTGGATCCGAATGTGATCGCGGCTCGCAACATCACCATTTTGGACATCAACACGGCCCTGGTTCGGGAAAATGCCGATGTCAGCGCGGGTGACTTCGACGAGGGGAAGCGGCGCTACCTCGTCCGTACGTTGGGGGAATACCGCTCGCCCGAAGACATCGGAAATGTTGTTGTGAAACGAGTCGGGGGTCAGCCGATTTTCATAAAAGATGTGGCCGAGGTCGCCATCGGCTATAAAAAGCCCCTGCGCTCGGTGCGGCAAAACGGGGAGCCGGCCATCGCCGTCAACGCCCTTCAGGAATCGGGTGCGAACACGCTGGACGTCATGGCCGGGCTTCAAAAGGCCTTGGCGGAACTCAATGCCGGTATTTTGGGTGAAAACGGGCTGTACATCACGCAGGTCTACGACGAGACGGATTACATCAACAGCTCTATCGACCTGGTACAGCAAAACCTCATCGTCGGCGGATTCCTGGCGGTAGCCGTATTGATTCTCTTTTTGCGTAGCGCATCGAGCACGCTCATCGTCGCCACAGCCATTCCCATCAGTGTGGTTGGCACCTTCATTATTTTATTGCTTTTGGGGCGGAATATGAATGTCGTCTCCATGGCGGGCATGGCCTTCGCCGTCGGCATGGTGGTGGACGTGGCCATCGTCGTGCTGGAAAACATTTACCGGCACCGGCAGCTGGGAAAGGCGCGGGTGACGGCCGTGGCGGACGGCATGCGGGAGGTTTGGGGCGCGGTCCTGGCGAGCACGCTCACGACTGTCGCCGTGTTTCTGCCTATCCTGTTTATTGAAGAGCAGATCGGTCAGCTTTTTAAGGACATCGCCATTGCGATCAGCGCCAGCGTGGGCCTAAGCCTTTTGGTCGCCGTGACGGTCATCCCGACCTTTGCCTCGAAAATCATCGAGGCGGGCCGCGCGGAAAAAGGGGCTTCGGGCGCTTTTTCAAACCTCTTCGGTCTCGTTCCGCTTGCCGCGAGATTTGCGGATGGCGTCGCGCGCACCGTTTATCATATTTGCAGCCGCCCATTGTTGTCCCTCGGGGTCGTGGCCGGGATGACGGCCTTGTCCCTGGGACTGGCCTGGCTGTTGATGCCCAAGGCGGAATATCTGCCGGAGGGGAACCGCAACCTGGTGCTGGGCATTCTTTTGCCGCCGCCGGGTTACAACCTGGAGGAGATAAAAAAAATCGGCGAGCAGATTGAGGCGGATATCCGGCCTTATTGGGAAAAGGATCCGGTCCATCCCAAAGCGACGGATCCCGAGGGGCCGACCGCCACCAACTTTTTTTATGTGGCCTCCGGACGGCAGGTTTTCATGGGGGTGCGTGTCAAAGAGCCGGAGCGCATCCGCGAGATGATCCCCGTCATGCAGGGGGCGCTTCAAAAAATACCCGGCATGATCGCCATCGTGTTGCAGTCCGGTCTTTTTTCACGGGGCATCGGTGAAGGCAGAAGCATCGACGTCGCCTTTTCCGGGCCGGAGTTGGAAAAACTGGTCGGCTTGGCCGGGCGGGC
>JBHHXB010000280.1:0-2075 GCA_046756825.1 Nitrospiria bacterium | reverse complement strand
CTCGGTTGACGATTCGGCCGGGGATACGGAAATCAAAACGCATTTTAGCTTTTTTAATGTCATCGCTACGATTCCCTTCGGCCGGGATCGGCGCATTTTTACACAAATTTTTTACGAGGATATCGATCTGGAGAATAAAAGTAACAAGGTCTCAGGCAGTGTAAAGTCTTTGGGCTTAAATACCTCGTATCAATGGCGGTTTCGCTTTTCAAGAAAATGGAAACCGTGGTTTGGCGCGGGTCTTGGGCTATCCGAAGACAAATTTACAAACCGAATTCTACTGGATTCGGATGGATTCATAGTACAACGCTTCGCGGATCGGGATGAGCAAGCCGTTAATTTTCTCCTGAACGCGAGCACGGTTTTAAAAAGAACACATTTTTTTGACGTGGGCGCACATGCTCAAGTGGAGGTGCCGGTTTCCGGTGAAATGACCCGGTTTCTGATCGCCGGGACGATACTTTTTTAATACTAACCTTTCTGTAGACACCATAGGGTCAATGATGAAAAATTTCATGACAGGCGCATTCTTGCTTTTTTCTTTTGTGGGACTTGTTTCTTGCGGTCGCAGCGGCGGCGGGGCGGTCGAACGGCCGGCCTCAACGGTCGAAGGATTTGCGGTTGATGCTCAAATTGCTGGAGGGGATGTGACGGTTTACTCCTATAAGAACGGTGTAAAAGGAGAAGTCCTGGGAACCGCGACGACCGATGAAAAGGGGTTTTATTCAATCAAGCTTTCCGCGTCGGATCAATACATTCTGATTGAAGTACGAGGCGGCAGCTACGTCGAAGAAGCCAGTGGAGAAAATGTTTCTCTGGCTCCGGGACAATTGCTTCGGGCGATTACCTTTTATAAATCCGGCTCGCCCGTGCGCCTCATGGTCACACCCTTCACAAACGTCGCCGCCGGATTGGCCGAATACAAGATCAAGGGCGGCGTTCCCATCGAAAACGCCGTGACGGAGGCCTCCACGGCGATTACCTCGATGGTGGGCGTGGACATTCTCACGGTTGTCCCGGCGAATATCACCGATCTCGCCAATGCAGATAGACAGTTTACCCCGGAATTGAAGTACGGATTCATGGCGGCGGCCATCTCAAGTTGGACAAAAGAAGCCAGTGCATTGAACGGATCCGAGGTGCATTCGATCTGGAATTCGATTGCCTTTGCCCAGGTGATGTATCGAGACATTTCCGAAGATGGGAGGCTTGATGGCAAAGGCATAGATCCTGAGACACAGCAGGTCGTTGACCTTGGATTGGGATTGGTCTTGATTGATGCCAATACTTATCGGGCGGAACTCGCAAAACACCTCATGATGATGATCGGGAGTGATGTAAACAAAGTCGGCATTACCTTTGCTCAGGCCGTGCCGGAGGCGGATCGTTTAGGCGGCATGACGCACACCATGTTTGGTGGTTTGGAACCGGTTGTCTTTGACGGAGCCGGGCCGGTCATTACTCCGACCGAGGCAGAAGGCTTGTATCACAACGACGTTTTTAATTTTTCTGTGACTGTTACGGACATCGTGGGGATCAAATCCGTTGTTTTTGATATTGACGGCGGCGAGATCGGCCAGGCCGCCGATCCCGCAAACCCTTCTTTCCCAATCAACACAAAACTCTATTCAGATGGAGAATATCATGTCGGGGTACGCGCATTTGATAATCTCGGCAATGAGAGCCATCGAAGCTTCCGGATTAACTTTGTAAATAACGGATCGTCTGTAAACTTGTTGTCTCCAACGCTTGTGAACAGCTCGCCTGTAGCCCTCTTCGGTAATTACATTGATAATGGGACAGGCGTTCAATCTATCCTGGTAAATGGTGTGGTGGCTGATATTGATATTGAAAGTCGGACTTGGAGCGTGAATATTCCATTGACTGATCTAACGAGTCCCCTGGCCTTTGTGAAAGAGGTTCCGCTTGTTATCACTGATGGTTTAGGGGTTCAGAATAGTGAACTCATCACCATAACCGTGGACGCTATTCCACCTGCATTTGACCCTGTGCCTCAGTACAGCGATGCTACTTTTGTTAATGGTGGGACAACATTCCGAGACAAACTTTCTTTT
>JBHHXB010000279.1:0-2077 GCA_046756825.1 Nitrospiria bacterium | reverse complement strand
TATGCCGCGGTGAATGCGGCGGTCGATCAGGCGAAGGCCGCGGACGGGGTCGCGGCGGGCCGCTTTGTCAACGGCCTGCTCAGGAATGTCCTGCGTTCGAAAGACCATCTGCCGGAACCGGATCGTACAAATCCCGTCACTTATATTTCAGTGATGACGGCGCATCCCGAATGGATGGTGCGTCGCTGGCTGGCGCGTTTCGGCGAAGAGGCAACACTCGCCCTTTGCCGGGGAAACAATGAGACACCTCCCATGACCCTGCGTGTGAATTGCTTAAAGACGACGCGGGATCGGCTTTCGGATGCGTTGCGCGCTGTGGAGGGGGATGTCGTGCCGACCGCTCTGTCCCCGGAGGGTTTGATTGTAAAGGGGGTGTCCGTGACGCAGCTTCCGGCTTTTGGGCGGGGTGAGTTTTATATTCAGGATGAAGGGGCGCAGCTTGCGGCCTATCTGGTGAATCCTGAAGCTGGAGAGCGGATACTGGATGTCTGTGCCGCGCCCGGCGGCAAAACAACCCATCTGGCCGAGTTGTCCGGGGGAAGGGCTGTGGTGACGGCAACCGATATCGACGACGACCGACTAAATCTGTTGAAGGACAATGTCGCCCGGCTTGAAACCCCGGGGGTTCATGTCGAAAAAATGGAAACCGCCCTCTCGCCCGGACGCCTGTACGACAAAATCATCGTGGACGCGCCCTGTTCCGCGCTGGGAATTTTGCGGCGGATTCCCGAAGGAAAATGGTGGAAAAAGGTCTCTTCTATTCAAAACTTTGCCGCAACCCAGCTTGAGATTTTGGAAAGTGTCTTGCTGCATCTCAAAACAGGGGGGCGTTTGATTTATGTGACCTGCTCGACCGAGCGGGAAGAAAATGAGGACGTCGTCGAAGCCTTTTCAAAAGAGCATCAAGCGCTGTGTCTTGAAGATCCATCGGCGGATCTTCCGCCTGAAGCCAGAGGATTTGTTAACGAACAAGGCTATTTTACAACGATGCTTAATTCGGATAGAATGGACCGATTTTTTGCTGTTCGATGGATCAAAAAACGATAATTTTGGGTCAAGATTTGAATAAAGGAGTGTTGTAATGGCGTGGTGGGGCGCGGGAATCGGCGGTACGATTGGCTTGCTTTTTGGCGGACCGATCGGGGCCATCATCGGCGCGGGTATTGGGAGTTCGCTAACAAAAGATTCGGCGCAGGGTGAGCATCTCGGCTCGGGTCAAAAGCGGCAGATCGGGTTTTTAGTGGCCGCGTTTTCGATGCTGGGAAAAATCGCCAAGGCCGACGGCATCGTCTCCGACGACGAAATCGCCTTTGTGGACAGCTTTATCAAACGGCAACTCGAGCTGGACCCCAAATCGCGGCAGGTCGCCATTGAAATCTTTAACCGGGCCAAGCACGACAATACTTCCATTTATAAATACGCGCAGCAATTCACGGAAATATTCGTGCTGGACGATGCGATGCGGGAGACGATCTACCGCGTTTTGTTTATGACGGCCCTGGCAGACGGCCAACTACATCCGGCGGAGCAAGAGATTCTGGAGCAACTGCCGCTCTACCTCCAGCTCGAAGGCGATGCCTATGCGCGTATGTCAGCGGAATTGGGCGGGCATTCGGGGGGCGGGTCCGGCGGCACGGCGCAGGGATTTTCCGAGAATTTGGATACCTATTACAAGATTCTGGGCGTCGAAAAATCGGCGACGGATGTCGAAGTGAAAAGCGCCTTCCGTAAAAAGGCGCAGGAATACCATCCCGACAAGCTGGCCTCCAAGGGTCTGCCCGAAGGCTTTACCAGGTTTGCGAAGGAGCAGATGCAGCAATTCACGGAGGCCCACGACAAAATCATGCAGAGCAGGCGGCGGAATGCCTAGGATTGCGCCGTCTATTTTATCCGCCGATTTTTCAAAACTGGGTGAGGAAATTCAAGCGGTTGACCGGGGCGGCGCGGACTGGATTCACGTGGACGTGATGGACGGTCGCTTTGTCCCGAATCTCACCATCGGCCCGCTCGTGGTTGATGCCGTCAAAAAAAAGACCCAACGCCCGCTGGACGTGCATTTGATGATTGTCGAGCCGGA
>JBHHXB010000278.1:0-2089 GCA_046756825.1 Nitrospiria bacterium | reverse complement strand
CCGCCTATCGGGAGCATCGCATCAGCACGGAAGTGAACGGCATGCTGAAACAGAAACATGTCTCGGGTGGAGACCGGGTCAAAAAAGGGGATGTCCTGTTTGAACTGGATGCGGAGCGCTTCGAGCTGCAAGTCAAAGAAAAGACGGCGCTGCTGGCGCGCGCCGAGGCGCACCTCCGTTTTATGCGGTCCGAAACACGGCGGAAGGCGCCGCTTTTTAAGGACAAAACGCTTTCCCAGGCCGGCTGGGACCAAGCCCAATTCGAATTGGCCGCTGCCTTGGCCGAGCGGGACCAAGCCCGAATCACGTTGGATCAGTCGAAACGGGATCTCAGGCTTACCACCCTTTTGAGTCCGTTTGACGGCGTCATTCTAGAGACGTATCACGATACAGGCGAGGTTTTACCGGCCGGGTCGGTCCTGGCGCATCTCGCCGATTCTTCAAAGATCACCTTTGACGCGGGGGTTTCCGACATGGATCTCCGGGATCTTTCGATGGGCGGGCGGGCCCTCGCCACCATTGACGCCCTTCGCGGTCAGCAATTCGAGGGAAAAATCACACAAATTTCCGGCAATGCCTCGCCTGCGCTGGGAACCTTCCCCGTGGAAATCACCGTCGAAAATCACGACAACAAAATACTGCCGGGCATGGTCGGCCGCTTGCACCTTTTCGGGAAAACCCGTGACGCGCAAATCATCATTCCCATGATGGCCGTTCGACAGCAACTGGGCGAAACATTTGTCTTTGTGGTTCAAAACAAGCAGGCCATTTTAAAGCCCGTCCAACTGGGACGTGTTTTAGGGGATCGCGTCCTCGTCACACAGGGTGTCCGCGCGGGGGATCAGCTTGTTGTTCTATCTCAAGGACGTTTAAACGACGGGACAAACATAGAGGTCATTCGGTAGGTGTTTCTCAAGATCGGGGCTGATTTCAACCCTGCACGTTTTTTATGAAAAAACACCCGAACCCCTTGACCCTGCTCATCAATTTTGCTACTTTCCAACATATAGAAATATAATGAAATACTAGATAACCCCGTTTCGCTGTCAGAAAGTACACGTGAAAACACTTCATTTTCTTTTTCTTGCCGCAGTGCTTCTTCTGGCTCCGCAAAGCCATGCAACACCCCACGGCCCTTCGCCCCAACCTAAAGATTCATCCCCCGTCGTGGCGTACGGTCCCGGGGAGCGGCTGGTTTACAACGTCAGTTATTTCGGCGTCCCCGCCGGACACGCCGTCATGGAGGTCTTGGGAAAGACCGACCTGAAGGGAAGAGAAGTCTTCCATGTTCTCTCGACCGTCAATTCCAACAAGTTCGTTTCCGCCTTTTATCCGGTGAAAGACCGGATTGAGACATTCATTGACGCCGAAGAGGGATACTCGCATGCGATCAGAATCAAACAGCGCCAAGGCCGGAAAAGAAGAGAGAAGGCCATTGACTTCGATCAAATCCGCCACCGGGCGACGCAATATAAAAATAACCAGGTGGAAACCTTCCTCGTGCCGCCGATGGTGCAGGACTCGCTGAGCGCACTTTATCATTTTCGCAACCACACGGCTCTGGAAGTGGGAAAGTCTGTTTTTATCGACGTCCACGAAAGCAACAAAAACTGGGAGCTTGAAATTCAAGTGCTCGGCAAGGAAGAAATCAGGACCCCGTCCGGCACCTTCAAAACCATTAAAGCCAAAGCCCTTGTGCGGTATGAAGGCCTGTTCATGGATAAGGGGGACGTGACATTTTGGATGACGGATGATGTACGGCACATCCCCGTCCTCATCAAAACGAAGATCAAAATCGGGTCCATTACCGCCGTACTCGCTTCCTCTAGACCTGCGGAGCAAACCGGGGAAACCTCGATACAGGCCAAGGCCCAAATCCTGCCCCTTTCTTCCAACTGATTATTTTTTTCACGCTTAGCATCTTCATTTAAACTACCCTGGATACAGTGCAAATTACCTGTCCGACCTGTAAAACAAAAACCACATGGGCGGAAAACCCCTATAGGCCTTTCTGTTCCGAGCGATGTAAATTGGTCGATCTCGGACATTGGGCGGAAGAATCCTATCGCGTACCCGCACACGACACGGA
>JBHHXB010000277.1:0-2141 GCA_046756825.1 Nitrospiria bacterium | reverse complement strand
GCGGCGCTGTCAAGCAGAAGGGCCGCTCAAGCGCGCGATCTGCGTGTCGATTCGCTTCAGGGCTTTTTCTTTTCCCATGATTTCCAGCACGTCGAAGATGCCGGGGCTGACCACCTTGCCGGTGACGGCGGCGCGGATGGGCTGGGCGATTTTGGCGAGCTTCAGGCCCGTTGCCTCGCAAACGGCGCTGAGCGCGTCTTTCAAGGCATCGTGCTCAAACGGCGTTTGTGCTAATTTTTCGCGGACGCGCTGAAGAATAAAGAGATTTTCAGGGTTTAAAAATTTTCGGGTTTTTTCGTCGTAAGGAATGTCATCCAAAAAATAACAGGCGGCGGATTCGGCCATTTCCTTTAAGTCCCGCGAGCGCTCGCGCAGGGCGAGAATGACGCGGCGCAGCATTTCGGGCGCGATCAATTCCTCTTTGACCCCGGCACGGGCCAAGTGCGGCATCAGGGGTTCCGCCAGACGTTCGGGATCGCCGGTTTTGATGTAGTGGGCGTTCACCCACTTGAGTTTTTCGGGATTAAATATGGCGGCGGATGTGCCGACCTCTGAGAAGGCGAATTTCTCGATCAATTCCCGCAGCGTGAACAACTCCTGATCCTGATGAGACCAGCCGAGGCGCACGAGGTAATTCACCATCGCCTCCGGCAAATAGCCCGCCTCGCGGTACTGCTGCACCGCCGTCGCGCCGTGCCGCTTTGAAAGCCGGGCCTTGTCGGCCCCGAGAATCATCGGGAGATGGGCGAACTCGGGGATGGGATAGCCGAAGGCCCGGTAAAGCTGGATTTGGCGCGGCGTGTTGTTGAGGTGGTCGTCGCCGCGAATAACGTGGGTGATGCCCATGCCCACGTCGTCCACGACGACGGTCAAATTGTATGTGGGCGTGCCGTCGGAGCGCGCGATGATCAAATCGTCCACCGTGCTGCTCTCAAAGACAATGTCGTCCTTGACCATGTCCTTAACGACAATCTGTCCCTCGGTGGAGGCCTTGAAGCGGATGGCGAAAGGAAGGTCGGGCGCGGGGCCGCTGCGTTCCCGGCAACGGCCGTCGTAGCGCGGCACGCGGCGCGCCTTCATTGCCTCCTGCCGCCGCTGGGCCAGTTCTTCGGCCGTGCAGTAGCAGCGGTAGGCTTTTTCTGCATTTAAAAGCTCGGTGACTTTTTCTTTGTAAAGATCGAAGCGCGCCGTTTGGCGAACGGTGTCATCCTCTTCCCCTTCCCATTTGTCCCAGTCCAGCCCCAGCCAGCGCATGCCGTCCAAAATGGCTTCAATGGCTTCATCGGTTGAGCGCGACAGATCAGTGTCTTCGATACGGAGAAAAAATTTCCCCCCGTGGCGGCGGGCGTACAGCCAATTAAAGAGGGCGGTTCTGGCCCCGCCGATATGCAAAAACCCCGTCGGAGACGGGGCGAAACGAACACGGATATCTGACATGAATACTCCTTATGTCTCTATGCTAAGAGATATGAACGATAGTAAATAATCTTGAATATTGATTGCAGCACTCATTTTCGGCCAAGACACATAAAGATACAACCCTTGAAAAAGTTCCCATGTAGCTACTGAACGTGATTTCGAAGAAATCAGCAATTTGTGGTGTTTTATGAATTGTAAAGGACAACAAACGATCGTCTGGATAAAAATATAGCCACTCAACCCAAAGCCACACATCACTAATTATGCTTGAAGCGCTATAATTTATGTTCGCCAAGAAAGCCTATTGCTTGGGGGCGTATATTGATTCATCTCCTATTTCTTCCTAAAACCTGCTACAACCCATAAAATTCCCCAGATGAATGTAACGGGAAATACTCCAAGACCAAGGAAAAAAGCCCAGTTGAAGTTAAAATCGAGCGCGGAAATAGCAGCAATAAGCGATATCCATATTAGAACAACGAATATAGCGAGCCTTTGCTTTCCAGTAAAACTACTTTGAGCCATTGTAACTTTCCTAAGTCAATCGAACAGGTCGGATATCTCTCTATAATTGTCCGAAATTATGGCATTTTGCCGAAATGTTGTAAAGGTTGGAGCCTCAGATTTGGAACACTAAAAAGGGTTGAGGCTGAGATAATTTGCGGGCGGCTGAAAATAATCGGGCGGGGGAGGCGCGCCGGGAAGCAGCGTGAAATCGACGA
>JBHHXB010000276.1:0-2154 GCA_046756825.1 Nitrospiria bacterium | reverse complement strand
CGCGCTGCTGATATTCTGTTTTCTCACGGGCATGGCGAAGAAGCCGCCGCTGGTGGGCGGCCCCGCCCCGCACTTTCAACTGAATACCCTGAACGGGCCTTCGGCCAAGATCTCCGATTATCAGGGAAAGGTCGTCCTGCTCACTTTCTGGGCAACGTGGTGCAAGCCCTGCCGGAAGGAGATGCCCGAAATTCAGGCCTCTTATGAGGCCCTCAAGGACCAGGGCTTCGTCGTCCTCGCTGTCAACTTCGGCGAGAAGGGCCCTGTGGCGCGGGAGCTCGTGAAAACGATGGGCCTCACCTTCCCCGTTTTACTGGACGAGGATGTGGCCGTCGCCGAGCGTCATCAGGTGGTTTCGCTTCCGGTCAGTTTTTTTATTGATCCGAGCGGCATTATCAAAAAACAGGTGTTTGGCGGCACCCTCACGAAGGCCCAAATCACGACTCTCGTTCACCAGCTTCAAAAAGAAACCGGATAAATGAGGCGATTGAACATGGACAGCAAAAAAGCAAACACAAAAAAGCATCAACATGTCTCCGATTGGCTCATGAACGTACTCCAGGACTTAAACCAGGAGCAATTCACCGGGAGCATTCGGATCAATTTTCATAAAGGGCAGATTTCCAGAAAAATCGAGAAAACCTTGTATCTTTCTGAGTAAATTCATATTCAATGAGACATGAGCGCACGATAAAAAGCACGGCCGTATTCGTCATCTGGGTGGTTTTCAGCCTGCCCGGTGCGATGACGTTTGAGACAGGCGCGCACTTATTAAAGCATCACGCCCGCTCGCATCATCACGCCAAGCAGCATGCCACCTTTGCCTGTCGTTGGATATGCGGTGCCGTGACACCACTTCACTTTGATGCACCGTCCTTCCATCAACATGCGCTTCCGCCATTGGCCGAGACCGTCGTCACGGATGCGCCGCGAATGTACAGCCCCCATTTCACCTCGTTTTATCTTGGCCGCGCGCCGCCCGCCTTCTTCGGATAAGGATCATTGATTGATCGGTTCGCCGGGGATTTTCCCCGCGAAGAACACATTCTTGAAGGAGGTTATGATGAATTGCGTAAAACACTTGATCATTTTGTCATTGTATTTAAGGGTTTCTGTTTCGACAGACAACAAGGACGAGGAAAGCATTTCGGTACGAATCAAGCTTGGGGGAAAATTCCACCGGGAGATTTTGCAAGCCATTGAGGAAACGCTGAACGCCATCCCCGGCGTGAATTCGGTCAACCTGACCGGCATGCGGAGCCACGCGATTATTGACGCGGTTTCAGCCGAGGTCACACCGGCGGCGCTCATCGCGGCCCTGGAGACCATTCGCGGTGAAGACTGGCAGTGTACGGCGGATCTGAAAAGCGAAACGGCCAAACTGTACCGTGTTAAAGGCACCATAGACGGGGAGAACCTCGGCCGGGTTCGGCATCCGCAGCAGGGGGCGATGCCGCATTTCAACTCGTCGCGCCCTGTTGGAGCGAGTGTTTCATAGGCATTTGCGACTGATCTAAAGCAACACCCCGTGCGTGAGCGCGGAACGGCATAAAATTGAATATTTCCAGGGACCACCGTGAACACGACGCCCGCCGGAGCACACAACGAGATCTCCGGCGGGCGTTTTTTTGAGGAAGATCGTGAAGCTGTATCAACATGAGGATGGACAACGCGCGCGAGGCACAAGGCTTCTTCCGCCCGCAGCCTTGAGTCTCGCCCTCATGCTTTCTTCTCTCACCCTGTTCATGCCGGTCGGCGTGGAGCGGCATGTTTTGTCGCAGCAACATACGAAATCCACACATGCCGACCAGCACGGCACATGGATTTGTTCCTGGGTTTGCACGGCTTTAAGCTTTGTCCACACGGCGATGGAAACGCCCAGTGACCCCCTGACGCCTTCCCATGAAAGGCACGCGGAACTTGTCGGGCGGCTCCGTGTTAAGGACACACGAGGCTCTCTATATATTCGCGGTCCTCCGGCGAGTATCGAAAGCAAGTTTTTTTCATAAAAGAGACAAACAATTATTTTTGTTAAATAAACATAATTGATTCGCATTAGACGAGCAATGAAAAGAGAGGAAGATTCAAGATGAACACATGGAAACACTATGTAATGATTTTATTGGGAACCGCCGCCCTCGCAGGCTGCGGCAG
>JBHHXB010000275.1:0-2191 GCA_046756825.1 Nitrospiria bacterium | reverse complement strand
ACTGCCGCCACGACCTTCAACACGCTGGTCACGATGATCACCGTCGGTGACGGCGGCGGGCACGGCTCGTCGATGGCGCTCTCCTCGGACGGGCATCTCCTTTTCGTCGCCAACGCGGGCGGGACGACCGTCTCGGTCATCGACACCGAAACAAACGCCGTCGTTCAGACCATTGACGTCGGCGGTGCGCCTTCCGGCATCGGAGTGACAAAAGTCGCGGCGGCAGCCGGTGGCCATGCTCACCCTTAAATAGAATCCCTGGATTCACTTTGTTTCGTTGCTGCCCACGGTTTTAGGCGTGGGCAGCAACGTGCAATCGTTGATTCAGCGAAGACACGGACGGGGATATTTTTGTGCATCATCTAAAAAACATTTGTATGCTATTTACATTGATCATTCTTTCGGGCTGCGTCGCAGTGCAGCCCTGGGAACGGGAATACCTTGCCGATCCGATCATGACACGGGAAGGAGAGGCGGAAGAGACAGTTTTTGACACCCACCTTTTCCGCGCCCGTTCGGGCGGCGTGCTGGGGAGCGGCGGGGAAGGTGCCGGATGCGGATGCGAGCAGTGACCCGGCGTGTTGTCCGGTCGGCCCTGTCCGCCCTTATTGTCCTGATTTTCTTCTCCGCCGCTTTGGCGCAGACTGTCGAGGACGAGGTCGCCTTCCGCTATCACTTTTATGAGGACAGCAGCGGCCTGACGGTCAAAACCCCCTACTTGATTCTGAAAAAACAAATAACGCCGAAGACATCGGTTGCGTTGCGCTATGCCTATGAAACCTTTGAAATCGACCCGAAAAAGGCTGCCGCTTCCGCCGGTGGCGGGGGCGGTGGGGGTGGCGAACACGACCACGGGAAGACCGCTCCGCAAAAGGTGTTGATGGCCGTCGATGCCGTCAGCGGGGCCAGCGCGGTGGCCCAGAGCGCGGCCGGGCTCTCGACGGAAGTCCGGCAGGAGGTCGTGACCAGCCTCTCGCACCGGCGTGGCGAGACGACCTTCGGCGGGACCTATGCCTTCAGCGACGAGGACGACTATCGCTCGCACGCCGTCGCCCTTTCCCTCTCCCGAGATTTTTTCTTAAGAAACACCAATCTCACGGCGCAGTATTATCGCGCGCAGGACGAGGTGGATAACCTCGACCGCCAGCCGGGCGAAACCGACTGGCCCCGGGACAAGGAGGCACAGGGCGGCACCCTCGTTTTAACGCAGATTCTTTCACCCAAAAGCTTCATCCGTCTGGGCTACGGGCTCTCCGATGCCTCTGGATATCTGGCGGGGCCCTACCGAAGGGTCGTCATTAACGCCACACGTTTCGAGGAAATTCACCCGGATAACCGCCTGCGGCAGACTTTTTTCGCTTGGCTGAACCGCTATTTCGAAACACGGACTTCCGCACACCTCAACGGCGTCTACTATAGGGACGACTGGGGCGTGCGCGCGCAGGCCGCCGAACTCAAGCTTTATCAATACCTGGGCGACCCGCTGATCCTGCGTTTACGTTACCGGCACTACGAGCAATCGAAGGCCGATTTTTTCGATCCGAACCGCAGCACGACCACACCGATCATGAGCGCCGACCCAAAACTGCGCGATTTTGACATGCGTCTGTATGGGCTTAAATTCATTTTTCGCATTTGGGAGCGGCCGCTGAGCATCTTGAAAAGGGCAAACCTTGAACTGGGCTACGACCGCCTGGAGGAACCGGAGGACTTTCACGCCGATATCACGCAGTTCGCCTTGAGGCTGATTTTTTAGGAGAGACATAATGAACGCCATGGGTCAATGGACAAAAAACGCCGTATTTATTTTCCTTTTTGTGCTTTTTGCAACGGGATCGGCGCGCGGCGCTGGCATCGGCAAACCCGCCGCCGATTTTACCCTCCCCGCGTTAAACGGCGAGGACATCGCGCTGACGCACTACCGGGGCAAGGTTGTCTTGCTGAATTTTTGGGCAAGCTGGTGCGCCCCTTGCCGGGAGGAGCTGCCGGAGCTGGATCGGCTCCACCGCCATTTTCAGCCAAAGGGTTTTGAGGTGGTTGGGATCAACATCGACAAAAAGCGGAAAAATGCGCTGAAGTACGCCGAAAAATTGGATTTGAGTTTTCAAATTCTGCTCGACCCGGAAGCACAAGTGATTGAGCGCTATCCGGGGCGGGCCATGCCGATTTCCTATCTCATCGGGCAGGACGG
>JBHHXB010000274.1:0-2213 GCA_046756825.1 Nitrospiria bacterium | reverse complement strand
TGTTGATCACCTGCGGGACATGGCCTCGGAGGCCCCGATTATCCGTCTCGTCAACCTGGTTACCGCGCGGGCCATTGAGCGCGGCGCGAGTGATATTCATCTTGAGCCCTTTGAA
Organism: Nitrospiria bacterium; assembly: GCA_046756825.1. GTDB lineage: Bacteria > Nitrospirota > Nitrospiria > SBBL01 > JAADHI01 > JAADHI01. Next base: position 2,098 of record JBHHXB010000274.1, on the reverse strand, counting down.
GAGAACCTGAGAGTTCGTTATCGGGTTGACGATATTCTTCAAGAGGTCGAAACCCTGCCCAAACATCTGCACGCTGCTGTGACTTCCCGGATTAAGATCATGGCCAACCTCAACATTGCGGAAAGACGTCTTCCTCAGGACGGGCGTATCAAGATGCGGCTCTCCGGTCGTGAAATTGATTTTCGGGTTTCGACCATCCCTACCTCGTACGGAGAAAGCGTTGTGCTTCGTGTTCTCGACCGGAGCAGTCTGATTCTCAGTCTGGACGAGCTGGGATTCTCGGAAAAAAATAAGCGCGATTACGAAAAAATGATGACGCGGCCCTATGGGATGATTCTCGTCACAGGTCCGACAGGAAGCGGAAAAACCACGACGTTGTATACCACCTTGGAGAAAATCAACAGCCCGAAAAAAAAGATCCTCACCATCGAAGACCCCGTCGAGTATCAGCTTTACGGGGTGAACCAGATTCAGGTCAAGCCCCAGATCGGACTGACCTTTGCGGCCGGACTTCGTCATATTGTGCGGCAGGACCCCAATATTATTATGGTGGGAGAGATCCGGGACAAGGAGACTGCGGAAATCGCCGTCCATGCCGCGCTCACGGGCCACCTTGTTTTTTCGACACTGCACACCAATGACGCCTCGGGCGCGATTGCGCGTCTTCTTGAAATGGGAGTGGAGAACTATCTCCTCGCCTCTTCGTTGATTGGTGTGATCGCGCAAAGACTCGTGAGGGTCATCTGCAAGCGCTGTAAAACCCCATCCCAGCTTGATATGGGAGATATTCCGAAAGAAAGCGGGGTCATCGAAGGGAACGAAATGCACTCTTTTAAAGGGGCGGGGTGTGAGGCCTGCGGCTTAACCGGCTATCGGGGACGAACCGGCATTTACGAAATTCTCCCCATCCGGGGCGACATCAAATCACTGATCCTGAAAAATCCGGAGGCCGATGTTGTGAGGGCGAAGGCCGTGGAGATGGGGATGGAGACTCTAAGGGAGTCCGGGCTTCAAAAAGCCGCACGCGGGATGACCACCCTGGACGAAGTCATCCGTGTCACCCAAGAGGAAGAACCCTAAGTTACCATAAACACGGTTTTAATCAACGCCCGAAGAAATCCCCCTGATTAGCAAAATCAACACAACTTTTGTAAGGTATCCAAGGGAGCGTTGCCCAGGGTTTCGTCACCCAGGTCCACCCTTCGGCAATCCAGCCTGAAAATGACATCCTTTAGATCCTTGAGGCAGACCGGTTTTGTAAAAAATGTCTCGATGCCCATTTTTTTCGCGGCGAGCTGGTTTTCTCTGGAATTTTGCGCCGTCATGACAATCCCGAATATCTCCGGAAAACGCTCATGAACCTCCCTGAAAAAATCGAGACCGTTGCCGTCCGGCAGACCGATATCGCTCACGATGAGGTCAATACGCTCTTTGGAAAGAATGGTGTCCGCGTCGCGAATACAAGCGGCGTCAATCACCTGAAAGCCTGCGTTTCTCAAGGTTCGGACTAAAACTTTTCTGAGAATATCCTCGTCCTCTAAAATCAATACTTTCATGGGTCACCTGTATGGTTTCACAATTTCCATTCAGTTTCTTTAATTTGCAAATGGAATGCCCACTGAATTTAGATGCCTGTCGAGAGATAAAGGCATTGATTTTATTAGATAAATATTGCCGTTCCAAAGTAAATATTACTTTTTTGTATAGGTCATAAAATCCCAAATGGTGGATATCCCCAAATCTGGGGGATATCCACCATTTGCCGAGAAAAAATCGACAGCCGCATGAAAACAAAACAGGGGGCACTTATAAGTACGTAAAACCGCAATTTTCGTGATAGTATGAACGAATTATGGACAGCCCAAAAAACAGGCCCTTTAATCTCCTCCAATGGTTCTCACTGTTAAGCTGCGTCTCTATCACGCTCATCTCCCTGATTTCCGCCTCCCTTTTGTCACGATTTTTAACCCATAACATACTTCAAAGAGACGCCATCTTGACCATGGAATTTGTTCAAACCATCGCCCAATCCCTCAATACCAGCACTTATTTTGAAAAACGCGATACGGGAAATGCGGGGAGCGCCTTTGAGGATTTT
>JBHHXB010000273.1:0-2213 GCA_046756825.1 Nitrospiria bacterium | reverse complement strand
GGGCTTTCCCCCAGTTTGTTTAAAATGTTCTCTTGCGCGTTTTCCCAAAGGGGTTTCGCTTTTTCCAGTGCCTTCCGGCCCTTATCGGTGAGGCGAATGTTGCGAACCCGCAAGTCGCCGCCCCGTGCGATGTTGAGATAGCCCTGTTTTTCCAGGGGGCGGAGGTTGCGGGTGAGCGTCGTACGGTCCATGATTAAAAACTTGGCGAGCTGCGTCATCGGCACCGTGCCCGCCTCGGCGAGTGTGGCGAGAATCGTAAACTGCGTTCCCCTGAGACCGGTCGACTTCATCATACGGTCGTAGTATTGCGTGACGGCGCGGGTGGTCTTTCTTAAGTTAAAGCAGGCGCAGTGGCGGAAACCCATGAGGTGACTCCGGGACGGTTTAGGATTTATAATAAGTGAATATACACTTATTATTTCGCGCAATCAAGTCTTTGATACAATATCTTTATCCAATTACGGCGGCCGGTTTGAGATCGGTTATTTTTTTGCCGCGTTTGCCTCCCATTTTTGGGTGGTCTCGGGCATGGTTTTCCCGGCGGCTTGGAGAAAGAAAAAGGCCGTCGAGCCGCCTATAAATTTAAAGCGCCTGCTTAAAGCACGGCAAAGCGCCGCTTCCCCGTCCGCGCTGAGGGTTTCGAGGTAGTTTGAAAAGGATCCGTGCGATGCGCGTATCTCCAAAAACACACGGGCGTTTTGGAGAACAGCGGTGATTTTGCGGCCGTTGCGGACGATGCCCCGGTTTCGCATCAGCCGGTCAAGCTCTTCTTCGCCGAATTGCGCAACCGTTTCGACGGAAAAACCTTGAAAGGCCTGTTTAAAATCCGGCCACTTCTTTTCGATAGCTTCCCAGTTGAAGCCCGCGCGGAATACGGCCTTGCTCATCTCTTCGAAATAGCCGTCGTCGTCCGGGGGTTTCTCCGCGTTGCCGCAGGGTGGTTTCATGCTTGCCTCCTCTCGTTTGATGGGTGTCGCCGGACCTCCCCCCCCCCCCGCAGCGAGGGGAGGCCCGGTCTGTTCTGTACCTTGGGCGGGTTACTGTTGATGTAAGCGCTCCAGGCCGTCAATCCCCTCGGTGTAAATGGTTTTCAGCATGCCGACGATTTCCGCCTCGTGGACTTCCTCTACGCCGAAGGTCGCCGACCACTCGATTTCGGAGATGCTGCTGTCTGCTGTTTCATGGACTTTCATTGTGCCGAAGAGGTCTTGAACGGGCAAGGGTGCCTCGGGGATGGAATACTCGAAAACCCGGTTTGTGTGATCCACTTTTTCGATGCGTTCGTTCAGCGTAAGACCGTCCGCGGTCGTGCAGACCCGCGTCGCCCCCGCGCCGCTGCCCTCAAAACGGCAGGTTTGGATCATCGAAAGCCATTTGTCCACACCACCGATGGCGCTGATGGTGTCCCAAACTGCGTCTGCGCTCACCTTGATCTTCTTTCGGACTTTGACGGATGTATTTTTCATTATCATCTCCTTATTGTCCAGGGCCTGTTAACACAAACCCTGAATAGTTGAAGTTTTTTGCTGTTTGTCCGTGCTGGTATTAGTTGATCAATCAACTATAGATAATTCATGAGGATTCCTCCTTTCGTTGTCAGACTGGATTTAAGTGACGAGTTTCATCGCGTAGGGGGACAGGTCCCGAAAGACTTCCGCGCTGTTTCGGGCCCGGGCCAAAATGGCCAGCCCCTGATAATAGGTTAGAAGCGCCTGCGCGGCCTCGGAGATTCGGCTTTCCTCCAGATCGAGATCGCCCGCCTTTTGCGCGTCGGAGAGAGCCTGTTCAAAATACGCGCCGATGCCGGAGAGGACAGATTGAAGACGAGCCTTGATCTCATTGTCCTGTTCGCCGAGCTCGCCGACGAAGCAGCCGAAAAAGCATCCGCTGACCGGTTTTCCGGCCTTCTGCCGCGCGGCGTGGAAAGCGTAAACTCCTTCAAAAAGTTTCGGGATCCGCTGAAGCGGCGGGACATCTGCACTGAAGGCGGGTTCCAGGATGTGGGTTCTCGCCATCCGCCAGTGATGTTCCATGGCGGCCAGCGCCAGGTCACGCTTTGAAGGGAAGAAATAATAGAAGCTTCCCGGCCGTACCTCGGCCTTCTCGCAAATTTCTTTCACACCGACGGCGTGATAGCTGTCGTTCCAGATGAGTTCAAGCGCCGTTTCAATCAAATGCGCTTTTGCTTCGCTGGTTCTCCCCACGTCCTTCTC
>JBHHXB010000272.1:0-2217 GCA_046756825.1 Nitrospiria bacterium | reverse complement strand
TGAATCCCCGCGTGCAGGCGTTCCTGGTAGGGGAGCGGTACGGCCCGGTCTTGTTCCGCCCCGATCACGAGCGTGCGCGCGCGGATTTCCGAAAGGCGGGGGTACAGCGCGGGCGCGATTTCGCCCCCTTGCACCAGGCGGTCAAAGGCCCGGGAGGATCGAAAGATTTCCGCCTTTTCCTCTGCGCTCAGTTTTTGACGTGCCAGTTTTGTTTTGATCTCCGGACGATAATAAAAGCGGTCCAGAATCTCCATAAAATTCATGCCGGAAGGATTGCAAATCGGCACATCGGGCAGGATGCCCGCGGAAGTAGCGACCAGGATCAAGCGGGTCACCCGATCAGGATGAGACAGGGCGAGGGAAAGCGCAATCCAGCCCCCCATCGAAAAACCCAGTACATGGGACTGCCGCACGCCGACGGCATCCATCCAGGCCGCGACGAACTCAGAAAGCCCGGTCAGGCCGGTGATCTCCGGGGCGTCATCGGATTGCCCAAAACCGGGATAGTCGATGGCGTAAAGATGAAAGTTGTTTTCAAGTTTAGGGATAAGTTCGCGGTATTCGGCGGCGCGGCCCGAAGCGGAAGGAAGCAACAACAGCGGCACGCCCGATCCGCTTTCAAGCGTGCGGATCCTGGCGCCCCGGACATCGACTCTTTTTTCAAGCATCCCGAATCAAAGGACCGGCGGGAGGCTAGTCTTCGTGCTTTTTCACGAAGGCCCTGATTTCTTCAACGTATTCCAGAATCAACTTCGCTTTTTTCAACCCGAACTGAAAGGGGAACTTATCGTCTTCGCCCTGGCTTAAAATAATCATCGGGTTGCCTTTAAATTCGGATTCTTTCGCGGGCATGGCTTTATCTCCTCTGAAATAGGGTCGTATATTTTTTTGAATCAGGTTTCGGCCTGCGTGCCGAGCGGTGTCATTAAATATGTGCGGGAGCCCAGCACCAGGGCGAAGCCGACGGCAACGTAGATGACGCCAATGACGAGCGAGGGCATACCGACAGACCGGACAATCTTCCCGAGGGTCATCATCCCCGCAATCATGATCCAGCTTTTGGGGCTGAAGGTCTTGTAAACCGGGCTCACCTCGGGCAAGGTCTTGATGCGGGCGATATATTTTCCCGCGAGTTTTTTCAAGACGAGATTCCCTTTGATGAATCCAATCCCTAAGGCCATCGCCAGGCCGATGCCTTCCGCCATGCCCGGGTCGGTGCTGCCGTCACTCAGGACGCTGAGCGAGCGGTTGCCGAAAAGAAAGACGGCGCCCGCCAATAAAAGACCGGTTCCGACCAGTCCCCACATGAAAAAAGCGACTTTTAAATGTGTTTCTCGTTTGATTTTCAAAACTGAGGTTCCTTTCGTTTTTGTGCGTGTTTCATCTATGTTAATGCGCGCTGACGCACAGCCTCGTAGGCTACGATCCCCACCGCGACGGAGACATTGAGCGACTGTACGTGCCCCAGCATCGGAAGCGAAATCGTCTCATCACATTTTTCCAAAACCTTTTGACGAATTCCCTTTCCCTCACCTCCCGCGACGATGGCCACGGGGCCGGTGAAATCATAGCCCGTGTAGGGCGTTTTCCCCGAGATATCCAGGCCGACGACCCACAGCCCTTCTTTTTTTAATTGCTCAATCCCCCGCCCCAGGTTATTCACCTGCGCCACCGGCAAATGGGCCGACGCCCCGGCCGAGCTTTTTGAGACCGTCGCCGTCAAACCGACGGCCCGCCGCGCGGGAATGACGACGCCGTGCGCACCCGCGGCATCCGCTGTCCGGATAATCGCGCCCAGGTTTCTGGGGTCCTCCACGCCGTCGATCAAAAAAAGAAAGGGCGGCTCGGGCCCGGCCTTGGCCTTTAAAATCAGTTCATCAAGGTCATCATACGCCTCAGAGGATAAAAATGCGACCATGCCCTGATGCTTGGGGGTCTGCGCCATGCGGTCGAGTTGTTCGCGTGTCGTCGCGAAAAGACGAACCTTATGGCGTTTTGCGAGCGTGCGGACTTCATCGACGGCCTGATCCCGCCGGTTCTGGAGCAGGTAAATCTTATCCACGCCCGCGCCGGATACGAGCGACTCCCGTACGGGGTTTACGCCGTAGACCATTGTTTTTGATCTCACCGCTTCACCCGTGTCGTGCCGTCGGGCCGGTCTTCCAAGATCACGCCTGCCTCGGCCAATTGATCCCGAATTTCATCGGATTTGGCCCA
>JBHHXB010000271.1:0-2220 GCA_046756825.1 Nitrospiria bacterium | reverse complement strand
TTTTGAATGCCGTTGATCATCATCAGGTCCGAGCCGCAGATGGCGGCGCGGCAGGAGGCGCGGAAGGAAAGTGAGCCGTCGATTTCTTCCTTGATTTGGATGAGCGCGAGCAGTACCGTCGTCTCACGGCCTGCTTCGATGGTGTAGTCCACAAAATGCGGTTTGACATCGGATTCGGGATTAAAACGCTGAATTGTGATTGGGATTCGCATGTCGTCCGTTTCAGAGCGCTCAGGAATAAGCGCAGCAACTCGGGCAAGTGGAGGTCTCAGCCAAATTTATAAGAGATGCCGTATCCTCCTTTCGGGTAGCGCATTTCGATGTTGTCAAATTCATTGCAGGCGACGACGCAGGCACCCATCTCCATACAGTTTTCCCAGCCGACGATGATTTTTTTGCTGTCCTCGTCCCATTTATAGACACCCGCCGGGCAGATCCACGTACATTGTTTCCGCTTGCATTCCAGGCAGACAGCGCTGTTTTTAATTTTGAGGTGCGGCTCTGAATCGACTTTGTATTGGTCAAGAAAAAGTTTGTCTTCTAATTTCATTATACCGTCTCGGTTGGAGTCAGCCAGTGGCGCTCAAACTCGGCCAAATGGGTTAATGTTGAGAAATCGTCCATGCGGTCCAGAAAAACCTTGCCCCGGAGATGGTCGATTTCATGTTGCAGGACGACCGCTAAAAAATGTTCGGCTTCAAATGCCACGGGCTCCATATTCCGGTGAAAGCCGGAGACCTTGATCCTGGCGTGGCGTTTCACCTTGCCGCGAAGATTGTCCACGCTCAGGCAGCCTTCCCAGCCCTCGATCATTTCCTCCGAAGGCTCGGTGAGTTGAGGATTAACCAGGACCAGCAGGGGGAGGTCGGGTGCGTCCGGATAGCGCCCGTTGTTTTGGGATTTCAAAACAACCACCTGCTTCGATTGAAACACCTGGGGTGCGGCCAGACCGACGCCGTCGAGTTTTTCCATTGTTTCGATCATGTCGTCGATAAACCGCTGAAAAACAACACTTTTGCATTCATCCGGGGTGACCGGTTCCGCGACTTTCCTTAATACGGGGCTTCCTAATTTTGCAACCTTCAAGAGCGGCATGATCTGTGTTTCTGTCCTGACTTTTATACCAGCTTACCATGCGATATAGCGTTTGGCAACGCGGGATTCGATGCGGCAACGAGAAATTGACAGCTTTTTTCACCCCCTGTATCATACTTCGATTTTCAGAGGCGGGGAGGACATCATGGGAAAATCATTCTTTGTGATTGACGGGAGTTCGTACATTTTCCGGGCGTTCTACGCCATACGGGAACTCTCCAATACCGCGGGTCTCCCCACCAATGCGGTCTACGGTTTTACCAGGATGCTGCAAAAAATGATTAAGGAAAAATCGCCGGATTATCTCGCCATCGCCTTCGACGCCAAGGGCCCGACCTTTCGGCACGAACGCTACGAACAGTACAAGGCCCAGCGTCCGCCCATGCCGGATCCCCTGGCCCGGCAAATCCCCTATATTCATCAAATGGTCGCCGCCTTTCGGATTCCGATATTGCAGGAGCAGGGTTTGGAGGCGGATGACCTCATCGGGACTCTGGCGCAAAAGGGGGCCGCCGCAGGGCTTGAAGTCGTCATCGTCAGCGGCGATAAAGACATGTACCAGCTCATTACCCCGAAGATCACCCTGTATGATTCCATGAAAGATCGACTGCACACCGAAGCCAGTATTCAGGAAAAATTCGGGATCGCTCCGAATCAAATCGTTGACATGATGGGATTGATGGGGGATGCCGTGGACAACATCCCCGGTGTCGCGGGCGTCGGACAGAAAACCGCCGTGCAGCTGATTCAAACCTTCGGCAGTATCGAAAACCTTTTCAGTCGCTTGGATGAGGTCAAAAAACCCAAGCTGCGAGAAAAACTCGAGGCGGGCGCGGAGACGGCCCGTTTGAGCCGGGAATTGGCGACAATCAAAACCGACTGTGCTCTTGATTTTGATTTGAAAACCTTCGAAGCCCGGCCCCCGGACGAGGCCCGGCTTCTCGCGCTCTGTCAGGAACTGGAATTCTACAACCTCTTTAAAGAACTGGCGCCCGCACCTAAAACCCCGGCGTTTTCCTATGAAATGATTGACGCCACGGAGCTCTCCTCCCTGATTTCAGAAATTAAAAAAGAAGGCGCCGTCGCGCTTCGCTTGCTCTCCTCCGATGCCAATGTCATGGATGC
>JBHHXB010000270.1:0-2248 GCA_046756825.1 Nitrospiria bacterium | reverse complement strand
GGGCGGGAGGTGACGGAGGGACCGCTTCGGATCGCGAACACAGACATCGCAATTACCCGATCCGCTTTTGAGGCACAGGTTTCCACGCTCATTTTAAATGTGAGTCAGGCTTATTGGGATCTGGTTTTTCAGATTAAAAATCTGGCGGTGCAGCGCCAAACCCTTGAATCCTCCAGGCAGCTTTTGGCGGCGATTCGAACGAAGGTCGAGCTTGGGCTCTTGTCTCCCCTTGAGATTTTGGTCGCCCAGGCCAGTGTTGCCGCCCGCGAGGAAGCGGTTTTTATCGCCCGGAAAGGGGTGTTCGACACGGAGGATCAATTAAGGCTCCTCTTGAATCTGCCGGAACAGGCTCTTTTTGATCCCCCCGCCATTCAGCCGACCGACCCGCCGACGGATCAGATGCAGGCTTTTAAGGCCGAGGGCTTGCTTGAGGCCGCGCTACAAAAAAGACCCGAGCTTGCGCAGAACCGGCTTTTATTTCAAAACCAAAGCCTGTCCGCGAAAATCGCGAAAGACAAGCTTTCTCCTTCCCTGGACCTCGTGGGTCGTTTGGGAGTGAATGGTTTGGGGCGAGATTTCTCCGACGAGACGGAGCAACTCGGTCAGGGTAGTTTTCACCAGTGGGAGGCCGGTTTGGTGCTCACCTTTCCCCTGGGCAATCAAGCGGCGCGGGCGGACGTTCAGCGGGAAAAGATCAACATCAGGCAAACCCTGTTGAAGCGGGAAATGATTATCCAGCAAATCACGCTTGAAACGAAGGAGGGCTTAAGGCGTGTGCAGACGGATTTTCAGAGAATCAAGGCCACGCGGCGGGCAAGGCTCCTCGCGGAGGAAAAACTGGCCGCGGGCCATGAACGCTTTGAGCTCGGGCTGATCAGCAGCCAGGATCTGCTGGAATTTCAGGATGACCTTGCGAAGGCGAAGGGCAGTGAACTCAAGGCCGTTATTGACTATAATAAATCATTGGTTAATTTAGAGGACGTCAGCGGCGCGCTGCTCGCGCGGCATCAGATCGAAACCTTTTCGCCGCGCAACGACTCGTAAGGCCCATCGGCCGACCGGGAGTTTGAAATGGAAGACGATTTAAAGAAACAGGGCTACAGCAAGGAAGAAGAGTATTTCCACAAGCTGAACCAAGCACTCCTTGAAAAAATGAAGAAAAAAGCAGAAGAAAATCAAGACACGCCCCCCAAAGACAGCACACCTGAAAAATAGATCCACTTAGGCGACGGAAAACTTGACAGCATTTCGGCTATTCCGACAAGCGGCTTTTAGCAAAACAAATGCTTGTAATTTGCTGTTTTTATTTAATTATTCCGGTTTTTCTTCGCGCTTCTTCGCAAGTTAAAGCTGAATTTTGGAGACGGATAAATTTACATGTAATCCTCTTTTCTTTAGAAAAACAAATAAAATCAATAGTTTATTTTTAGGGTCTACTTTTGCATGATACTGGGAAAACAGGATGGCAAGATCCATTTACGAAAATAGAGCGAAATATTTGAGGAGAAGAATGAAAAGAAAAATGTTTGCGAAGGTTTTAGCCTGCCTAGTATCTTTGTCCTTCTCAGGTACGGCCTCGGCGACTCTCTTGAAGTTCAATGCCACCAATTTAGGGGTGAGCGCAGGCGGGACCTTTGATTCAGTTGGAATGACGGTTGATGGGATTTCAGTGACGATTTCAGCGTATACCATTGACAACGACGGGATTGGGAATATCTCCAGCCAGTCCCTTCTTTCGGGAGGGAGAGGCGTTTACGTCAGCAGTTTAACCAGTACCTCCAGGAGTGGGAATCTCGGTGTGAGGAGTAACACCAGCGGGGATGGCAAAGATTTAGACGCTGGAAGCACACTTTCAGACCTGGATGAAGGCTTGCTGTTCTCCTTTAATCAGAGAATCAGCCTTGATTACATCAATTTTGATTCATTTGGCAGTGGTGACGATTTTAACTTGACCGTTGATGGCGTTCGTGTGCTTTGGGATCATAATGCAAATGATAGTTCACCGCTGGTGACGAATGTGCCGGGAGAGTTTGATGAATACAACTTCAACGGCATTACCGGCGAAAAATTTCTTGTATGGGCGGATGGGAGTAGTGATAGCTTCCGAATAGATAGGGTGGAAGTGTCTCCAGCACCCGTCCCGGAACCGGGGACGATTATTCTCATGGGTTCCGGTCTTGCCGGGCTCGCCTTTGTGCGTCTTCGCAAGAAAAAAGCCGATAAATAACCTTCAAAAACCAGAAACAGT
>JBHHXB010000269.1:0-2256 GCA_046756825.1 Nitrospiria bacterium | reverse complement strand
CCCCCTCCCCGGTGAAATCATCGTGACCGACAACAACTCCACGGATCAAACCGCCGCCGTAGCACGGACGCATGGCGCAAGCGTGGTCTTTGAAGCCAAAAACCAGATCGCCCGCGCCCGAAACGCCGGGGCCCGCAGAGCTCAGGGGGAATACCTGATTTTCGTGGACGCCGACACGATGATATCCGCGGACTTATTAAAACAGGCACTGAACAACTTACGCGAAGGAAACTGTGTCGGCGGGGGCGCGCTGGTTTCTTTCGATAAAAAAACCGGCTGGGCGGCGAGCCTCATTATCCGTTTTTGGCAATGGGTCTCTATCCACTGCCAGCTTGCGGCGGGCAGTTTTGTTTATTGTCTCCGGCAGGCCTTCGAGGAAGCAGGAGGATTTAGCGAAGCGCTCTACGCCGGGGAGGAAATCCGGCTTTCCTGGGCACTCAAAAAATGGGGAAAACCACGTCGGCAGTCGTTTCGAATCATTACAGACTTTCCCGTCCGCACCTCCGCGCGGAAGCTCGACGACCCCGCCCGAGTCGTGCTCGCCACGCTCATTTGCATCTTGTTCCCATTCTCCATCTACTTTAAATCGCTCTGCGGATATTGGTACAAGCGGGACAGGGCTTCAGACACTCCCGCCATCAAAACGAAGCGGTGACGATCAGCCCCACAATATTGCGCTGATAATCGTAGACCGGCACATTCGAGCTGTTATTCTGAAAGAGATATTGACCTGAAAGTGTCATCATCTCCGTGAGCGGTTTTGACACCATGCCGATAAAAAGGACGTCGTCATCCTCGCGCTTGACCTTCGGCACAGCGGATTCGTTGGGATCTTTATAATCCCGGCGCACCAATTCGCCCTCAAAAGAAAAGATCAGCGTTTTCCAGGGCGGCAGAGTGAAGCCGAAGTTGATGCGGTGTCCGTGATATCCCCAATCATCCTCGGCCGGGTTGCTGCCCGCGTCTTCCATTTCGTACTGGTAACCGGCAAAATAATGACCCTTTTCGCCGAACAGGACAATGTGATTCACGGCCAGCCGGTGCGCGTCGACATCCCGGTCGGAGTTGCCCGAAAAAAGCGGCTGAATGTCATCAAAGTCCTTATTACCGTAGGCATAGATGAATTCGCTGAAACGGTTCTCCTGATGCTTCATGGCGAAGCGGGGGCCGATTTCGTGCCGAATCATATAGCCATCCCCGCCCAGGGTGACATATTGAAATTCGTAGGCCAGGCTGAGTTCGTGCTGTCCCACTTGACGGCGGCCGCTTAGGATCAACTGATGATCCTGAATATTCAGGTCGTCCAAACCGCCTTCCGTGTGCAGGTTTTGAAAAAAACGGTACTCCAGCGCGCCGCGCCAGAGGTTTCTTTTCAACCACTCATAACGGCCCTTGAGATAAAACACCCCCAGCACATCGTCTTTTTGCGTAATGCCGGGGGGCAGGGACACCCCTCCCGGATCCAGCACAACATTGTCATCATACTGAAACCCGAAGGACGTGATGATGCGCCACGGCTTTTTGTCATCCCCGGACTCGCTTTCGATTTTTTTGATAAAGTCCAGAGCGGGCCCGGCATATTCTCCCTTGGGCGCAAGATCCAGAGCCTGCTGAAATTCGCTTTTCGCCGAATCAAGCGCGCCCGCCTCATATTGGGCTACACCGGATTGAAAGCTGACGACAACCCCCAAATCCGGGTCCAGTTTAACGGCCTTTTTCAGCTTGGCGTCGGCTTCCCGTGCCTTTCCATTCCGCCGCAGAATCAGACCCTGATAATAATGTACCCGCGCCCGGCCCGGATCGATGGCTTCCACAACTTTAAAGGCCTTCATCGCCGGTTCGTCCTTTCGGATTTGAAAATAAAGCACCCCCAAATCAAACTGGGCGGGAATAAAGGTACGATCCACCGAAAGCGCTTTTAAGAAATGTGTCTCGGCCTTGGCATTCCGCATGGCCCGGGCGTGTGTCACACCAAGATAATAATGGGCCTCGACTCCGTTCGGATCCTCATCAAGCGCCGCCGTAAAATGACGAAGCGCAACACCCAGGTCGTTTTGATTCAAACGGGCAATCCCTTCCGAAAGACGCGTGTGGTATGAGCCATCGGACTGGCCGAACGAGAGATGGGGCCACCCCATGACCAGAGAGACGAGCATCAAAAAAATCGTCGTTTTACGCCGCAGTTGTTCCATTTTGTACCCCTTTATTCGTAAGCTGCTCTGCTGTCACTGCCAAAAGAATCGCCAATCAATAGCC
>JBHHXB010000268.1:0-2278 GCA_046756825.1 Nitrospiria bacterium | reverse complement strand
GCAATGCCTGCCGTGACGTTTAAGGGCTTCTCGTGTGAGGGGGAAAAGGTTGTAGATGCTTTTTAAGGCTGTCTCTTCATGGCCTGCCGCTGTCGCCAGAGGTTGTGTCGTTATTCGTGTAACAAGTTCGACATAGAGTTCCCACGCCGCGTCTTTGTCATAATCATTTGGATTCCATTCCATTTCGAGGAAGTTCAAATTAATCTTCAAGCTTGTCATATCCCAATTTTCCAACCAGTTTTTCCAGTTCATTTGAATTACCTTTCTCTCTGCGTTCATCTTCAAATTATGCGTATATCCATGTACAACATTCTTGTGAATCGAAGGATCGAACAGGGACTTAGAATAAAGCATCTCGTGTAACAATGAAATCCTGGCGGCCGATTTATCTGGATGCACCTCTTTTTTTCTCCACTTTCCAAGCCTACAGTTTTGGATGATTCCGACCGATAAAAAGACAGGGGTCATCACTCGCAACAAAACGGGACGCCCTGCGTAAATCGAGCATCAAATGTTGAAAGAAAACACACCTGAAAAAACAGACCGCGTACTCGTCGTCGATGATGATCCGATCCTGCGCAAAGTCATCGGCGGTGCCCTCACAAAATCGGGTTTCCATGTTGACATCGCCTCGAACGGGAAAGAGGCCCTGGAAGTTTTTGATCAAAAATCCCCGGACATCGTTCTCATGGATGTCGAAATGCCGATCATGGATGGTTTCTCGGCCTTACACGCCATCCAAAGCCGCCCGGACACTCGGCATACGCCCGTGGTCATGCTCACCAGTCTCAATGCCGACGACGCGGTGCATCGTGCGTATGAGTCGGGCGCGACGGATTTTATTACAAAACCCGTCAATTTGGCGCTCCTGGTGCATCGCCTGCGCTACATTCTCCGAACCGCCCGGCTTTTCAGGGATCTCAATGAAAATAAAAAGCGTTTGGCGGCGGCGCAACGCGTCGCCCATATCGGGAACTGGGAGTGGGATCTGAAAAAAGACCACTTTCACTGCGCCGAGACACTCTGGAAAATGTTGGGACAATCCCCGAAAGCGCCCTGTAAAACCGCTAAAGACTTCCTCAGGGCCGTCCATCCGGCGGATCGGGGACAAGTCAAAAAAGTCATGGACACCGCCATAAAAAATAAATCTCCCTACAGTATCGAGCATCGTGTCCTGACCCATCATGACGTGACGCGCATCGTGCACGCCCAGGCGGAAGTGACTTTGGATAGCGCTGGAAACGTAACCCGGCTGTTCGGCATGATTCAGGATATTACCGAGCGGAAAAAAGCGGACGAGAAAATCAGAAACCTGGCCTATTATGATCCCTTGACCCACCTCCCCAACCGGGGACTGCTTCAGGAATATCTCGACCAGGCCATTCAGCACGCCAGGCGCAGTCAGCGAAACGTGGGCATCCTCTTAATCGATCTCGACCGCTTTAAGCAAATCAACGACACTTTGGGCCACAGTGTGGGCGACCACCTCTTGAAAAAAGTCGCCCGGCGTTTGGAAACATGTATCCGCGCCAACGGTGACAGTATTGCCTGCCTGGACAGCGATTCCATCCCCGGTGTCGTTTCACGTTTCGGCGGCGATGAATTTTTAATTCTCCTTTCCAACCTGAAAAACGCGGAGGATGCGGAGATTGTCTCGCGGCGCATTCTTTTGGCCTTTAATGTGCCTTTTGAAACCGAGCACCATGAATTTCGCATTACGCCCAGCATCGGCATTTCGATCTATCCGAAGGATGGCGAGGACCCGGAAACACTGATCAAAAATTCGGACACCGCCATGTACCACGCCAAGGAGAAAGGGCGGAATAATTTCCAAAACTACGTCCATACCATGAATCTCAAATCATTGAAAAAGTTAAGGCTGGAGTCCGATCTTCGAAAGGCGCTGGATCGGAATCAATTCAGGCTGCACTTCCAGCCCAAGGTCAATATTCAAACCGGTAAAATTGTCGGGGCCGAGGGCCTCCTCAGATGGGAACACCCCGAAAAAGGCCCGGTTTCCCCGAATGAATTTATCCCCATTGCGGAAGAGAGCGGACTGATTCTCCCCATGGGGGAATGGGTTTTCTCGACCGCCTGTCTCCAGCAAAAGGCCTGGCAGGCCGACGGCTTTGAGGATATTCACGTCGCCGTCAATCTTTCGTTTTTGCAGCTTCGTCAACACACATTTGTTCAGACGGTTCAAAACATCCTGGACGCCATTCAACCCAATGCAGCACGCCTCGAACTTGAACTGACGGAAAGCGTCATCATGCAGAAT
>JBHHXB010000267.1:0-2289 GCA_046756825.1 Nitrospiria bacterium | reverse complement strand
TTTTCAGCCGTTTCCATGCCTTGCTGGATACAATCGGGGATGCCGACACCGCGATAGGACGCACCGGTCAAAAAAAGGCCGGGGTGTTTTTGTGTTTCCCGCTCAATGTTTGAAACCAGATCAAGGTGCCCGACATGATATTGGGGGTTAGCCTGATGCCATCGAAAGGCACGGGCGACAACGGGTTCCGCAGTGATACCCAAAATGGATTGCAGTTCTTTCCGGACAATGGCAATCAAGGCCGTGTCCGATTGATCGACCACATCTTGATGATAGGCCCCGCCCATAAAAACACGGATGAGCACGTAGTCCTTCGGGGCGCGGCCCGGGAATTTGGTGGAGCTCCACGTCGAGGCCATCATCGACGATCCTTCACGGCGCGGAATGACAAAGCCAAAACCGTCGAGGGAATGAGAAACATCTTTTTTGTGGAATCCCAGGGAAACCGTCGCGGTCGAAACATAGGTGATTTTCCGAAGCGATTCCGACAGCGCGCCGTCCCATGATTGTATCCAGTCGGCGGCCTTATAGGTTGGCGTCGTCAGGACGACCGAGTCCGCAGTGAGCCGCTCCGATGCGGTCACCACTTCGTAGCCGGATTGAAGCGGCGAGACGGCGATCACCGGAGAATCGGTTTTTATCTCGACACGGTCCAGTCTTTTTCGTATTTCAGAAACAATACTTGAAAGACCTTCTTCAAGGGTGACAAAAAGAGACCATTTTGGCGGCGGTGCGCCCTTTTTCGCGGCAGCCCCCTGCCGCTTCAACATGCCTTTAATCAGACTGCCGTGCGCCTGCTCCAGCAGGGCGAACTGCGGAAAGGCGGCCTTCATGCTCAGCTTTTCCGCGTCCCCGGCAAAAATCCCCGCCAGAATGGGTTCCGCGAAGAGCTGTACTGCCTCCTCACCCAAACGCCGACGGACAAAGGATGCGATGCTTTCATCCTCCGTCGAAGCGCGTTTTGGAATGAAAAGATCCATGCCCATGCGGGCTTTACCGGGCAGGGAAATCAGCGGGCTCAGCGCAAAGGGAAGCAGCTTTCCCGGAACCATGAGATTGAATCCCTGCGGCATGGGAACCAGCCTGCCCTTGGAAAGGATGAAAACCGACTTGTTCACCGGGTGGGTCTGCACAAGACGATCGGTGAGCCCAAGGTCCCGGATCAGGGTCATGCCCCACTTTTTCTGCGTGATAAAGGAATCGGGTCCGCCCTCGATCACAAAGCCGTCGACACGCTCGGAAGTAATCTTGCCGCCGAGGCGTGCACTAGCCTCGACGAGGCAGAGATCAATCGGACGGTTTTCTTTCTTGATGGCTTCCTGAAGAAAGTAGGCCGTGGAAAGGCCGGTAATTCCGCCGCCGATAATGGCGACTTTCTTACGAGGCAATGACATTGAGGCATTTTACGTGAAAGCGAACGATGTTTCAAATGGCGACCGCAACGCTTCGGCTGTGTTTGTTTTGACCGAGCGCTTACTGTCCATTACAATAAAAATACAAATCCTGCATAGTACACGGCCTTATCCGGCCCGGACTTGTGTTATGCTGAAAATAAACCATTGGAGAGCAAAAAATGACCGATAAAATATGTATTGAGAAGGTATCCGGCGGCTACATTCTGGCGGATGCGAATCCGGAACCCAGGAACCCCACGGACCTTTGGGGCAACAAAGCCGTTTTTTCCGATTTTACCGCCGTCGTGGAGGAGCTCCGGCGAAGGTTCCTGGTTTCAGACATCATCGCCTCGCAGGAAGGGAAGTTCACCCTTTGATTTTCGATTCGCCACAGGGATCAAAAAGCCTTCGCGACACGCGGTGCCTCGCATCGTCTCGCACCACGATGATTGATCTCAATCTCTAAAAATCTTATACTATAGAAGCTTGGAAAGTTTAACCGACGTATTTTTATTGCACCACCTGTTTAAGGGGGCGATTCGGATTCGACGGGGATAGGAGGCCAAGGAGCGCATGCCGAGGTCCCATTGGGCTCGTTAAACAAATGGGAAAATGATAGTTGCTGACGAACAACCGTTAGCCCTCGCTGCCTAGTCGCGGCGACATCGACCCTCTTAGCCTGTGCAGGGGGAAGATGACCGATAGCAGGCTGCTTCGTTTTTTGTGTTTCAGGGAAAACGGATAAGATTCACTGGAGCTGGCGGACGATAAACCTGGTCTTTGAGGGATATCCGATGCGAGACTTAAAACAAAGACTAAGCATGTAGGGGTCTTTGGCTCAATATTTTCGGACGCGGGTTCAAATCCCGCCGCCTCCACCAGAACAAGGTTCATC
>JBHHXB010000266.1:0-2291 GCA_046756825.1 Nitrospiria bacterium | reverse complement strand
TTGGAGATGAGGATGTCCGGGGCCAGAATCTTGGCTTCTTGATGGGAAGCATTATCCCAAGTCGTGAGGACCCAGCCGCATTGATGCACACCCCGTTTTCGCGCCGCGCGTAAGACCTGGGCATCATAGGCGATTAAGATACATTGCTTGAAGGCGGGTTGAATAATAGGAAAGACGATGTCCAGCACCGCGTCCACGCCGTGCCGACGGAGACTCTCATTTTTTAGCTCAATGAAAGTCCTGACCTGTGGGACGCTTTTAAGGAAAGTAATAAAGTCCGCCAGCGCCGGAATCGTCAGTCCCTGGCCTACAAAGCGTTCGCCAAATTTTGAGCGTTCGCAGGTGTCGAGGGATTGCACGGTGGCGTAGGAACAATCAAGCAGATTTTTTTGCACGCCGGTCGTCCGCTCAAGCGAGGCATCATGAAAAAGCACCGGCGTGCCGTCGGCGCACAGTTGCACATCACATTCCAGAAAACGGGCCCCGCTTTCCACGGCCTTTGCCATTGAAAGCAAGGTGTTTTCCGGGAAACAGGCGGCGTAACCCCGGTGGGCCACAAGCTGAGGAATGCGCATGGATTCAGCCCCCATTCATTGCTCTTAGTGTACCGCGATTTTCATGTTGATTGTAATGCGTCAAGCGCTTTCGCCATGATGCGCCGCCATGCCTGATATCGTTTTTGCAAACCTGTATTTTGATGACTTAAAAAGCGTGCCGACGCGGGGGGAGACGGCCAATGGCCCGTGTTGTTTTCCAACAGCAAAAACGCAAGCCCGCGCGCTGTGGCCTCATGCTCAGCGTGGCGAAGCACGCAAAGGCCGGACAGATCGGCGAGACGCTGGCAGAGGCCGCCCAGCCTTGCGAGACCTCCGCTGATTTCAATGGTATTGACGGGCCCGGCGATTTGATGCATCTCTTCCAAATTGGTTTGAATCAAAAAAAGTATGCTTTCGACGACCGCTGTGAAGCACTCGGGAACGCCGCCTTCGCCGATGAAACGGGAGTTCAAATGCGGGACCCAAAAAGGTGAGCCGAGTCCGCCTACGGCGTTCAAAAAAATGGGCGGCTCTTTCGCTTTGTCGAGCCAATGATCCGCCCGTGCAAACACATCGTCGATTCTGTAATCGTCCGAAAATTTGGTGACTGCGGCCCCCGCACCATTCACCGTCCCTTCAAGCGCGACGACGGCATGCCGGGCGTCTGAAAAAACAATACTGGAGAGCAAGCGATGATTTTTTTGTATCGGGGAGGGGTGTATCCGCTGAATGAATGCGCCGGTTCCGATATTGACATATGCCGTGCCGCTTTCAGGGATGCCGTGCTGAAACAGGGCCGCGGACTGGTCTCCCGTAACAACTGAAAGCGGAAGACGTTGACGACCCAGGGCGATAGTCCCGAAGACGTGACGCGAAGGGACGCTCACCGGCAGGACCGCTTTCGGGACGCCAAAGCGTTTAAGAAGGTGCGGATCCCAATCCTTTGTCTTTATATTCCAAAGCAGGGTTCGGGAAGCGTTGGCGGGATCAACCCGGGCTTTGCCTTCCCCGGTCAGACGAGCGGTGAGAAAACTGGCCAGTGGCCCCATAACGAGCTTCCCCGGCTTGAGGGCGGCCCTAACCTCCGGGAGATGGTCGAGGCACCAGCGGAATTTTCCGACTCCGTAGTGAGGAGAGGGGTAAAGGCCGGTGCGCTCGCGAATATCGGCGGCGTCTTTCTGAAAACCCACCATCCATGCCGCCGCCCGCCGGTCTTGCCAGCTAATAATTTTCGATAGAGCTTCTTTTGTATCGGGATGCCAGCAAACCACGGTGGAGCGCTGCGTGGCCAGCCCCGCAGCCGTAAGCCGTGCGCGCCCCGCATCCCCCAAGGGAGAAACAGCCTCCAGGATGGCTTGCCGGACGGATTCAATCAAGGCCTCGGCATTATGCTCAACCCGGCCGGTCTGAGGCCGGTCTGTTTGGACTGTGCAGTGCCCTTCGGAAACCACAGTGCCTTTCGCATCGAACACGAGTGCGCGGCTGGCATGCCCGCCTTGGTCAATTGCAAGAAACAAGGGGAGTTTCGGCTTTAGAGACAACGACAGGTATCCTTATTAGTCAGAGGCATGTCAAAACCGGGTTGTTTAGGGCGCGTATACACGCTTTAATTGGTCTTTACGATCTTACTGTGGAAGAGGCGGCAATCCAAGCTCTTTAAGAAAGGGATTGTGTTTATTGGTGTTTTCTGCAACGCCTTCTTCTGCGCCGCCACGGAACAGGACGCCATGGGGCCTTCTTCGCCCAGAGTTTCGT
>JBHHXB010000265.1:0-2291 GCA_046756825.1 Nitrospiria bacterium | reverse complement strand
ACTGGGTGCCACTGCCGCTGACGGGGAAGGTGCATACCTTTACGACCTGCTATTTTGGAGGGGAGCGCTCCCTAAAAGAAACGCCGTTCAACTTGATTCTTGTCGAGTTTGAGGGTGTGGAGACTTTGTTTCTTTCACGTCTGATCGGCGCGGCGGAGGCGTCGGTGAAAATAGGGATGCCCGTCAAAGCCCGCTTCCTCAAAAAGCCTCAATTTCTTGTGACAGATGTTTATTTCATTCCGGGGGAATAGAAAATCGAAATTCATTTATCCGAAGCGCAAGCCTTGCTTCAAGCCACTGTTCGAGACTTCTCTCTCAGGGAGATTGCGCCGGGTGCGCGTCTTCGGGACGAGCATTGCGCGTTTCCGCATGACATCATTCCGAAGATGGCTGCGTTGGGGCTGTTCGGTGTCACCATTCCCGAAACTTACGGTGGCGCGGGCTTGAATGCCTTGGCTCTGGCCGTCATCATTGAGGAAATCGCCGCTGTTGATGGCGCTGTGGCGCTGATAACGGCCTCCCATAATTCACTTTGTACCGCCCACCTCTTTCGTTTCGGAAGCAAGACACAGCGTCAAAAATACGTTACGCCGCTGGCACGCGGTGAAGTGCTGGGTGCGTGGGGTTTGACGGAGCCAGCCTCCGGCTCGGACGCTGCGGCGCTTGAGACGACGGCGGTGCTTTCGGGGGATGCCTGGGTGATCAATGGCGGAAAACTTTTTATCACGCAGGGTTCGACGGCGGGGGTGTATGTCATTATGGCGAAGACGAATCCCGATCGAGGCAAGAAGGGGATTTCGGCCTTTATCGTCGAAAAGGGCACGCCCGGTCTCGTCGTCGGGCCCGCCGAAAAGAAGCTTGGTGTCCGCGCCTCCGATACGGCCGCCCTGCATTTTGAGCATCTTCGCATCCCAAAGGAAAACCTGGTCGGTGAGCGAAACCGGGGCTATGAGGATGCACTCAGGATTTTAGACGGCGGAAGAATCGGCATTGGCGCGATGGCCGTCGGATTGGCGCGCGGCGCAATGGAGCGCTCCCTGCGTTACGCTGTGGCACGCAGGCAATTCGGTAATAAAATCGGTACGTTTCAGGCCATACAAACGAAATTGTCGGATATGGCGACCGAAATCGAGGCCGCCCGTCTCCTGGTTTATCGGGCCGCATGGCTGAAAGATCACCAGCAATCCTACGTAACCGCCGCCTCGGAGGCGAAACTGTTTGCCTCCGAAGTCGCGCACCGCGCCACGAGTCAGGCGGTTCGGATTCATGGGGGCTTCGGGTTTATGCAGGAGGCCGAGGTTGAGCGCCTTTATCGGGACGCCAAACTGTGTGAAATCGGCGAGGGGACGTCGGAAATCCAGAGAGCGATCATTGCAAAAACACTCCTCCAATAAGGGATCGCATCTTGTCGATCAAATCCTGAAAGGAGATTTGCGCGCGGCATCCAGGTTGCTCACCCTGGCGGAGCGAAGGGAGCCCGAAGCCCGGCCCCATCTAAAATGTCTTTATCCTCACACCGGCCAGGCCAGACTCATCGGCATTACCGGGCCTGCGGGGACGGGCAAAAGCACCCTGGTGAATCATCTCATTACGGGCTTTCGTCACAAGAAGAAAAAGATGGGGGTGTTGGCGGTGGACCCGACGAGTCCGCTCTCCGGGGGCGCGATTCTGGGGGATCGCTTGCGGATGCAGCCGCATTTTCTCGACAGGGATGTTTTTATCCGCAGCCTGTCCACCCAGGGACGCCTAGGCGGCTTAAGCCCCGGCCTTTTTGACGCCATTCATATTCTGGACGCCATGGGGAAGGACATTATCTTGATTGAAACCATCGGTGTGGGGCAGGATGAAATTCACATCGCCCGCCTGGCGGAAACGGTCTTGCTCGTGTTGACCTCCGGCATGGGCGATATCGTCCAAACGATGAAATCGGGCCTGCTTGAAATCGGAGATGTGATCGCCGTCAACAAAGCGGACATTCTGGATGGTGCCGCGTTCATCCAAGAGCTTGAAGAAATGCGTCCGGAGCGCCCGGCCATCCCTGTATCGGCGGAAAAAGGCACGGGCATTAAAACGCTGGTTTCGCAACTGGAAAGATTGATGCCCAAAAAAAGGGCCGTTCGAGACAAAAGAGAACGCTTTGCCCGGGAAGAGCTGAAATGGCTTCTCTATGAAAGATTCACGGCATCACAAAGCGGCATTCCTTTTCAAGACAGGCTCATCAGACAAATTGCGCGTCGTGAAAAAAATCCCTACGATGCTCTGGAAAAGTATGATCCATCGGAGACATGATG
>JBHHXB010000264.1:0-2309 GCA_046756825.1 Nitrospiria bacterium | reverse complement strand
GAAAATGCGCCTCTTTCTTTGTATCTGGAAAGGAGATTACCTCATGAGAAACCCCATGCAGTTTTTTCTGGATCTTATCCGATAGTCCCGCCGGGGGTTCCATCTTGGTGTTTGCGTGATGGATGTGGGGTCTATTTTACAGGCAGAACATCTCCCTAGGCTGAGAGACCAACAAAGTGCTATTCCAAAATCTTCTCCTGCCATCCGTCGTACACTCTCTCAAAAATACGAGGAAAACTATATGGTTGGAGCGGATAGCTTTGTACCTAAGCTGAAAATATCTTGATCTTATCAGGGTACTTTGTGATTTTCCAAGGTCAGTTGAAGACCGAATGCAGCCGAAACAGGGGTGCTTCAAGAACTATAAACGCTCTGAAAAACCCTGGTCGCGGTAAAGCTCCGTGTAGTAGCCGTTACGGGCGATAAGCTCATCATGTGTGCCGACCTCGACTACCTGACCACCCTTTAATGCGATAATTTGATCATAGTCCTCCATGTCGTCGAACTGATGAATAATTACCAGGCAGGTCTTGCCTTTCTGAAATCTGCGCATGGATTCCCGTATGAATTTTGCGGATTGGGCATCCACCGCGGACATCGGCTCGTCGAGGATCAGAACAGAGGGCTCCCGAATGATGGCCCGTGCAATCCCGATGCGCTGACGTTGTCCACCGGACAGGGTGCTCCCGCGTTCTCCGAGCACGGTGTCGTATCCGTCGGGTAAATGGTCGATAAACGCATCCGCGTGAGCGTAGCGCGCGGCGGCCGTAATCTCTTCCTCCGTGGCATCCGGTTTGCCGTAAGAGATGTTTTCACGAATCGTCGTCCCGAGCAGGATGGCATCCTGTAAAACAATGCCGATTTCGCGGCGAAGCGCGTCCCGTTTGTAGCGGCGGATGTCCACGCCGTCAATCAGAATCTCGCCTTCATGGAAGTCGTAAAGACGGAGAAGGAGTTTTGTAATCGTGGACTTCCCCGCGCCGGAGCCTCCCACCAGGGCGACGCGTTGCCTCGGCGCGATCGTGAAGGACACCTGATTGAGCACCGGTGTCGTTTCATCGTAGTGAAAGGAGACATCCTTAAATTCAATTTCCCCAGATAATTTTTGAACAACGATGGCATCGGGGATGTCTTGGATCGTCGGTTCAATGTCCAGCAGGGCCTCAATGCGGTCGGCGCTGGCCATGCCCTTTGAAAACTTGGTCGAAAGCTTCGCGACCTTCTTGATCGGGTTGAACATATTTGTCAGATAGGATGCGAAGACGAGCAAATCCCCCGGGGACATACTTCCTTCCATGACTTGCAGCGATCCGAAAAAAACCGCGGCGAAAATACCCAGCGCGCTGATGACCTCGACCGAGCGGGAGGTGCCCGCAACCATTCGGGCAATACGAATGGACTCTTCCAATGTGCCCGCGTTTTCGGCCTCAAAACGCGCCTCTTCATATTCTTCCCGTGCGTAGGACTGCACCAGGGGAATCATCGTCACGAGCTCCATGATGCGAGAGGCGACTTTCCCTTCTTTTTTTCGCTGTTTTTTTGCCGTTTTTTTTATTTTCCGAAAAAGGTAAAAAAGCGTGTAGATCAGAACGGGAAAGGTTGTGAACGCAATGAGCGTCAATTTCCAGTTCAAAAAAAACATGATGACAAACATGCCGATAATCGTCATCAAATGCGACACAAACACCAGAGCGGATTCGGAAAAAATGTCTTTTAAGGCCTTCGTGTCGCTCGTGATTCTGGTGAGCAATTCGCCGGATTTCGCCCGGGTATGAAATGAAAGCGAAAGGGTCTGCAAATGAGAGAACAGCTCTTGTCTTAGATTAAAGACCAGTTGAAACCCGATACGTGAAGTGATAAACAACTGAAAATATGAGAAAAACCCCCTGAAGGCGGCGATCACGAGAATCAATCCCGACAGAACCGCCACGGATAAAAAAGGCTCGTCTTTCAAAACATCCGAAAAATAAGAGAGATTCGGAGGGACCGGATTTTTAAGAAGAACGTAGTCAAAAATCAGTTTGAGCGGCCAGGGCGTGAGCAGCTCCGTGATGGTAAACCCTGTCATGCATATGCCGGCGACAAAGAGCGCACTCTTCACCTGTTTCAAATGTCCAAGAACAATCTGTTTAAATCTGGAGTGTTTTTTTGCGCTCAATGCGGATTTCCCTGAGATTAAAGATCTTTTTTCAGTGGTGCTAAATAGTCTTTCTGAAACGGGACATTCAAAAATTCAAAAAGCGCCTCGCAAAACCGGGGTGTTCGCTGAATGATGTCTTCAAAGGAAAGCAGAAAGGCGTGATCGGCAT
>JBHHXB010000263.1:0-2314 GCA_046756825.1 Nitrospiria bacterium | reverse complement strand
TTGTTCCAGAGTTTAACTATGTTGGATGGCTCTCTAAAGAAGTGAAGGCCTCGATTCAAGGGGGTGACCGTGTAATTGCCGGGCCGCGGGTGTTTGGCGGGATGACCATGCCCACGGAGCTGATTTTGGAAACCATTACAAATTCGACTAAGTAAGGGAGAAATACAATATGTCATTAAAAACGATTCAGGCCGCGCCGGGGTTTCAAGACTATTTGCCGAAAGAATATCAGGACTTGCTCGAAGACGGTCCTTTTTTCAAGCAGCGGAAGGTCTCGGAGCTCGGCTCCTTCAAAGAGGCCCTTGAAGAACATCCCATGTGCGCCGGCTGCGCGATGACACTGTTTATTCGCCTGGTATATGTAGGACTTCCTAGCTTGGAGCATACGGTCATCTGTGGGACTGCGGGTTGCGGACGACTGGCGATCACGCAGGGAGCCGTGCCTTTCGTCTATGGCAATTACGGCGATACCAATGCTGTGGCGACTGGGCTCAAGAGAGGGCTTGAAATTCGTTTTAAGGATCAGGCAAAAGATGTCGTCGTCATGGCGGGTGACGGTGGGCTTGCGGACATCGGCTTCCATGCGGTCATGCACAGCTGGTTCAGGAAGGAAAAATTCACGACCATCATGCTGGACAATGAAGTCTACGGCAACACTGGCGGTCAGGACAGCGGCATGACGCAAAAAGGGATGGTCATGAAGATGGCTCCGACCGGGAAAAAGTACGAGAAAATGGATATGCTCGGCCTGGCGAAAACGGCGGGCGTGGCCTATACCGCGAGAATCTCGCCGACAAACCCGACGCGTGTGGCCAACACGGTGCGCAAGGCTGTGTTGATCGCCCGTGAAGTGGGGCCAACTTTTATTCAGGCCTACACCTCATGCAACATCGAATACGCGATTCCGACACCCAAGGTCATGGACGATGCGCGGGAGGTTGAAAAAGACCGTTACGGCTTCGTCGAGTATTTCAGTGATGAAGCGAAGACCTATTGGGACGAAAGCGAAAAGGAAAGAAAACGACTTCGCAGAGCAGCGAAATAACTATTCAAGCACATCTGATCTACCAGGAAGGGGGGAGCATGTCAAAACCAAAAGCGAAGCGATACA
This sequence comes from Nitrospiria bacterium, assembly GCA_046756825.1. GTDB lineage: Bacteria > Nitrospirota > Nitrospiria > SBBL01 > JAADHI01 > JAADHI01. The sequence goes on along the minus strand of JBHHXB010000263.1, from coordinate 1,203 downwards.
GTGTCCGGATGGCGGGCATTGGCGGACAGGGGGTGGTTACTGCTTCACATGTCTTAAGTAACGGCGTGATTATCGACAAAGGGGAAAGTACGATGGTCCCGTTTTTCGGCTCTGAAAAACGAATGGCCCCGGTTGAAAGCTATGTCCGGATTGCCGAGGATGCCATTTATGAAATCGGTGAAATCATTTACCCTAATGTGATCGTCATTTTCCATACCCAGGTGATTACCCATGGTAAGTCCTATACCATGCCGTTTTATACTGGGCTGAAACCCAACGGCGTTGTGATTATCAATAGCGAAACAGAGCTGCCACTTAATCCTGACGAGGAAAGAGAACTTCGTGAAATGAATGCCACAATTTTTCATGTCCCCGCCTCAAGACTGGCTGTGGATATTGGCGGAACGGATCTTGCTACCAATATGGGCATGGTGGGCGCCATCGCAGGGATCTTGGGCATGCCGAACCCGGACGCCATCGGGCAATCCATCAAGGAACGCTTCATCGGCAAAGGGATTGTGACCTCTGGCGGAACAGCCGCATTAGATAGCGTCATCGAGAGAAAGTTTGCGAAGAAAGCCGAACTCGTTCAAAAAAACATGGATGTTGCAAAAGCCGCACGAGAGTATGCCATTGAGCGCGGCTGGGATAAATGGGCTGAAGACACAAATACGGAGAGTGAGCAGACCGTCGGTGTTGGCGCGAATTAATTTTGTATAGAAGGAGAATTTGATGTACACAGTAGCGGAAGTTGATACCGGGATTTGTGGTGCGACCAAATGCCGTCTTTGCACGCAGTTTTGTCCTGAAGGAAACACCATACTCTACGATGAAGTGCGGGGCACGGCCTATGTCGCCGTGGATCGTTGCAAGGGCTGCGAAATCTGTGTCGGTATTTGTGATGATCTCGCAAAACACCATGCGATCAAAATGGTCCCCATTGATCAAGTCAAAGAGGGTTTTGAAATCAGCAAGGTCGGCTTTAAAAAGACCCTTGTTTAATACCTGACATCTTTTTAATTGATGTTAGCTGCACAAGGTGCAGTTATCGCCCTGTAAGCGTGTTGAAGTTTTTCTCTGATACCGCTTTCAGGGCGTTTTTTATTGAAAACGTACATTTTTTCTTACTCTTTGGGGTCACTCAAAAAGGTTGGCTCTCGGAGCTTGGAAGCTAGGCATGTATCAAAACGTGCTCAGCTGTAG
>JBHHXB010000262.1:0-2316 GCA_046756825.1 Nitrospiria bacterium | reverse complement strand
CTGGTGGCCGGCGGCTTAGGCGTGTCCTATCGCGTGAACGAGGATTTGACGGCTTTCGGCGGTGTGCATCGCGGTTTTTCGCCGCCCAGTCCTCGAGGGACGCGAGGCGGTCTTGATGAGGAAACCAGTCTGGCCTTTGAGACGGGCGCACGTTACACCAACCGGAGACAGGCCCTGGCTGCTGAAGCCGTCTTGTTTTATACCCGGTTTGAAGACTTGGTCGTGACGGACAATGTCGGCGGGACGGGCAGCGGCGATGACGAGAATTTTGGCGAAGTCGATACTTATGGCCTTGAGTTTTCGACGCAGATTGATCCGGGCATTGCGAATCAATGGAAAGTCCGCAACCCCTGGTTTTTGACCTTGACTTATACCAACGCGGAGCAGCAAAATGACGCCCGGTCCACCGACGCGGAGTCCATTTTCAGCTTCGGCAAAAAAGGCAACAAGGTGCCCTATGTGCCGGAGTGGGTCTTAAGTGTCGGGACAGGCGTGGAAACGGATGCGTGCGGAATTTTTATTTCGGGAACCTATGTGGATGAAACCTTCGCCAGTGCGAATAACACTGGTTTGCAGGTGAATGGCGCGGGAGACCCCGATGCACGTTTTGGAAAAACCGACAGCTACTTTGTGACCGACGTGACGGGCTTTCACCGCATCACTGAAAATGTGAAACTTTTTGGTGGCGTGCAAAACCTGTTCGACGAGGAATACATCGTGTCGCGTCAGCCGCACGGCCCTCGCCCCGGCATGCCGCTCTTTGGCTACGCGGGTATCGAGGTCACGATGAACTGACGGCCGCGATTGAGCGATGCGGAGAAATAGCGGGAAAAGATGACGTTTTATAAATTGCTTCAGCAAGGCGGGCCGGTGATGTATGTGTTGCTGTCCCTCTCGATTTTGGCGACGGCCATCATTCTAGTGAAGCTGTATCAGTATATTCAAAGCGGCATCTTTCGCATGGGTTTTGTTGAAAAGAGTCTCAGTGCCTTAAGCGCGGACGGGCCTGGCGAGGCCCTCCACGCCTTGAGCAATCAGCGTAACCCGGTCGCCCAGGTCATGCGGAGCGCGCTTCGCTGCGGCATGGATCCGGCCATGCCGCCCAAGGATGTGGACGCCGAAGTCAGCCGCGTGGGCTCCGCCGAGATCCGCAATCTAGAATCCTGTCTGCGGGGGCTTTCATCCATTGCTCATTTGAGCCCCTTGCTCGGTCTGCTCGGCACGGTTATCGGCATGATTAACGCCTTCATGCGTCTTGAAGCGGCGGGCAGCCGGGTCGATCCCGCGCTCCTTTCGGGCGGGATCTGGGAGGCGCTTTTAACCACGGCCTTCGGCCTGACCGTGGCGATTCCCTCTATGGCGGCTTTTTATTATTTGGAAGGGGAGGTGGATAAAGTCCGCGCGGCCATGAATGACGCCTGTGTCCGGATTCTGCTTTATTTTAATAAAAACACCGGGGAACAAGTACTTGAAGAGGCCGCTTTAGAGGAGGAACACTATGGTGTTTGAAGGCCGCTCGCGCATCCGCGCTCAGTTGGACATGGCGCCGCTTATTGACGTGGTCTTCCTGCTGTTGGTGTTTTTTATGCTGACCAGCACCTTTCTCGTGCCGGAGGCCATTGATTTGACGCTCCCGGAATCCAAAAGCGCGCAACAGACGGATTTGCCGCCAATCACGTTGACTGTGGATCAAATGGGGAACTTAACCCTCAACGGCGATGCGATTCAGTTGAGCGCCGTACGCGCGGCGCTCGTGCCTCTGCTCGAAGCGGACGGGGGCCGCGCTGTCGCTGTCAAAAGCGATGCGCGTACGGCGGTGCAGCAATTGATCATGGTCATGGATGAAGTCCGCGCGGCAGGCGGAAGCAATATCGCTTTATTCACGACGACGCCCGCCGCACCTTAAAATTCCGATGATGCACACCCGTCTGCAATTTAACGTGGCTCTCTTGGTTGCTTTGCTGCTGCACGGTAGTCTGATGCTGTGGTATCGCTTCCCCCCCGACAACCTTCCTCCGCCCCCTCCTGCGCCGCTTCGGCTCAGCCTGCTGGCGCCACACGTGGAATCCGAGGTCAAGAAAGTTGCGCCCGTGCCTCCCCCGCCTCCTCCGAAACCCAAAGCACAGCCAAAGCCACCCCCCGAACCGGTGATTGAGCCCGAACCGGTGATTGAGCCCGAACCGGTGATTGAGCCCGAACCGGTGATCGAGCCGGAACCGGTGATCGAGCCCGAACCGGTGATCGAGCCCGAACCGGTGATCGAGCCCGAACCGGTGATTGAGCCCGAACCGGTGATCGAGCCCGAACCGGTGATTG
>JBHHXB010000261.1:0-2341 GCA_046756825.1 Nitrospiria bacterium | reverse complement strand
GCGGGCGGGGGCTTAGGCAACGCCGTGCTGTTTTCCATCGGAAAGGCAATGCGGGCCAAGGGAAACAAAGTCATTTACTTCGCCGGATACAAAAAACCGGAGGATGTCTACAAGATAGAGGAAATCGAGGCAGCCTCCGACGTCATTGTCTGGAGTGTCGATGCGGGCGATGCCATACAACCCCGGCGGCCCGAAGACAAAACCTTTGTCGGCAACATTGTGCAGGCCATGATCTCCTATTCAAAAGGCGAGTTGGGGGACATCCCTATTTCGCTGAAAGAAGTCAACCGCATCATTGCCATCGGCTCCGACCGCATGATGGAGGCCGTAAAAACGGCGCGTCATACTTCGCTTGCGCCGTATTTGAACCCGGATCATGTCGGTATCGGCAGCATCAACTCCCCCATGCAGTGCATGATGAAGGAAGTCTGTGCCCAGTGCCTGCAAAAGCATGTTGATCCCGCCACCGGAGAGGAAACCGACCCCGTGTTTTCCTGCTTCAATCAGGACCAGAAACTCGATTGTGTCGATTTCTCGAACCTGCGGGCGCGCCTAAAACAAAACTCCGTGCAGGAAAAACTCAGCGGTAAGATGCTCGACCTTCTGATGGAAAAGAAAAACATCATGCGGGTGTAGCGTGAAGGCTGTTTTCGTGTTTTAAAGTCCATCTAATAAATGCGATTGAACGGCAATCCCATCCAGCAGCAGGAATCCTGTTTGCCTAAAGTTGATGGACTTTGATGAGGTCCGTCGGCGGTTGCGCATCCTTGCTACCCCGGCGCGGGGATTGCGTCACCATGACAAGCAGATCCCCCTGTTTTGCAAACGCTTCCGAACGAATCAGGTGGATCATCTCCTCAAAAATATCCTCTCTTTTTTCAAGCATGGCCATGTTGCTCGGGTAAACCCCCCAGTATAGATTCATCCGTCTGGCCACACCGGGCAAGGGGGTAAAGGCAAAAATCGGAAAACCGGGCCGGTATTTCGAAAGCCGCCGCGCGGAGCCGCCCGAAAGGGTTGAGGTCACAATGGCCTTCGCATCCATGTGCGTGGCCAAATGACAGGCGGCCTGGCTGACCGCCTCGGGGATCGAAAGCCCTTTCTCCGGGGAAATGTGGATCGGGGGCAATTCTCTTTCAACTGTGGTGATGATGCGCGCCATCACCTGAACTGTGCGAACGGGATATTTCCCTGTAGCGGTTTCGCCCGAAAGCATGACAGCGTCCGTGCCGTCAAAGATCGCGTTCGCCACGTCCGAGGCCTCCGCACGCGTGGGCCGGGTATTTTCAATCATCGACTCCAGCATTTGCGTCGCCGTAATGACGGGGATGCAGGCCTCATTCGCCATTTTGATGATTTTTTTCTGAAGCAGCGGCACTTGCTCCAGTGGAATTTCCACGCCGAGATCACCACGGGCCACCATCACGCCGTCGGAAACCGCCATGATTTCCGACAAGTGTTCGATGGCCTGGGCCTGCTCCAGTTTCGCGATAATCGGCGTGTTCTTACTCGCTCGCCGCACCAGCTGCTTCACCGTGACAACATCTTCCGCCGTGCGAACCATTGAAAGCCCGATATAATCGACCTCCTGAGACAGCCCGAAGGCCAAATCATCCCGGTCCTTTTCGGTCAAGGCGGGAAAACCCAAGTCCCGTCCCGGCACATTGACGCCTTTGTGTTCCGTTAAAACCCCGCCCTCAAGCACGCGGCAAGCAATGTCTTTAGCTTTTATTTCAAGGACTTTTAAAACGATTTTTCCGTCATTGATTAAGACTTGGTCTCCGGCCGAGACTTTTTCCCATAGATCGGGATAGTCCGTCGAAGCCCCGTCGTCCGTTCCCGGCCTCATGTCGTTGAACAAGCGAAAGAGCGCGTTGCGTTTAAGCACATAGGAAGGCGCCTGCAATGGGCCGATCCGCACCTTTGGGCCCTGAAGATCCTGAAGAATGGCGACCAACGCGCCCTGCTGCGCCGACACCTGTCGAATCAGGCGGATGGCTTCCGCGTGACTTTTTTGCGTGCCGTGTGAAAAATTGAGACGAAAGACATTCACGCCCGCCTTCATCAATCGGGCAAGGGTTTCAGGGGAATGGATTGCGGGGCCATAGGTCGCGACAATTTTCGTACGGCGGTTCGTCATCTTTTTCGGCATTTTTTCTCCAGGCTCCGGTCGAGCCTAGTATACCTTTTTTTGATGCCGACAAGAAATCCGTTCGAACAAAAATGAAGCCGACGGCCTGACATCGTCGAAATATTAAAAATCTCCAGGGATGATGCGGTCACACGAGGAGGCCGTTTAGCCGTTGTTTTCCGCCGTTTGAAGAACCTCGATCAGCTTCGG
>JBHHXB010000260.1:0-2351 GCA_046756825.1 Nitrospiria bacterium | reverse complement strand
CTTGAGGATTTTTGGCGCGAGGCGCATCTGAAGGCAGGATATGAATTTGTCGCGACTCCCCACATGGCCAAGCAGGACTTGTGGCAGCAAAGCGGGCATCTCTCGTTCTACAAGGAAAATATGTACAACGCCGTGGATGTGGACGGCACCCCGTATCAAGTCAAGCCCATGAACTGCCCCTTCCACATCATGATTTATAAATCGTCGCTCAGAAGCTTTCGGGATCTGCCGCTTCGCTGGGGGGAGTTGGGCACCGTTTACCGTTATGAGCGCTCCGGTGTATTGCACGGCCTGCTTCGTGTGCGCGGCTTTACACAGGACGACGCACATATTTTCTGCCGTCCCGATCAAATCGAATCTGAAATCTTGAAGGTGCTCGATTTCACCACGTATGTGCTGGGCACATTTGGATTTGAAAACTACGATATCTATTTATCAACGCGGCCCGAAAAATATGTCGGCGGCCTTGATCACTGGGAGCAGGCCACCTCCGCCCTGGAAGGCGCGCTGAAGCAGAAAGGCCTCTCCTATGACATTGATCCGGGAGAGGGGGTATTTTACGGGCCGAAGATCGACATGAAGATTAAGGATTCCCTGGGCCGTTCCTGGCAGTGTACGACTGTTCAGGTGGATTTCAACCTTCCCGAGCGTTTTGAGATGACTTATCGCGGAAGCGACGGCAAGGCCCATCAGCCCATTATGATCCACCGGGCCTTGATGGGATCCATCGAGCGCTTCTTCGGCGTCCTGATTGAGCACTATGCCGGTGCCTTTCCGACCTGGCTGGCCCCCGTGCAGACAAAAGTCATCCCCATCACGGAGCATCACCGGGAATACGCCGATAAACTGCAGAGTGCACTTCAGGACACGGGAATCCGGAGCGAGGTGGATCACCGGAGCGAAAAGATGGGGCTTAAAATTCGTGAAGCCCAATTACTCAAAATCCCCTACATGCTGGTGGTGGGAGACAAGGAAGTTTCGGAGCAAAGTGTTGCTATTCGGGGAAGAGACGGCCAAACCCGCGTGATGTCCTTTGATTCGTGTATTCGTCAAATTCAAGAAGAAATTGCGCAAAAACGGCAAAAAACGGAGGTGAATGTCGCTGAGAGATAAAAACAAACCGCAAGGCAGCAAACGGATGCGGGTCAACCAGGATATCCGGGAAAGGGAGGTCCGCGTTATCGGGCCGGAAGGCGAGCAACTTGGCATCATGTCTCCCCAGGACGCCATGAAAAAAGGTGTCGAATATGGCCTGGATCTTGTGGAGGTTGCCCCAGCGGCGAAACCGCCTGTCTGCCGCATCATGGATTTTGGAAAGTATAAGTACGAACTCAGCCGGAAAGAGCGTTCTCTCAAGTCTGCTCAGAAGGGCGGGCATCTCAAGGAAGTGAAGTTTCGCCCCTACACTGGAGAGCATGACCTGGAATTTAAAATTAACCATGCAAAGGACTTTCTTCAGGCAAGAAACAAGGTTAAAATCACCCTCATGTTTCGCGGGCGTGAAATGGCTTATCGGCAAAAAGGCTGGGAAATTATGGCTCAGGTGCAAAAACAACTGGAAGAAGTCGGGCAACCGGAGTATGCTCCCAAGTTTGAAGGGCGGAACATGACCATGGTTTTAGCCCCGAAATCAGTTAAAGGAGAATCATGAAGATTAAAATAAAAACACATCGGGGCGCGGCGAAGCGGTTTAAGAAAACCGGGTCCGGTAAATTGAAGCGGAATAAGGCGGGGAAAAGACACCTGCTGACGCACAAGTCCGCAAAACAAAAACGAAATATGAGCGGCAGCACACTGGTGTCCAAGGGAGAGGCGAAAGGCCTCTGCCGTGCCTTGCCCTATCTATAAATGATAGACCCTGTTTTTAGAATCTAAGGAGTAAAAAGTATGCCCAGAGCAAAAGGCGGCCCGAAGACCCGGCAGCGGCGCAAAGCGCGTCTAAAAATGGCCAAGGGGTATTTTGGCGCAAAAAGCAAATTATTTAGAACGGCGACCGAAGCGGTGGATAAATCGCTTCTTTACGCCTATCGTGACCGCAGGAATAAAAAACGGGCCTTCAGACGCTTGTGGATTGCGCGGATTAACGCCGCCGCCCGCTTGAATGGCTTAACCTACAGCCGGTTTATGGAAGGCTTAAAAAAAGCCGGGATTGCGCTGAACCGAAAAGTCCTGGCTGAAATCGCCGCCCATGACCCTGCCGGATTTACCCAGATTGTTGAGCAAATGCAGGAAAAAACGAAGGCCGTCGGCGAATAATCTGATTTTCACTAAACCATCAAAAAAAACCAACCCTTATAGGCGGCCTGCTTTATCGTGTGATAAAGCAGGCCGCCTGATTTGAATCCCCTCTC
>JBHHXB010000259.1:0-2378 GCA_046756825.1 Nitrospiria bacterium | reverse complement strand
TAAAGAAGCTATTCATACAAAGGACGCGTGGATTATAGCATGAGCGATTTTCAAAGAGAAAGAGTGTCGCCCTCTCATTTACCAATCGATCAACACATTCCCCCAAGTCACCCCGCCGCCAAAGGCGGTGAACACCACGCGGTCACCCGCATTAATCTTGCCGGCCTCTAATGCGGCGTCCAGGGCGACGGGAATGGTGGCGGAAGAGGTGTTGCCGTATTTTTCGAGACAGAGGGCTGCTTTTGACTGAGGGATTTCAAGGCGTTTGAACACGGCCTCCAAAATCCTCCGGTTGGCTTGATGAAAAACAAAGCAGTCGATTTCATCCGTTTGCAGTTCTGCTTCCGCTAAAAAATCGCTCAGCGAGGTCGCCATTTTTCTGACCGCCACGCGAAACAGCCTTTTTCCCGCCATCGACATAAAATGCCGACCCGTTTTCAGTGTCTCCAATGTCATGGGAAGTGCCGAGCCGCCGGCCGGGAGATGCACCAGTTGATGATGCGCGCCATCCGCGCCCAAAGTGATTTTCCGAATACCGCGCGGCCCGTTTTTTAAAACGACGGCCCCCGCGCCGTCTCCGAACAAGATCGCCGTGGAAAGGTCTTTCGCATCAATAAAACGGGACTTCACATCCGTGGCGGCGACGAGCACGGTCTTTGCCTCCCCGCTTTTGAGATATTGATCGGCGATGGACAGGGCGTAAATAAATCCGGAGCAGGAGGCGTTAATGTCGAAGGCGGGGATGTTGTTCGCGCCCCCCGGCAGTTCGGCCAAACCCTTTTGAACCAAACAGGCCGTGGAAGGAAAGTACATATCCGGGGTGGTTGTGGTCACGAGAATCAAGTCAACGGCACCCGCCGAAAGCCCGGCGGATTGAAGGGCTTTGAGTGACGCCTCTACCGCCAGCGATGAGGCTGTATCATCCGGCCCGGCCCAATAACGGCTTGCAACCCCTGTTTTTCGGATGATGTCGTCCGGGCGGATATTGAGGGATTCCGCCAGTTCTTTGTTGCTCACCAAGCGCCTGGGAAGCGCCCGGCCCGTTCCAATCACTGATGTCGGCATCGTGAAAAAAGTATAGCAGTTTGTGTTAATCCATTGATAGCGTTGATCTCAATGGCGTTTTCTGTGTCCCGAGCATTTAAGGTAAATCCCTTTCGCACTTTCTTGCGATTTGAAAGTGGATCTGATATTTATGACCCGATTGAATGTTGAGGGGTTGCACGATGTTTCGTCGTATCGGATGGGTTCTGATCGCGTTTTTATTGACCGGATGCACGGGGACTGAGGAAAAATCGGAGCTCTTGTCGCTGTTGGGTGTGGATGAAAAAATCGTCGATACCAATGAGGACTCGGAAAATACCTATGACGCCATCACGCTGCTGAAGCGGGGCGAGGCATTTTATGTGAAGAAGGATTACATTGAGGCCGTGGCCGAGTTTGACCGCTTTTTGATGCTCCATCCCTTTCACCGTATGGCGGCCTTCGCGCAATTTAAACTGGCCATGAGTTATTATGTGCAGCTCAATACTATTGACCGCGATCCCGGGCCGATGGAAAAGGCGATGGCGGCTTTTCAAAAAGTCGTGTCGCAGTACCCGCAGTCGCTCTACGTGGAGGAAGCCGCGGAAAAAATCAAGCAGCTCAAGACGCGAGAGTCCAATCACGAATTTATGATCGGCCATTTTTATTACAAGACCAAGGCCTATCCCGCCGCCATTGCGCGTTTTGAAAAAATCCTGACCCGTGCGCCCGAAGACGTGCTCCAGGAAAAAACACTCTATTTTCTGGGACGTTCGCAATTTGAGCAGGGGGATCACGCCAGGGCCGCCGAGATATTTGAACAGTTGCTCAAACAATATCCTCAATCGTCCTTTGCGCCCAAAATTCAAAAGATTCAGCCTCAATTGCAGGTGGCTTCCTAGTTTGCCGTGGACAGCGATCAACCTGATCTTTATCCGATTTTTTTGAATTTAAAAAACCGGCGGGCCGTTGTGATCGGGGGCGGCGCTGTCGCCGAGCGGAAGGTCGGCCGATTGCTCGCCTCCGGCGCGGATGTCACCGTGGTTAGCTTAAACTTTACGCCGAATCTGAGCCTTTGGGGGAAAGAGCGAAAAATCCGCCTCATCCAGCGAGCTTGTCAAAGCGGGGATTTATACGGCGCGGCGCTGGCCTTTGCCGCGACGAACCAGCCCGAGGTGAATCGTGCTGTGGCGGAAGAGGCGGAAGCGGCAGGCATTTGGGTCAATATCGCGGATCAATCGGTTCCGGGAGACTTCCTCGTGCCCGCCGGTTTTTCGGAAAAAGACGTGGCTGTCGCGGTCTCCACGCAAGGGAAAAATCCCGCATTGGCAGTCAAGGTGCGCGACCGCATCCGT
>JBHHXB010000258.1:0-2395 GCA_046756825.1 Nitrospiria bacterium | reverse complement strand
TATACAACAGCCGCAAGATAGCCTCATCCCGTCGTGCTCGGCTTTTAAGGGGATCAATGTGACGGAACAGGCAGGCCACCTCCTCCCGCTCTAAATATTCCTCTACCGGATGCGCCTGGCGCTTGAAGGGCACGCCGAGTACGGATTGGGCCCTGGCTAAGAAGCGGGGATCCGTCGCTGCCAGATAGCGAAAAAAGGCATGAAGTGCCGCCAGACGTGCGTTCCGTGTGCGTATTGTGTTGTGCCGGGTCCGATCCAGGTGGGTCAAATCGAGTCGGTGGTCCTGTCACGGGCTGATTCAACCCAAAGAGAGGCAATGCTCAAAAAAAGAACTGAATTTGAGGTAATGACCCAGCGATACAATAATCATATTAAGGAACTCGGTCTTTACGAAAATCGGGATCTCAGCCCCGAAGATCGACTGATTATGCGTGTCGCCCGGATTTTCGGCGAATGTGAACTCAACATCCCTGATGCCTTTGTGAAGGAGGTGCACCGCTACATCCGGAAATGGCAGTCGACGGGACGCTTAAATACCGCCATGCATCGCGCGGACACAAAGGGGTACACAGGAATGGTCCGCACGACGCTTTTGAACAATCATTTGCCTTTTCAGTTTTTTTATTTGGCACTGCAGGAGAGTGATTTCAAGCAGCGCATTGTCGGTCCGAGAACACGGTTTGGGATTGCCAAGGGGATTTGGCAGTTTATTCCGGAGACAGCAATGCACTACGGCCTTCAAACCGGGCCCTTGCTTGAGGAACCACATTACGACCCAAAGGACGAACGTTTCCATTTCGATAAGGCGACAAAGGCCGCAGCACGGTATTTAATGGATATCTACAACGGTGAAGCCCAAGCCTCCGGGCTGTTGGTTATCGCGTCGTACAATTGGGGGCACAACCGGGTTCGTCGGCTGATTCGGGGTATGCCGGAAAACCCCCGCGAGCGGAATTTTTGGAAGTTGCTCAAGCACTACAAAATTCCGCAAGAAACCTACGATTATGTCTTCTACATTTTTTCGGCGGCGGTCATCGGAGAAGATCCGGCCCTATTTGGTTTTGATTTTGAATCTCCTTTATCATAGGTCAATAAAGGGGAAGGGAAGGCGAGGAATGACCGCCGAACAACTTAAGTTTGCCCGGCAGTGACGGTCAAGTCCCAAAGTTGCTGTAAATTTGGTTCCGTATGATGGGTTTGTTTTTCACTTTATCTGAACAATATTTGTGTCCTTTTTGTTTTTTTGTTCCGCTTGCCATTCGTTGAATTCAGTCATCTCCAAATAGCAGCGGGTCTGCCAATCCTCATGGATTTCAGCCAGGAGCGCGCCGATGAGCCGTAAGGCCGAAGCCTCGTTGGGGAAGATACGAATGACCCGCTCTCGTCGTCGCACTTCCTGAATCAGCCGTTCCTGCATGTTGGTGGATTTCAGACGACGCCGGTATTTTGAAGGCAGGGCCATGACGGCTAAAGCGTCTTCCAGGCCGTTTTCAAGACAATGCATTGCTTTTACTGCAATGTTTCCCATTTGCCCGGAAAAGGTTTCGAAACGTTGACGGGCTTCTTTGGCGCTGTCGGCATTGAGGATGTGTTTGAGCCCTTCGGCCATGACTTTCTTGTGTTTTGAGGCCGTGTGAGACAAGACGTTGCGCATAAAATGCACCTGACAGCGCTTGCCAGATCGCCCCTTGGAAACCACGGCGTAGTTTTTCCGGACTTTGATCATCATGGCATCCACGATCAGAAAGGAAAAAGACCCCAAAGGTCTTTCGTTAAAGGCCTTAAGCCGTGCGTCCAGCACGGTGCAAAGACGGCTGACCGTGGATTTTGAAAAGGACGCCCCGCACAGCGCCTCGGTGATCTTCGTGACCTTGCGGCTTGAAACACCATTAACCACCATCTCCATCAGCGCCAGCACAAAAGCCTGTTCCGATCGCTGATAACGGGTGAAGATTTCGGTCGAAAAAGATCCGTCCCGAAACTGCGGGACGCGAAGCGTCAGCGGTCCGACCCGGGTGTAAAGCTGTCTTAAACGCAGGCCGTTGCGATACGCTGTCCGTGTCTCCGATCGCTCGTAACGTTCAGCGCCGATTTGCTCCGACGCCTGGACCTCCAGGACCTGATTCAATACCGATTCCAACAGTTGCGCCAGGCCATCCTGCTCCGTCATTAAGTTCGACAAAAGGCCATCAGAAACGTTAATCTCATAATCTGCCATCGCGGGTTTCTCCTCCTCATTTAGGTTGTTGGTGTCAAACCCAATCTTACGGAGTCGGAACCCGCGATGGCTCCTGCAATTTACAGCAGTATAGGGACGCTATCTCGCAGACTGATATATTAGATAAAGTATGGACATTGCTGGATCCGCATTTACCTGGGTGTTCAGACAGTTGGG
>JBHHXB010000257.1:0-2400 GCA_046756825.1 Nitrospiria bacterium | reverse complement strand
GCGTGTATATTTTTTACGCTTTTTCTCTGTTCATGTGTCAAACAAGGCCCGGTCCGGAAAATTGTTTCGCCCCAATATCAAATCGAGATCTCCGGCTTCACGGAAGCACAGCAGGCCTCGATTGAAAAAACATTCGCGCAGCTCAGGGCTTTGAAGCCCGGCGATCTGAAGATCCACAAAAACATCTACAAACGTCTGAGCCGCTTCGAGGCTTTGTTCGGCTTTTCTTTGAACGGGGAGCAATTAAGCGCGTGGGTCTTGAGCAGGATGAAACGTCTTGTTTACGGGAGTCCCTGGACGGTGGCCGTCAACCAGAACAAGGGGGTCTTTGTTCTTGGCGGTCAATTCTTCGAGGGATTGAGTGATTTGGAGCGGCTTTATTTGTTGATTCACGAAGCGCGTCATTCGGACGGAAACGGCTTTCGGCACGTCAAATGTCCCAAAGGGTTTCGCTTTGTTTCCTCGGGCCAGCCGGGCATGGATCTCGAAAGGACCTTCGCCTGCGATCAAATGGACGACGGGGCCTATGCCTTTCAGTCGGCGTTTTTGTTTGAAGTCTTGGCCTACGGCTTGTTCGACCAGCGGGAAGCGGCCCTGCTTTATAATAGCTCCATTTCAAGAATGATCAAGTAGAGACGCTCACCCCAACCGGGGTTCAAGACTCAAGGCTTCTCAATAAGTAGTCTGGTGATATCTTGATGTATCATGTTTGTGCCGTGATCTGTTTCATAATCACCGTGCCTTTTATTTATGATTCAAGATATTGGTCGATGCCTGCCGCCGCGGCGCGCCCGTCTTGAATGGCCCAAACCAGCAGGGAAGCCCCCAGGTGGGCGTCTCCGGCCGCGAAAACACCGTCCACATGGGTCATGTGATTTTCATCCACAACAACCGTGCCCCGTGCATTCATTTGAACCCCAAGATCGGACAACAAGCCTTCTTGAACCGGCCCCTTAAAACCCAAGGCGAGCAGCACCAGGTTTGTCTTGACCGAGAAACCGCTCCCTTCGATCTCATCATATCGAGGCCCGTTGTCCGCCTCATCCTCCAGGCGCTTGACCTGAACGGCGTGAAGATGACCTACTTTCCCGTTATCTCCGTCGGCGGAAAACCCCTTTGTCAGCACCTTCCATTTTCTTTCCCCGCCCTCGGCGTGCGCGTGAGCAACATGATTTTTCCCGGACCAATGAGGGCCGGGGAGCCCTTGCGATTTTCGGGCAGGCGACTTGGCCGGATTGAGAATGAGACCTGGATCCCTTCTGGAGAGCTGATAGGTTTCCCTGGCCCCTTGACGATGGCTTGTCCCGAGGCAATCCGCGCCCGTATCCCCGCCGCCGATAATCATGACTTGCTTGTTTTTGGCTGAGATGGCCGCAGAAGGCGCGATACTTTCCCCGGTCACGCGTCTGTTTTGCTGGGTCAAAAAATCCATTGCGAAATGGACACCCCGAAGGTTCCGGCCGGGGACGCAAAGATCGCGCGGAGACTCGGCCCCGACGGTCAGGCAAATGGCATCAAACTGCTCTTGAAGGATATGGGCGGGAATGTCCTCGCCGACCTTCACATTCGGCTCGAAGATCACTCCCTCCGAGATCATCTGCTCCAGTCTGCGGTCAAGCACCCACTTTTCCATCCTGAAATCCGGGATGCCGTAGCGCAGCAGTCCGCCAATCTTGTCGGCCTTTTCAAACACGACGACGGTGTGCCCCTGCCGCCGGAGCTGTTGCGCGGTGGCAAGCCCCGCCGGACCGGAGCCAATAATGGCGACCCGCTTTCCCGTCTCGCGCTCCGGAGGAATCGGCTTGACCCATCCTTCCGAAAATCCCTTGTCAATGATTTTCCATTCGATGAAGCGGATGGACACGGGCTCGTCAATCATACCGAGCACACAAGCCGACTCGCAGGGCGCCGGACAAAGCCGGCCCGTAAATTCCGGGAAATTATTGGTGGCATGCAGGGTAATGAGCGCACGCTTCCATTGTTTGCGGGAAACCAGCTCGTTCCAGTCCGGTATCCTGTTTTGAACGGGGCAGCCCGTCCAACCCTGGCAAAAAGGCACACCGCAGTCCATGCAGCGTGCTCCTTGCCGTTGAAGCCGGGTTTCAGAGAAGGGTTGGTAGATTTCCCGCCAATCCCGGCTGCGCTCCACGGCGGGTCGAAGTTGGGGATCCTCGCGCCGAATGTCCAAAAAGGCCTTTGGGTCACGCATAAAAGAAAAACTCCTTGTGCGTCGGACTCAGCACTTTTTTTTTGAATCGATACCGACAGATTCCCCCGACTCAGCAGAAAAAGGGACCTGTCCGTTAAGATCTTAAAAAACTCAGTCCTCGGTTTCAGGGGGATAAAGAGGGGATCGACTGCGCAATCAAATGAAGGGAGTGCCTCAGTCCAAAACGGAAG
>JBHHXB010000256.1:0-2430 GCA_046756825.1 Nitrospiria bacterium | reverse complement strand
GGTGGAGTGCCTGGCCGCCTGCGGCAGCGCGCCGATGATGCAGATCAATGACCGTTACTACGAGCACTTGACGCCGGAAAAGGTAGACCGGATTTTGGACGACTTAAGGCAGAACGGTAAAAGTAACCTGGCGACGGGTCCGTTTATGTTGCCGGTATTGCAGGAACAGGGATAATGCCGAAATACGAACTGGTGCTTTTTAAAAACATGGCGCAGCCGGGGTACACGGGGAGGCTGGAAGAATACCGCGAAGCCGGCGGTTACACAGCGCTTGAAAAGGTCTTGAAGGAAAAAGCCCCGGCGGACGTCATTGAGGAAGTGAAAAAATCGGGCTTGAGAGGGCGCGGCGGCGCGGGTTTTCCGACCGGACTGAAGTGGAGCTTTATCCCGAAGGATCACGCCGGGCCGCGTTATCTGTGTTGCAACGCGGACGAGAGTGAGCCCGGCACCTATAAAGATCGGCAACTCATGGAGCGGGATCCGCACCAAATGCTGGAGGGCATCGCCATTTGCTGCTACGCCATCGGCGCGCAAAAGGCCTATATCTATATTCGTGGCGAGTTTGACTTGGGTGCGGAGATTCTGGAAAACGCCATTCGTGAATCCTATCAAGCCGGACTGCTCGGGCGCGATCTTTTTGGCTGCGGTTTTGATCTCGATATATCGGTGCATCGCGGCGCGGGGGCCTATATTTGCGGTGAGGAGACCGCCCTTCTGGAATCCATCGAAGGCAAGCGGGGCAAGCCGCGCATCAAGCCTCCCTTCCCCGCCATTCACGGCTTGTATCAGGAGCCGACGGTGATCAATAATGTTGAAACCCTGGCCAATGTGCCGCACATCATCAACCGGGGTGGCGAGTGGTTCGCATCCATCGGAGTCGGAAAGAGCACGGGTACGCGGATTTTTTCGGTGAGCGGCCATGTGAAGCGCCCCGGCAACTATGAAGCGCCGATGGGCGTCACGCTTCGTGAAATGATTTATGAATTCGCGGGCGGGGTGCGGGGCGATAAACAGTTGAAGGCCTTTATTCCCGGCGGCGCGTCCGCGCCCATGATGAAGCCGGAGCACCTCGACACGCCCATGGATTTCGAGTCGATCAAGGAAGCGGGCTCCATGCTGGGCTCCGGCGCCATTACCGTGATGGATGAAGACACCTGCATCGTCTGGGCGGCCATGAATTTGATGGAGTTTTTTCATCACGAGTCCTGTGGCCAGTGCACGCCCTGCCGCGAAGGCAGTGGTTGGGTGCTTCAAATCCTGCGCCGGATTGAGCAGGGTCAGGGCCGTCGGGGGGACATTGAGCAATTGGAAGATCTCTGTCGGCGGATCGAAGGGAAAACGGTTTGCGCCTTTGGGGAGGCCGAAGTCGGCCCCGTGCTTTCGAGCGTGAAACATTTCAGGGCGGAATTTGAGCAACACATCGAGGAGCAGGGCTGTCCCTTTCATCCCAATGCCGCCTTGTCCATGGCGCATTAGCTGGAGCGGGTAAGTTTTAAGAAGATGGATGGATGAAATGAGTTCGCAGGTCACACTGAAAATTGACGGTCAGGAAGTGACGGTCGAAAAGGGCACACGGGTCATCGAGGCCGCCAAACTCGCCGGGGCCGAAATCGCCCACTTCTGCTACCACCCCAAGCTCAAGCCCGACGCGAACTGCAGGATGTGTCTGGTCGAGATCGAAAAAATGCCGAAGCTTCAAACCTCGTGCAGCACGGAGGTTTCGGAGGGCATGGTGGTGCAGACCGCTTCCGAAAAAGTCAAGGATGCACAAAAGGGCGTCATGGCCTTCCTGTTGGGTAACCATCCGCTGGACTGTCCGGAATGCGATCAGGGTGGCGAGTGCCAGCTTCAGGACTTCGCCCACCAATACGGGGCGATGACGAGCCCTTTTAAGGAAACCAAGCGCACCTTTGAAAAGACCTACTTCGGGCCCCTTATCGAAAAGGAAATGAACCGTTGCGTGAGCTGCCTGCGCTGTGTGCGTTATTGCGATGAAGTGATCGGCTCCAATGCCTTGGGTTCGATGAACCGGGGCTCGATGCACGAAGTCGGGGCCTTCGCGCGCCAAGAACTGGATTGCGAATTTTGCGGCGGCTGCGTGCAGATTTGCCCCGTTGGCGCGCTGACCTCGCGGACATCCATGTTTGACTACCGGACATGGCAGCTCAAAAAAACGGAGACGGTGTGTAATTACTGCGGCGACGGCTGTACCCTCACGCTTGAAGCCGTGAACGGAGAGGTGAAGCGCGTTAGTTCCGAAACCGGTACGGGACGAAACGGCGGCGATCTCTGCGCGCGCGGCTTTTTCGGGTATGACGCAGTGAATCACGACTTGCGCCTCACGCGCCCCCGGCTTCGCATGAACGGCAATGATCTTGAAGTGACCTGGGAGTGGGCCTTTCAAAAGGCCGCCGAGGGCTTGAAGGCGGT
>JBHHXB010000255.1:0-2471 GCA_046756825.1 Nitrospiria bacterium | reverse complement strand
GAAAAATCAGGACCACCAGGGGAGCGGCAATTCCTTGGATTTCAGATAGCCCAGGAGAATATCCGTGCGGGACACCACGCCGACCAGCTTGCCCTGTTTATTCGTGACCGGCACACGGATGAGCCGCTTGCTTTGCAGGACGTGGATGACCTCTTCCAGGGGCGTGTAGTCGAAGACTGAGATCGGTTGCGACGTCATAACGTCTTGGGCCGACACCTCTTTCAACTCCTTGCCGGAAATGATGGCATTCAGCAGGTCGAATTCGCTGATGATGCCGACCAGCTTGTTGGATCGATCCACAATCGGGAGACTCCCCAGCTCCCCCATCGTGACCGCCGTAGCCAGTTTGTCTCCCGGCGTATCCTGCGGAAAATAGTAGACATTGGTTTGCATGAAGTGCGCGGCCAGCATGTGCTGAAAATCCTCGCCGCCCGTCATGTAGTCAATCTCCCGCATATTTTTCCGTTTACCCTCGCCGTTTCAGGCCAAACCATAGCATATTGCCCGAAAGAAAGCACTCCCGTATAATCGGCTCACAGTTGATTCGGGTCTAAAATGACAAAAAAAGAGCACATTCTCAAGGCCGTTTCCAGGGCGGATCGTCCTTTGTTGGTGAAGGAATTGATGGCGAGCCTGAACCTGCACCGCGAAGACCGGGACGAGGTTAAAAAGCTGCTGCGCCGTTTGGTGCGCGAGGGGGAAATTATCCGCCTTCGCGGGCGGCGGTTCGGGCTGCCTCAAAAGATGGATCTCGTGTCGGGGCGCTTCCGGGCGCATCGCGACGGCTACGGCTTTGTTGTTCCTGATGACGCGGGGGACTTATCCGGCCGTGCCGGGGATGTTTACATCGGCGACAGAAAATATCACGAGGCCATGCATGGAGACCGGGTCGTCGCGCGGATCGAAAAACACAAAGGCGAGGGCCGCCGTGAAGGCAGCATCGTCCGCATTCTGGAGCGCGCGCATCAACAGGTGGTCGGCCGCTTTGAGTCCGGACGCGACGTCGCCTACGTTATTCCCTCGGACCGCCGTCTGATACACGATATCTGCGTTCCCTTAAATCAAGTCGGGCGGGCGGAGGAAGGGGACGTTGTCATGGCCGAGATCCTGAGCTATCCCACGAAGGGCCGCGTCCCGGAGGGGCGCATCATCAAAATATTGGGCCGGCTCGAAGATTCCGAGATTGACACCGACACGGTCATTGCGGCTTATCAACTTTCTGCCGATTTTCCAGCGGAGGTTTTGGCGGAGGCCGAACGAATCGGCGCATCCGTGACTGCCGAAATGCGAGCGGGCCGTATTGACTTGCGCGCGCTTCCGACGGTGACGATCGACGGGGAGCGGGCGCGCGACTTCGACGACGCTGTTTCCATCGCGGCCCGGGAAGATGGCGGTTTTAAACTTTGGGTGCATATCGCCGATGTCTCATACTATGTTGCAGAGGGGAGCGCACTGGATAGGGAGGCCTATCGCCGCGCGACCTCGATTTATTTCCCCGACCGGGTTGTCCCCATGTTTCCCGAAAAGTTGTCGAACGGCATTTGCAGTCTGAATCCGAAGGAAGAACGCCTGACGCTCACCGTTGAAATGGATTTTTCAGCGGAGGGTCTTCCCGTCGCTCGTCGCATGTTTGAGAGCGTGATTTTGAGCGATGCCCGTATGACTTACACCGGAGTGCACCGCATCGTGGATGTGAAAGACCCGGAGGCTAGGGAGCGCTACGCCGCGCTTCTGCCGCAGTTTGATGCCATGCGTGATTTGGCCGTGATGCTCCGCGCCCGCCGTTTTGAGAAGGGCAGCCTCGATTTCGACCTGCCGGAGGCCGAAGTCATTTTGGACGACGGCGGCGAGACTGTGGACATTGTCCGTGAGCAGCGCAACGACGCCCATAAAATCATTGAGGAGTTCATGCTGGCCGCCAACGAGGCCGTTGCCCAGGAGATGACTCGACGGGGGAAGCCCATGCTTTACCGCATTCACGAGCAGCCGCCCACCGAGCGGATCGAGACGCTCAACGACCTGCTCCGGCAGTTTGGCCTGAAAACGCGGTTGGGCGAAAAAGTAAGCCCGAAGGTTTTTTCGGAGATTTTGTCCACTGTGCAGGGGCGGCCCGAGGAACACCTGATGCACAAAACCGTGCTTCGCGCCATGCAGCAAGCGCGCTACGCCGCAGAGAACCGGGGGCATTTCGGTCTGGCCTCCGAGGCATACACGCATTTTACCTCGCCCATCCGGCGCTACCCCGACCTCGTCGTGCATCGTCTTTTGAAAGCGGTGTTGTGCAAGGGGATGGGGGATGCCGAAAAGACGCGTTGGAAAAATCAATTGCCGGACATCGCCCGGCACTGCTCAAAGCAGGAACGGCTGGCCGTGGATGCCGAAAGAGAGGTCATCAAAAGAAAGCAGGTGAAATTCATGACGGACAAGATCGGGGAAAAATACGAAGGTATTGTGAGTGGCGTGACGGCCTA
>JBHHXB010000254.1:0-2479 GCA_046756825.1 Nitrospiria bacterium | reverse complement strand
AAGCCGACACGTGGTCCATTATCCCAATGCCATTTACACCTTGACTCTTAAAAAATTCTCTACAAATATAAGAAAAATCATTTTCGCAAGTAATGAATTTCAGCAGACCATCCTACCTCTAAAACCGTCGTTGCCAGCGGGGGCGTCTTGTTCTGAAATAGCGCAGCAGAAAAACACCGGCGATAAAACCGCCGATGTGGGCGAACCAGGCCACGCCGCCCTGCCCCTGCACGGCGGAAAAGGCGTACATCAACTGCCCCACAACCCACAAGCCGATGACGACCAATGCGGGGATACGGACGGTCGTGATGAAAAATCCGATGGGGAGCAGCGTCAGAATTTTTGCGCGGGGGAAAAGCAGAAAGTAGGCCCCGAGCACACCGGAGACCGCGCCGCTGGCCCCGACCATGGGCACCTTGGAGGACGGCTCAATGACGGCATGCGAATAGGCGGCGATCACACCGCAAAGCAGGTAAAACATGATGAACTTGACGTGTCCCAGCTCGTCCTCGACATTGTTCCCGAAAATCCAGAGATAAAGCATGTTGCCGCCCACATGGAAAAAACCCGCATGCAGAAACATTGAGGTGAAGATGCTTTTAAAAACGGGGGCGGGCAAACCGGCCGGGCCGAATTCATGGATCATGCGGTACGGAATGGCCCCGTGCTTGAGAAACATCGCACTCATGTTCGGGCCGACCGAAAACGAAAACAAATAGACCAGAATGTTGACGAGAATCAGACCCAGGGTGATAACGGGAATGGTTCGCGTGGGTAAATCGGCCTTGAGTGGAATCATGCGTCCGCCTTTCGCATTGAAAAGGGAGCCATTATAGGCATGCCGCACCAGTCAACACAACACAGCGCGCCGCAAGGCCAGAGCCTCCTTCGTTTGCAAAGAAGGACTTGAAACACAGTCGAAATTATAGGACACTAGGCCCATGTTTCATGCATAATCCATGAGGTTATCAGCATTCCTGCATGGAGAAAGGAGTATCCCGTGGCCTCCTCCAGTTCATTCGACATCGTTTCAAAAGTCGAAATCCAGGAAGTCAAAAACGCCATCGAAACCGCCTCAAAGGAGTTGGGACAGCGCTACGACCTCAAAGGCACAAACAGCGCCATCAAATTTCAAGACGACAAGGAAATCATCCTTACGTCCTCGGACGAATACAAACTGAAGGCGGTCATGGACATACTGCAATCCAAGCTTTTAAAGCGCGGCATCTCCCTAAAATCCCTGGTCTGCCAAAAGGTCGAAAAGGCGCTGGGCGGCACGGCGCGGCAGAAAATCACGCTTCAACAGGGCATCGACACCGAAAAAGCAAAAAAAATCAGCAAGACAATCCGCGACAGCAAGCTGAAGGTACAGGCCCAGATTCAGGGCGAGCAGCTTCGCGTTACGGGTAAAAGCAAGGACGTGCTGCAAGAGGTCATGCAATTACTCAAGTCGAAGGATTTTGAAATCGATCTGCAATTCGTGAACTACCGCTGACACGCCCTGAACGCCCTTGATCATTCTCGCTATTGAAACCTCCTGTGATGAGACAGCCGTGGCCGTGCTCAAGGATGGACGGACCATTCTGGCCGACCTGCTGTCCTCCCAAATCGACCTGCACCGGCGCTACGGCGGCGTGGTGCCGGAATTGGCCTGCCGCCGGCATATCGAAACCATCGGGCCGATCGTCAGCGAAGCCCTCGTCAAGGCGGACATCACCCTTGATGAGGTGGACGCCGTGGCCGTCACCGCCGGCCCGGGTCTCATCGGCGCACTGCTGGTCGGTGTGTCCTTCGCCAAATCCCTGGCCTATGCGCTGAACAAACCGCTCTTGGCCGTGCATCATTTGGCCGGGCACATCCACGCCGCCTTTATCGAGCACCCCGATATCGTCTTCCCCGCCGTCGCCCTCGTGGTTTCGGGCGGCCATACGAATCTTTACGCCATGCCGGAGCGCGCCCGCTACCGGCTGATCGGAAAAACGGTGGACGACGCTGCGGGAGAGGCCTTTGACAAGGGGGCGCGCATGCTCGGTTTGGGCTACCCCGGCGGCCCCGTGATCGACCGGCTCGCGAAAAAGGGCGACCCCGGAAAATATCCCTTCACCTTGCCCTACCGGTCTTCGAAGCACACCGACTTCAGTTTCAGCGGGCTGAAAACCGCCCTGAAGCAGCGCCTCGCCAAAACACCGGAGCGGGACAGGAGAAATACGGCCTTTCAAAGTGACCTTGCCGCAGGCTTTCAGGAAGCTGTCATCGGAAGCCTTGTGGAAAAAACACTGCAGGCCGCCGAAAAGGAACGGGTGAAAAGCATCATCGTCTGCGGCGGTGTCGCCGCGAACAGTCTGTTGAGAAGCCGTCTCCAGACAGAGGCCGCGCAGCGCGGCATGACTGCCCATTTTCCCTCGCCCCGCTACTGTACCGACAACGGGGCCATGATCGCCATGGCGGGCCACACCGCCTTCGAGCAGGGCCGTTTCGC
>JBHHXB010000253.1:0-2488 GCA_046756825.1 Nitrospiria bacterium | reverse complement strand
CCGACGGCCAGCCAGCTTTTTTCGCCGAACAGAATGGCCGTCGATTTTACGCCGATTTTAACATCGTCCTCCCGGTCCATGAGCGCATAGATCGTATCGTAGCCCGCCGCCCAGCACAGGTTCGCCAACAAAATTAAAAACGGAACGGCCGACAAACTGTTCTTCACGGCGGCCCAGGCCAGAATAATCCCCCAGCTAAAAGCGATGCCGAGGACAATTTGAGGCAAATAGGTCACCCGTTTCGCAAAAGGATAAACAGCAGCGAAAAAAAGCGCGGCAAAACTCAAAAGGAAGACAAAGCGGTTGAGCAGCAAAACGATGATCAACGCGCCGCACAGCAGGATCGCCAAGACAATCAGCGCCTCTTTCATATTCAGTTCTTTCGCGGCCAGGGGACGGGTCTTGGTTCGGTCTACCCTGGCGTCAAACTTGTGATCCGCCATGTCGTTCATGACGCATCCGGCGCTCCGCATCACAAACGACCCCACAGTAAAAAGCACGAGATGCTTGAGCGTGGGCCGTCCCTCGGAGGCAACGATCAGCGACCAGAGGGTCGGAAACAGCAGAAGCAGTGTGCCGTACTGCTTGTCCAGACGCATCAAACGGGCAACGGCGCTTCTTTTTTCCCACAGAAAAGTCATCGCTTGATTTTTCTTTGAATGCAGCGGAAACCCAGATCCTCCAAACGCTCCGACGGCGGATCATAAGATCGTGTGGCCGCGCGCGCGTACACAGACAAGACGCGGGGGTAAGCCCCATCGGGGTAATGACCCAAGGAGTGAAAGGACAGACCTTTCACAACGCGGTGCTTCATGCCGAACTCGGCTTTTCTGAGCGTGCTGCCCGGATAGGGCAGGTACCAGCTGTCCGTCCACTCCCAGACATTGCCAACCATGTCCAAAACCCCGTAGGGGCTTGCTCCCGACGGATAACGGCCCACGGGCGCGGTCTTCATCGCAACATCCGAGGCCGGGGAAAGATGGGACCGCCGCACGTCAAAGCGCTCCCCCCAGGGATACGACCGGCCATCCGTGCCGCGTGCCGCTTTCTCCCACTCTGCTTCGGTCGGCAGGCGTTTTCCAAGCCAGCGGCAGTAATCGTTGGCGTCGTACCAATCCACGAAGGAAACCGGGTGATCGCGCGTCCCGACCTTGTATTCCCCGTTCCGCCAGTGCGCGGGCGGACGATGGCCCGTCGCCCGGATAAATTTCAGATACGCGCCCTGTGTGACCTCATGCCGGTCGATGTAAAACCCCGCGAGAGTCACGCGGTGCCGGGGCCGCTCATCTTCATACCAGGGCTGAGGGAAGCCGAGTTTCAGGGCCTCGTTCTTGGTATCCACCGCATCCGTGCCCATCCAAAACGGACCGGGCGGCACCCAGACCATTGCAGGATCTTCGGCTTCGACGGGATGGGACGACGAGATTTCAATGTCCGAACGCGGGGCTGCCCGATGCGACGCGTCATCTGTCGCGACACAGGAAACGAGCGCGGGAATCAGAATAAGAGTGAAGAAAGCCGGGGCGAGAAAATTTCGCAGATGATGGCCGAGGCCTGTCCGGAGATGGATAAACGGTAGCGTCTTGCCCAAAATAAGGTGTCCTCTTTCAGCGCGAGCGCCTTCGCAACATTGACAAAAGGGAGATGCGCAACCTCTAAACGGTCCCGAAAGGTCGGCAAAGACTGCTCGTCAATCAACTGCCCCAAGGGCTGCCGCCCTAACTGCAGGGCCTGATAAAGCGCGGGCTCAAGCCTTGATACCGGAAGCGTGGAGACGGCGTACAGCAATTTTTCCCGCGCCCCTCCGGCTTTCTCGATGTTCAGCCAAACAGCACGCTCGACGGCCTTTTCCCCTTCCGGCGCTTCAAGTTGCAAGGCTGTCGCCGCATCCATCACGACTTCCTCCTGCCGAACGACCTCCAGCACAGGCAGCCTCAAAAAGAGACTCTTCACGCTCCTCACGGTCGTGCCGTCGGAAGAAAGCAAAAGCCGAAAAAGCGGGTCAACAGGCCTTTTTTCCCAGTCGCTCCAAAACGCGCTTATGCTTTGCCACTCCTGCTTCATAAAGGGAGTCATCGTACTGAAAACAGGCATTCGAGTCAAGGTGGCAGGCCGAAATCTGGGCGCGGTGACTTGACGTCTTTACGCCAATTCCATACCCTGAATAAGGCATTCATGGACCCCTTTTATTTTGACATTGACGACGACACCCTTAAAAAGGAACGGGCAAAGGCCCGTGCCTTACGAAACAGTGCGTGGTGGAAGCGGCGGCGCGGCACGGGACTGTGTCACTACTGCGGCAAGAAGTTTCACCCGACCGAACTGACGATGGATCACCTCATCCCCTTGAGCCGGGGCGGCCGAAACAACAAGGGCAATGTCGTCCCCGCCTGCAAAGCCTGCAACAACAGGAAAAAATACCTGCTTCCCATCGAGTGGGAAGCCTACCTCTCATCATTCGATAAAACAGAAACGGAGGGGTGATTTT
>JBHHXB010000252.1:0-2495 GCA_046756825.1 Nitrospiria bacterium | reverse complement strand
AGAGACATGAGGGCAATTAAAAGGGCATCCGTGCCAGAGGAAACGCCGACGGCGAAACTGCTTTGACAGTAGGCGGCAATCTTTTCCTCTAAAGCCTTCACCTCGGGACCGAGGATAAAGTATTGGCTTTCAAAAACTTTTTCAAACACCTCAAAAAGCTCTGCCTTAATGGGTCCGTGGTGAGCCTTTAAATCGAGCAACGGGACTTTCATCTTCAATCTCCTTCTATTTCATTATTTTAGACGTTCTATCTGCTTCTCATGCCGCCGGTAGCGCCGCTGGCATTCCGAACAGCAGGCATTGCTTTCGATAAAGTTCAGTTTCATGCCGCATTGACAAAACCACCCCGTCAACCGTGCGGGATTTCCTGTCATAAGGGCATAATCGGGGACGTCCTTCGTCACGACCGCGCCCGCGCCAACGAAAGCGTAGGCCCCGACGGTCACACCGCAAACAACAGTGCAATTCGCGCCGAGCGTCGCCCCCCGCTTCACCAATGTCCGCTTCAATTCCCGCATCCTTGGAATTTCGCTGCGGGGATTAAACACGTTTGTGAAAACCATCGAAGGCCCGCAGAAGACATGATCCTCCAGGGTAACGCCCTCGTACACGCTTACGTTGTTTTGAATCTTCACACCATCGCCGATTTCCACGTTCGGCCCCACGACGCAGTTTTGGCCGATTTGGCATTTTTCCCCGATGCGGGAGCCCTCCAAAATATGCGAGACATGCCATATTTTCGTGCCCGCGCCGATGGAGACGCCCTCATCAATGAAAGCCGAGTCGTGGGCGAAATAATTCCGAGCGGTATCAACGAACCCGCTGCGTTTGTAGGTCGTCTTTTCGCCCAAGGCCTTTTGACAGGCTTGAAGCACGCGCAAAACCCGCAGGCCCTCCTCCCCGTCCGTTCGAGGCCGAGCGCGGTTTTGAATGCTCTCCAAGAAGTGCAGGCATTCGTTGCGGAGGGGCTCCCCAGTATCACAGTCCACCGCTTCGGCCTCGGCCTTGTTGGGGACAGGCACGTGGTTTTTCCATTCGATGGAGTGGGGGTAGAGCCTGAGCTTGTCCTTTTTTTCCATGTCGTCGAAGACGGCCATTTTTTTGTCGCCCACGACAATCAATTTTTGCTCTTTGAACGGATGGAGCCACGAGACAAAGATGTGCGCCTTGACGCCGCTGGGAAATGAAAGCAGGCTGACGGTCACATCCGCAATCCTGGGATGCAGATAATTCCCGCCCTGCGCCTCGACTGCGTCCGGCTCCTCGTCCAGCAGGCCCAGGATCACGGAAATGTCGTGCGGTGCGAAGGACCAGAGGATGTTTTCCTCACGCCGGATTTTTCCGAGATTCAGCCGGTTGGAATAGATGTATTGAATGCGCCCCAGCTCGCCCGAACGGATGAGCGATTTCAACTTTTGAACCGCGGGGTGATACCAGAGCAGGTGGCCCACCATGAGCACGCGGCCTTTTTCCCGGGCCAGAGACACCAGCGTCTCTCCCGCCTGCACGGAAAGGCAGAGCGGTTTTTCAACAAAGACATCCTTACCGGCCAAAAGGGCCCGCCGCACCAAATCACGGTGGCTTTCCGCGGGCGTCGCGATTGCCACGCCCGCAATCTCCGGGTCTTCCAGAATTTCAGAACAGGTCTGTATCCGCGCTTCGGGATACTGGCTGTGTAAGACGGCAAGCCGTTCGTCATCCTGATCGCAAATCGCTTCCAAAGCGTTTAAATCACTAAAATTACGGACGAGGTTTTTCCCCCAATAGCCGCTCCCGACGACGGCGACGCGCGGTGTTTCTGCGCCAAAGGATGTTGTCCCTTGATTCATCATCTGCTCCCGTTTTTCACTTCAATCAAGTAACATCAGGCGGTTGGTGTCGAGGGCAGCCCGAGTAAGGTCTTCACCAGTCCCTGCGTCTCCTTAATACTGACGTGGTGAATGCCCCGCCACCCGCTGTCGATCGCGCCCCGGACATTTTCTTGAAGATCGTCGATAAACAACGTGCGCCCTGGGGACAAGCCGAAACGCTTCTCCGCCGCGCGAAAGATGGCTTCCTCCGGCTTCACCGCCCCGACTTCGAAAGACGCCAGCAAGCCGAAGCCTACCTCGTCGATACGGTATTCGGAAATCAGGTAGTCCCAATGCAGGGCGCTGGTGTTACTGAGTAAATAAACGCCGTAATCCCTTTTCAACGACGCGGCCCATGCCAGCATTTCGGTCACCGGCTCAAAAATCCGGACCCATTTTGAAGTCAGTTCCTCCCGGTTCACCGGCCTGTCAAAGAGCGCCGAAAGATTGTCGAGATAGGCTTCGGTAGAAATATGCCCATATTCATAGGCCTTCAAATCAGTCTTTTCCACAAAATCATGCACGCTGTCGATCCGGGTACCGTTTTCTTTGAAATACCGAAAAAGCGCGTCGTAGCGAAAATCAATCAACACGCGGCCGACGTCGAACACGATGTCTTTAATGGGTGGCCTGTGATTCAATTCC
>JBHHXB010000251.1:0-2508 GCA_046756825.1 Nitrospiria bacterium | reverse complement strand
AGGGCTTCTCGTCCGTGTGAAAAGAGA
Source organism: Nitrospiria bacterium (assembly GCA_046756825.1). Classification (GTDB taxonomy): domain Bacteria; phylum Nitrospirota; class Nitrospiria; order SBBL01; family JAADHI01; genus JAADHI01. The sequence continues at coordinate 2,481 of JBHHXB010000251.1, read as the reverse complement.
GGTCAATCCGCACTTGGAGATGACGGAAATTTATGACCGGCTCATCAAAAAGGGCGGCCCGGCTGTTTTGTTTGAAAATCCGAAGGGCTCCAACATTCCCGTGCTTTTGAATCTATACGGCACGGTCGAGCGGGTGGCAATGGGTTTGGAAACAGACGAACAGGGCCTTTTGGAAATCGGCGAGTTTCTGGCTTTTTTGCAACACCCGGAGCCGCCGAAGGGCTTTGTTGATGCCGTGAAGCATTTGCCCTTTTACGCGCGCATTCTGCATCTTTCCCCCAAAAAAACACGCACTGCGCCCTGTCAGGAGGTCGTGTTGACGGGCGATGACATCGACCTGGATGCCCTGCCAATACAGCATTGCTGGCCGGACGACGCGGCGCCGCTGATCACTTGGCCGCTGGTGGTGACGCAGCCCCCGCCCGGCAAAGCGGGCAAGCCCAATATCGGGATTTACCGCATGCAGAAAATCGACAAAAACCGGACGATCATGCGTTGGTTGAGTCACCGGGGCGGGGCGCAGCACTATCGCGAATGGATGTCGGAAGGCAAGCCCATGCCGGTAGCGGCAGCTTTGGGTTGTGACCCGGCCATGACGATCGCGGCGGTGACGCCGGTGCCGGAGCAAATTGGCGAATTTCATTTTGCGGGGCTTTTACGTAAAAAACAGATCGAGCTGGTGAAGTGCAAGATGTCGGACCTCGAAGTCCCGGCCACGAGTGAAATTGTCATTGAGGGGGAAATCCATCCCGGAGAGATGGCGGACGAGGGGCCGCACGGTGATCACACGGGTTTTTACAACGCCGTCGAACCCTTCCCTGTTTTTCGCGTGACCTGTATCACACACCGGAGAAACCCCATCTATCTGTCCACGACGACGGGCCGCCCGCCGCGGGAAGACGCGATTATCGGGCTTGCCCTGAACCAGATTTTTCTCCCGCTTCTAAGGCAACACTTTCCTGAGATTGTTGATTTTCATCTGCCGATGGAAGCTTGCTCCTATCGGGTGGCTGTCATTTCGATGAAGAAGCAGTATCCGGGGCATGCGAAGCGGATTATGATGGGGTTCTGGGGTTTTCTTAAGCAATTCCTCTATGTTAAATTTATCATTGTCGTGGACCCTGAAATTGATATCAGAAACTGGGAAGATGTGATTTGGGCGATTTCAACCCAGGTCGATCCGGCGCGGGACACCTTTGTTGTGGAATCCACGCCGATTGATTATCTCGACTTCGCTTCTCCGGAGGCGCGTTTGGGGTCGAAAATGGGCATTGACGCGACGACCAAGATTCCGCCCGAAACGAAGCGGGAATGGGGCAAGGGGATGACGATGTCGCCTGATGTCGTGAAAAAAGTGGATGATATGTGGCGGGAACTCGGTCTGGAATAATGCGTTTGAAATTCGTCATATTGTTTGCCGCTGTTTCGGTTTTTTCAAGCCTCTCTTTTTTAAAGAGCGAACCTCTGCCGTCCGATTCAAAACCGGTCGATTCACCGAAAAATGAACATCGGGTGGAGGGGAGTTGCCTTCATTGTCACGGGGGTGGAAAAGCCTTGCAGCAGGATCTCTCCGCGCCGGAGTGCCAGGAATGCCACGGCGTTCCCGAAATCCCCGCTGACATCATTCCCGCGAGCGCACCTGAAAATCAAGTCATCATTGAACAAAAGTTGATTAAAATTCCGGCGGGTGCTTTTATCATGGGGAGCCCCGGTCGTCCCGCGGCGGAAGGGCGAGGCAATGCCGACGAAGGGCCGCCTCACGAAGTCTTTGTCGAGACCTTCTATATGGACCTTTACGAAACGACGAACGCCCACTATCAAGCCTACCTGGAGGCAACGGGTGCGAAGCCGCCCCTGCTTTGGCGGGGCGGGGTTTTCCCCGAAGCCATCGCCAATCATCCCGTGGTCTACGTGGATTGGCACGACGCGGACACCTTCTGCCGCTGGGCGGGGAAAAGGCTTCCTACCGAAGAAGAATGGGAGAAGGCCGCGCGCGGCGATGACCGCCGAAACTTCCCATGGGGTGTGCAGTTCGACGCCAAAAAGGCGAATACGCCGCAGCACTGGCTTGCCAAGGGTGTTGAGGTTTACAAGGGCAGCACGATGCCGGTGGGGAGCTTCGAATCCGGCAGAAGTCCTTACGGTCTTTACGACATGGCGGGCAATGTGTACGAATGGGTCAGCAATTGGTATCTGCCTTATCCCGGCAACCAGGAGCCCAATATACACTACGGGAAAAGAAACAAGGTCTTGCGCGGCGGCTCGTGGTACGACTGCATGTCCTACGGCTGCGGGCTTTCCGCCCCCGTCTACAACCGCAGCCGCTTCACGCCGGAGATCAAAAACAAGGGCTTCGGCTTCCGTTGCGCCAGCGACACGCCAGATCCCGTCCCGAATCGAGTTGCGCCCCAAGCCAAGAGGTTATCCTAGGGTGTTCGTGTCGCACGCTTCATGTGTGCGGTGTTTTCCGAAATTCCGGTT
>JBHHXB010000250.1:0-2519 GCA_046756825.1 Nitrospiria bacterium | reverse complement strand
GGAAAATCAAGGTCCATCCGAAAGGTCAGGTTGTCCGTTTCTTTTTCAAAATCAATTTCACCCTTCACAACAAACTGGCGTTCTACAACATTTCTTCCGCCCGCCGGGTCCAACGCAGGATGTTCATTGTCAATAAAATATTGAATATCGGCAAAACCTGTAACCTCAAGGTCGCCCGCGCGGCTTAGCCCCGGCCCGCTTGCGACCATCAAACCCGCAGCAAATAAGCCTAGAACAAACATGCTCTTCTTCATTCGGTTTTCTCCTTCATCTACAATTGAGTTGAAATCGGATCGCCATTTTTTATCTGACTCTCGTGCTTCTCTTAACTTCGCGCCTATCCATAACTCGAAAACATCCAGCAGACAGCAGACGGCGGCATAATAACAACATCCTCTTAAAAAAAACAAGAAAAAAATCGTTTAATAATCGCGGACTTAACCTGTACATTTTGTTAGACAGTCTCCTTTGAGGAAAGGCGGTACTTCTTGATTTTGTAAGCCACCTGGCGCGGGGTATACCCCAAGAGCCGTGCCGCCTTGGCCCGCACCCAGGCCGAGCGCTCCAAGGCCTCCAAAAGCGCTTTTTTTTCAATCTCTTGCATGGCGTCCGTCAGCCTGTCTGCATTTCTTGCCCGGCCCGGCTTCACGCTGACCGCTTGAATATCATGAAAGTAAGCTGCCATGCCCCTGGGAATATTGCCGGGCGTGACCGTCCCCTCACGGGCCAGCACGACCAGACGCTCCATGCAGTTTTCAAGTTCGCGGACATTTCCCGGCCAGTGATAACGCAACAGCAGGTCTTCCATCTCCCGCGACAGCGCCACCGTTTTTTGATTTTCCACATTAAATTTTTGGAGAAAGTGCGCGGTCAGGGGCAGAATGTCCTCCGTCCGCGCCCTGAGCGGCGGCACGTGGATCGGAATCACGCTCAGCCGGTAGTACAAGTCCTGCCGGTAACGGCCCTCGGAAATCGCCTTTTCGAGATGCCGGTGCGTCGCCGCGATAATCCGTACATCGACGGACAAGGTCTTCGCGCCACCCACCCGCTCGAATTGCATCTCTTGAAGCACGCGCAGCAGCTTCACCTGGACGGGCAACGGCAAGTCCCCCACCTCGTCCAAAAAAATCGTGCCGCCGTCGGCCAGCTCGAACCGCCCCTTCCGCATTTGAACCGCGCCCGTGAAGGCCCCTTTCTCGTGTCCGAAGAGCTCGCTTTCGATCAGGGTCTCGGATAGCGCGGCACAGTTGACTGTGACGAAGGGGCGGTTCGCGCGCGGACTACGTTCGTGAATGAGTTTGGCGATCAATTCCTTCCCCGTCCCGCTTTCCCCCCGGATCAACACCGTCGCCTTGCTTTTCCCCACCAGCAACAGGTCGTTATAAATTTCCTTCATGGCGGGGCTTGCACCGATCAAGGGATTGCGCAGGGCATTCTCATTCAATTGGAACCCGCTTTCTTAAAACACATCATGTTTCCATCCATTCCGCCGTCAAACAGGCAAAAAAAAACGCCCCATCCAAAACACTTCGGTTTGGAACGGGACGCCATCGTCCGGTTGATCGACTTCGACAAAAAATTATTTCGAATACAATACCCGAAGACAGGCCACGCTGTCAAGGATGAACCCCGGAAATCCCGGGGATCAACGCGTCTTTACGGTGTGACCTGGCTGTCTTTACCCAAGAAAAAGGGAATCAACGCCTTGGCGACCGCCTCCGGCTGCTCCAATTGCGGCAGGTGACCGCATTGAGGGAGGTGCATCACTCGCGCACGGGGCAGGCGCGCCTCAAGCCGCCGCCAATGCGCATCGGACAACCATCCGTCTTCCGTTCCCCAAATTATCAGGGCGGGCTGTTCTATCTTTGAAAGGTTTTCGTCAATCTCTCTGATTTTAGCCGGAGAAATTCCCCGCAAAAAGCGGAACAGGTTTTTGCGCCGCGCCAGCGTGTAAAAGGGATGGGCCACGCGCTCGACCAGGGGCTCCGTCAGCAGGGCTTTGTCGAACAGCGAACGGGCGAAAATGCCCTTTGCGCAGCACCGGATCGCCCGTTTCCGGAGCAAATAAGGCAGGAGCGCGCCCACAAACGGACGGCGCGCGTTTCGGACCGCAAAGGGGGTCTCCGGCAAGGCGTAGGGATTCAAAAGGGCGATTTTATCAATACGCGAAGGCGCACGCTGCGCCACGGCCAGGGCGAGCCCGCCGCCCATGGAACTCCCGGCCACGGAAATCTTTTCAATGCCCCGCGCATCAAAAAAACAGATGACCGTATCGACCATGCCCGTCAGACTTTCCGGCCAGTCATCGGGCAACGCGCTTCTTCCGAAGGCGGGCAAATCCAGCGCGTAAACCCTGAACTGCGCCGAAAGACGCGGGATCAAGCGCTCCCAAGTCTCCAAACTATCAAACAAACCATGCAGCAAGAGCAGCGGTGGCCCGCTGCCCGCCTCGATAAAATGCGGCTGAATCCTTGATTTCATAGGCTCTGAAGTATCAAACCGTCGCGCTGATGTCAACG
>JBHHXB010000249.1:0-2608 GCA_046756825.1 Nitrospiria bacterium | reverse complement strand
CCGCCGGAAAACGGCAATAGACCTCTTTCAATGAATAAACTATACTGTGGAGATGCAAAAATATTGGACTGTTTTTCGGGTCAATTGGCAAAATGCGCTGCAGTACCGGGGACCGACGTTTATCTCCATCATGGGGAACCTGCTGCACATCTCCGTCCTCCTCTATCTTTGGAACGCCATTTATCTCGGCGAGCAGCAGTTGGGCGATTACAAGCTCTCGGAGCTCATTACCTATTACATCCTTCAGCTCATGATCAACAGCATGGTGCTTTCGTACATCAGTTGGGAATTGGGCGAGCAAATCAGCGAAGGCACATTTTCCAATTTTCTGGTCAAGCCGCTCAACCCCCTGCACTACTGGTTTGTTTTGAATCTATCGGGGAAACTGTTTGAAGGCCTGATGGTGCTCGTCGTGGGTGGATTTTTATCCTTCATTCTCATCAACCATGTCTCGCTGCCCGGCGAAGGCCTGACCCTGGTTTATTTTATCATCGCTCTTTGTCTCGCGGGCGTGCTCGCCTTCGAGTTTGATTTCGCCATCGGTATCCTGGCCTTTTGGCTTGTGCAGGTCAATTCCTTCAAATACATGCTCCAGTACGGCATCTTTTTCATGGCGGGGGCGCTCTTGCCGCTGGATCTTTTCCCCGAGGCCTTTCAGCGGCTCGCCAATATGCTGCCCTTTCGCTTTCTTGTTTATTTCCCGATCCAGATTTTTTTGGAAAAGGAGGCCCGGCCGCTCGAGGGCTTTTTGACCGCCGGGGTGTGGGTCGTCCTGCTTTATCTCATTTTGCAATTCGGCCTGAAACGCGGGATCAAACGTTACGAGGCCGTGGGGAAATAAGGTTTTGAGATGAACACTTCCGTCGCCCGCTACCTCAGGCTATACCGCTCCTTCCTTAGCCACAACCTCAAAAACGAGATGATGTACCGCGCCAACTTCGCCATCAACGTCGGCATGGACATCTTTTTCATGATGGTGAATGTCATCTTTTTCAAGATTCTCTACGGCAGCATCGAGACCGTCGGGGGCTGGACCTTTCACCAAACCCTGATCCTGGTCGGCAGTGTCGGCGTCATCCGCGAGCTGGCCTATCTCACCTTCCGGAAAGGGTTTCTGGAATTGGGCGAATACGTCCGTACCGGGAATTTCGACGTCATGCTCACCTCGCCCATCGCAACTTCGGCCCACCTCGCCTTTCGGCACGTGTCGCTGACGGACAGTTTCGGGGAGGGGGTGATGGGTCTGATTCTCGTTGGCTACGGCTTTGCCCACCTCGACGCGGCGACGTGGATCGGCGTGCCCTTTTATCTGTTGATGCTGGTGAACTCGCTGGCGATTTATTACGGCTTTTGCCTGCTTGTGAACGGCCTTGTCTTTTGGCTCGTGAAATCGCAGGAGTTGAACACCGTCGTCTATTATTTTATGAACACCGCGCGCTATCCGCGTGAAATTTACCACGGGCTGGGCAAAGGCTTGTTTACGTTTTTGATTCCCAGCAGTCTCATCGCCACGACGCCCGCCGCCATTTTGGTCGGGCGGGCCGACACGGGGCTCATCCTGCTTTCGCTCGGCGTCGCGGCGGGCTTTCTGTCTCTGGGCCTCTTGTTCTGGAATTGGAGCATCCACTTTTACAGCTCGGCGAGTAGTTAAAATGTCGGCCATCGAAGTCAAAAACCTCACCAAAACCTATAAAACCCATCGCAAAGAGCGAGGCTTAAAGGGATCGTTCAAGGGCTTATTTTGGCGGAAGGCTGTTTATAAAGAAGCCGTGAAATCCGTCTCCTTTTCGCTGGAGGAGGGCGAACTCGTCGGCTTTCTCGGCCCGAACGGCGCGGGGAAAACCACGCTTTTAAAAATGCTCTCCGGCATTCTGTATCCGACCTCCGGCGAGGTCAGCGTCCTGGGCTACACCCCCTGGGAGCGGAACCGGCATTACCAGCGTCAGTTCGCCATCGTCATGGGTCAGAAAAACCAGTTGTGGTGGGATCTCCCGCCCTCGGAATCCTTTTTGCTGAACCGCGACATTTACGGCGTGCCGCAGGCCGCCTTTCAACGGGTGCTGGATGAAATGGTGGACTTGCTCGATTTAAAGGACCTGCTCGACATCCCCGTGCGTCAGCTTTCCCTCGGCCAGCGCATGAAATGCGAATTGGTCGCCTCTCTTTTGCATCAGCCCCGTGTGCTTTTTCTGGATGAGCCGACCATCGGGCTCGACGTCATCTCGCAGGAAAAAATACGCTCTTTTGTGAAGGCATACAACCGCCTCAAAAAAACCACGGTGCTGCTCACCAGCCATTACATGCAGGATGTCGAGGCCCTGTGCAAGCGGGTGCTCGTCATCAACCACGGCGGCATCGTCTACGACGGCGCGCTGTCCGCGCTCTCCGAGCGCTACATCGACCATAAAATCATCAAAATCCGCTTCGACAGCCCCCAGTCGCCCAAGCCGCCCCAAACCCTTTCGGGCGTCGTGGAATGGGACGCCGCGCACGCCGTCTTGAAGATTCCCAAAAAGGAAGTCGCCCGCACGACGCACCGCCTGCTCAGCGAATTTTCCATCGACGACCTCTCCGTCGAAGAGGTCGAAATCGAGGAAATCATCCGCCA
>JBHHXB010000248.1:0-2618 GCA_046756825.1 Nitrospiria bacterium | reverse complement strand
CGGGCAGACTCTCGGGTAGATAGCCGAGGCGCTGCTGGACGAGGGCGCGGTCTTCTGCGAGGTGAATACCGTCTACTTCGATGCGGCCGCTGTTTGGCTCCAGGTAGCCGCTGATCATTTTCATGACTGTTGTCTTTCCTGCGCCGTTATGTCCCAACAGACCGACGATTTCACCGGCGTCGATGCTGAAACTCACGTCGTTGACCGCGACAAAATCACCGTAGGCGCGTAATAAGTGCTGCACTTTAATCATCAATGACTCCTGAATGACTCTTAAAATGGGTACGCTCATAATTCAATTTTTCAATACGTACGAAGTTTGTGCCTGCCGTATCTCTGCCGTTTGGACGCGGTCGGCTGTACGCCGATAGGAGAATCGCGGGTTTGTCCGCGATGTCGTTCAAGCGCCCAATGGGACAGGCACCTCAAAAAAATAATAATTCAAATGTGCCAAGTCAAGAGGGTCATTCTCAATTCTTTGAAAAAATTTTAGCGGGGGTTGATTCGAGGGAAAAGCGGTTTAAGAGGTCTTGAAATCAGGGCGCATAAATTTGTGTCATGATTAGAAAAAACAACTGATTTTTTTATGGGAAATATTCTGGTTTTATGACTTATTTTGTATTTTTAGGATCGAGTGCTTTATTGACAAGGTTAGTTTGGGTGTTATAGTAGTACAATACTATTCTGACATGATTACCATGAAGGGTTGATCGGGCCACGGGCCGTAATCTAGGCATGACAGCAGTACTCACTATAGTTTTTCTGCCCTTTCTCGCGTCTCTCGCCATTCTTTTTTTATCCCCCTGGCTTCAAAAGATGGTTGTCGGGAAGAAGCTCGGCGCCACCGTCGCCCTTGTTCCTTTGATTTGTCTCACCTTGATTCTTTCATGGATCCCGCAGGTCAAAAGCGGCCTCTCCGCGACATTCCATATCCCGTGGGTGGAGTCCTACGGTATCGCGCTTTCCTTCCTGGTGGATGGTTTGAGCCTGCTTTTTGGCATTCTTATTTCGGGTATCGGTCTCTTGGTCGTGATTTATTCGATATGGTATCTCTCTGACAAGGAAGACAAGGTCAAGTTTTATCTCTACTTAATGATGTTCATGGGCGCGATGCTGGGCGTGGTGTTTTCGAATAATCTCTTCGGGATGTTCACTTTTTGGGAGTTGACCAGCATCAGTTCCTTTCTGTTGATCGGGTTTTGGTATCACAAGGAGGCCTCGCGCTACGGCGCGACGAAGGCTCTGGTGATTACGGGTCTGGGCGGCATCGCCATGCTCGCGGGTTTTATTGTGCTCTATCAAATCACCGAGACCTTTGACGTGACAAAAATACTGACGATGGGTGACGTCATCCGAAACAGCCCGCTGTATGTCCCTGCTTTGATTCTCATTTTTCTCGGCTGCGCGACGAAGTCGGCACAATTTCCCTTTCACATTTGGCTCCCGAATGCGATGGAAGCACCGACGCCGGTCAGCGCCTATCTGCATTCAGCCACGATGGTGAAGGCGGGCATTTTTTTGACGGCCCGGTTGTCGCCCGCGTTTTCAGGGACGGCTTTTTGGACGGCCCTGGTCGCGGGCTTCGGCCTGACGACGATGCTCGTGGCCGGCGTGCTCGCCATCCGCCAGACGGATTTAAAGGCCCTGCTGGCCTATTCGACGATCAGTCAGCTGGGTATGATCATGGCGATGCTGGGCTTTGGCACGCAGTACAGCGGGGAAGCGGCCATCGTCCACATCATGAATCACGCCGCGTTCAAGGCCGCCCTTTTCATGATTGTCGGCATTATCGACCACGGTTGCGGCACGCGGGACCTGACTTATGTGGGCAATCTGCGGAAAGAGATGCCGCACTCCTTTAGGATTGCCTTTGTCGGCTGTCTTTCGATGGCGGGGCTGCCCATTTTCGGGGGATTCATCAGCAAGGAAATGTTTTATGAATCGACGTTACATATTCCGTTCGCGCCCCTTCCGTATTTGATCCCGGCGCTTGCAGTTTTTGCAAGCCTGTTCACCTTCGCCTATTCATTTAAGTTTTTGATTTGGGGATTTTTTTACGAGGCCCCCGAGCATCCGCCGCATCATCCGCACGAAGCGCCCACGCTGGGTCTGGTGTCGCCGGTGTTTCTGGCCGTCATGGTGGTCCTGCTGGGTATTGCCCCCGGATTGTTCAGTCACGGCCTGCTCGAACCTGCGGCGGCGGCGGTCACGGGACAGCCCGCCGAATTGCATTTGGGTTTGTGGCACGGTGTGAATACGCCGCTTGTCATGAGTTTTTTTACGGTGGTCTTCGGTGTGCTGCTTTTCATGCGATTGAAGAAAGTCAATGCCGTGCAGGACGAAGTCAGCGTCGCCGTGCCCTGGCTGAGCCCGAATTTTGTTTACAACCGTGGTTTTTTGGCGGGCATTCCCCCGCTGACCCAGCGCTGTTTATGGTGGTTTCAGAGCGGATATCTAAAACACTATCTCATGGCGATCTTTACCTTTTTAATGCTCTCGACGGTTTTCTTTTCCTTGTCGAAGGGCTGGGTGCTGCACCTGGACGCCCTTTTGAATACCGACGTGACGCTGGCCCAACTCATCACTTTTGTGCTGCTGGTTTGCGCGGCGCTGGCGAC
>JBHHXB010000247.1:0-2623 GCA_046756825.1 Nitrospiria bacterium | reverse complement strand
ACCAATGCCTGCAACCTTTCCTGCAGCCACTGTTTGGTGAACTCCTCCCCGAGCGGCGAAAAGGGCGGCGGGACGGATTTCTGGCTTCGCGTGATTGAGCAAGGTTTGGCGCTCGGCGTGTCCCGCTTTTTCGTCACCGGGGGAGAGCCCTTTTTGCGGGACGATATTTTCGAACTTATCGACCGCATTCTGGCTGGAACATCGGGCAAAACCCCCGAGCTGGTAATTTTGACCAACGGCATGCTGTTTCGAGGGGAACACCTCAAACGGCTGACCACCTATGACCCGAAGCAGATTCAATTCCAAATCAGTCTCGACGGGCCGACAGCCGAAATCAACAACCCCATACGGGGAAATGGCACCTTCGACGCCACAATTCACGGCATCAAGGAAGTCATCAGCTTAGGCTTTTTACCCACGCTGACCACGGTTGTAAATCGCGCCAATGTTGATCACCTGCCCGGCATGGTGAAGCTCGCTTCCTCACTCGGCGTCAAGAACCTCCATTTGTTGCTCAGCCACCATCGCGGCCGCGCGGTGGGCACGGCAAACCTGGAATCTCCCCCGGTTCCCGCTTTGCTTGAAGCCTTCAAAATAACCAAAAGGCTTTGCCGTGAAGCGGGCATTACCTTTGACAACTTCGACACCCTGCTCGGGCAGTTGATGGGGCCCTCCGGCGTTAAGACAGATCTCTCCAATGCGGCCTATGAGTCCTTATGTGTTTACGCGGACGGACAGGTTTATCCCTCCGCCGCCTTGGCGGGCATCCCCGAATTGAAAATGGGCAATCCCGACGAGCAGCCGCTTGAAGCGATTTGGCGGAAGGCAGCGCTGGCGAAGTCGCTACGGACCGCCACGGTGCAGAAAAAAACCAAGTGCAAGGATTGTTACCTGAAATACTTGTGTGGCGGGGGCGACATTGAGCACAGCTATCTTTACAGCGGTCAATTCCTGGGCGAAGACCCCTTTTCGGAATTTTACGAGCAGTGGATGCTCGAAACCCTCTTCGACTTCGCCGAAGGTAAAGTCCAACAACGCACGGCCTCCGGCTATGACCGGCCGGTCATTTTTTCGGCCATGGGAGACGGCGCTGTCTTGGAGGATGTCGAAAGCGGCGCGCCCTCGACCGGCGGGTTCGAGGTCGCTCTCTCCCGTTCCGTCTGTGTGCTGTCGGTGGATCTCGATCATTCGCGGCGTGTGGTGAGCGATTTTTACGGCGGCGCGGCCGATACACCTCAGCCCGCTCTGTGCTGTCCGGAGGCCTATCCCTTGGCCGACGCCGATCACATCCCACAGGAAGTCCTCGATATTTCCTACGGCTGCGGCAGCCCGGTCGGCCTGGCCGGACTGACGCAGGGGGAAACCATGGTCGATCTCGGCTCGGGCGGCGGCATTGATTGTTTCATCGCCGCGAAAAAGGTCGGGCCCTCCGGCCGGGTGGTGGGTATCGACATGACCGATCAAATGCTGCGCGAGGCCCATGCGGCCAAAACAAAAGTCGTGGCGAATCTCGGCTTTGACAATGTGGCGTTCAAAAAAGGCTACTTGGAAGAAGTTCCCCTGCCAGATCAATTCGCGGACCTCGTGACCTCCAACTGCGTCATCAATCTGTCTCCCGATAAAAAACAGGTATTTGTCGAAATCTGGCGGATTTTGAAAGATTTCGGCCGTGTCGTGGTGTCCGATACAATCTCGGAAAAACCCGTGCCGAAAGGCATGCGCGCCAATCCACGGCTGTGGGGGGAGTGCGTCTCTGGCGCGCTGACGGAGGCGGAATATCTTTCCAAAATGGAGCAGGCCGGATTCTACGGGCTTTCCATTTTAAAGCGCACGCTCTGGCGGGAAGTGGAAGGGTATAAATTTTTCTCCGTCGTGGTTCAGGGTTACAAGTTCGAGAAAAAATCCGGCTGCCGCTATATCGGACAATACGCCACCTACCTGGGGCCGATGCAGGCTGTCGTGGATGAAGAGGGGCACCTCTTCCCAAGGGATCACGCCGTCGAAGTCTGCACGGACACGGCGGCGAAGCTGCAAAAGCCGCCCTATCAGTCTGTTTTTTCAGTGACCGACGGTACGGGTGTGACCAACCGTAATGCGTCGGAAACAGAAGAAGCCTGCGCGACAGACGGGGGTTGCTGCTAGCGCACGTTTCCAACCATTCTAATGAGACAAAATCCCCTTGTTTTGATTGTAAAACAAGGGAATTTTGTCCGTTTTCCGCGAGCACTATCGGCTCAATCATCCGAATTATATATCGTGCCTTATCTTGCGAATCGGGTAACTTCTGGTAAGATTTTTGAGATATGCTCTGCTCAAAAGGACGCTTTCAATGAGACAGGACAGCCCCATTTTTTTTATCAGCGTATGAGCCAGTTTTTGTGGATCATTTAAAAATTCAAAAAAAAGTACGAAAGTCCTTCTTTTTTCTGACAGACGGTAGCCAGGTTGCCGGGGAGGTTTTTCTGAGTTTGGCCGAGGAAGGGGATTCAGGGCCGGAAAACCTGGGCGATCTCCTCAACACCGCAGGGTCGTTCATTCCCGTCAAAACAGAAAAAGGCATTTTTCTCTTGAATTTAAGACATGTTGTTCAGGCAAAAATCCGCATACAGGAAGAATTCGACGA
>JBHHXB010000246.1:0-2631 GCA_046756825.1 Nitrospiria bacterium | reverse complement strand
TGCTTTTTTTAGGAAGGCACTGCGTTTTTTTACATCCTTGTAGTTATAATCTTTTCTTAAGATCCGCTCGTAAAGCGCTTCCGCATCCTTGAAATTTTTTTCAGATTCGTACACGGCCGCCAATTGGTAATGAATTTCAATGTTTTGCGGTGAGATGGGCTCTTTGGAAACAACCTTTTTGAAACAATCTTTTGCGGCGGGAATCATGCCGCGTTCGATCAGGCATTCGCCCAAAAGCAGGGTCGCGGAATAGAAGTTTTCTGAATTGGGGTCAACCTTCTGCAAGTAGGAGATACACTCATCAACATACCCGCCTTCTCTAAACAAAAGTGCCGCTTCATAATAGTCCCCGATCAGTTCCTGAGCCTTCGCCGCCCGCGCATACTGCTTGAGCTGGACATACAGGTCGGAGGCTTCGGTCAAACGGCCGCCTTTTTCAAACGATATTGCTGCGGATTCCAGATTTCCAACGGCAAGAAAGAGGTCTGCTGAACGATGATAATCACCGGCCTGCTGATACATGGCCCCCGCGCCACCCTTATCGCCCGACTGCTCGTACATCTCCGCGGCTTCGACCCAGCTTTCCCCGGCTTCAAAGGCCTTCGCCGCCCGTAAAAAATCGCCGTCTTTCTGATGTTGCTTCGCCATCATCCAGTGGCCCCGCTTTGTGTCTCCCATCGCGGTATAAATTTGGGCCGCCTTTTCAAAACATTTTGCGGAGAGGTAGCATTGGGCTGCTTTTTTGATATCTCCTGCCTGTACGGCGGCTTCCGCCGCCTGCTCGTGAAACTCACCCGCAGAAAAAATCTCCATCGCATTTTTATAACGCTTTATTTTGAGATAAAGCATTCCGCTTTCGTAGGCCGCCTGCCGAACCTGTTCCAATTTTTCAGGAGATTGGCTGGAAGAAACCACTTTTTGCTTGAGGAAATAGGCCTCGAATTTTTCCGCGGCCCGCTCATAATCTTCTGAAAGCTTGTAGAGATGGGCAGACTTTAATTGCTTCCCGAAATTTTCATATTGCCCGGCGGCTTTTTTGTATTCCCGGCATTTTTCATACATTTCCGCGGCTAATAAATTTTTATTGCAGGCTAAATAGCATTCGGCGGCCTGCAAGTAGTTTCCCCCTCGTTGGTACATGAGCGCGGATTTCTCGGTATTTCCGGAAAGGCTGTAAAACTGCGCGGCATCGTCCCACTGCTTTAGCTTTTCATAGACACGGCCCACTTCCTGGAAAGCCCGCGCGGATTTGTACGCCTCGATCGCCTGATGATAGTCCTGCGCCTGTTCATAGAGTTTTCCGGCCAGAAAGGGATCATGTGATTTCGCGGCCTGCTCCGCTTCCCGGTAGGAATTGTGGGCCGGGCCAGGCTGCATATTCCGGTATTTATTGAATAAGGAATACCCCCAAACCAGTAAAAAAATCAGCAATCCATAGGCAATGAGGGAGATCGTGGACAGTGTACGGACATAGGTTAGCGCCCATTCGGGGATGGTACTGAGTACGGGAATCACTTGATGGAGCCAAGTCGAAAAGTTCATGATGCGGGAACGGCCTTTAAGCGAATATCACCCAAACGGATTTCGTCGTTTAGCCGAAGCTTTTTTCTTTTGACCTTATCACCATTCACAAAGAGACCATTGGTGCTGTTGTGATCACGGATAAATGCGCCTCGAGGCGTCCATTTCAGTTCCGCGTGAACACGTGAAACTTGAGGGTCGCTGAGCTGAACATCGACGTTACCTCTTCCAAGGGTGACGGGTTTTTTGGAAACACGGATCAAAAATCCCGCTCGACTCCCTGTCAGGACTTCAACCCAGAGCTTCGGAAGTTTTTCACCTAGAGAATCGCTCTTTTGATCACGCGGTGCGAGGTCCGGAGGGATGGGTGTTTTTTCATTTTCATCCAGAATTTGATGGTCATCATTTCCCTTGAGCAGGAAGGCCTCAGTGCCGGGCAACGCTTGCATCGCATCCTCACAATCATGAGTGGGCTTGAAATCAGCTGCGTCAAAAACCTCTATCCCGGTGACGCTGGCCTGCGGAAAAGTCTTGATGAGCCGTTGTTCTTCCCAGCCCCATCCGAGGGGACCTTTCCCCGGCGCTTCAGGATAGGCATCACGTAAAATGCCTTCAATGAAATAAAAAATATGGGCCTCTTGTTTCTTTTTTAAAACGAGGACCGCTTCCTTTTTCTTTTTGGCGAGATGGCTTAGCAAGCGTTCAACGTCAATCAGTTCGTTTGTCAAAACTAAAAAGGGTGGTCTTTGCGCAATCACCAACAAAGCCTTAAAGAGAACGGGACTCACCCGATAGAGAGTCGCGTTTCCCGAGATGCTGCTGGCTTCATCGAAGCCGTCAGCAAAAGAGAGCGGCGTCATACGGTATTCGGCAAGCCGGTAGAACGCGCACCATGCGCCTTCCAGGATAAAAAGAAGAAACTGCTGATCCCCGTCCTCCAGCACTAAAACGGCGGTGCTCAGCCCTTCTTTTTCTCTGATGGTTTTGAGGATGTCCCGGAGTGAATCAGAGGATTTGAACGGGTCCGAAAAGACCGGTTCTTCCTTGTCAATAAGCGACTTAAACACAGCTTAAAGTCTATTTTATAAGTGATTTCTTGTCAAACCAGCG
>JBHHXB010000245.1:0-2643 GCA_046756825.1 Nitrospiria bacterium | reverse complement strand
GGCGTGGTTTATAAAGTCAACAATCTGGCTGAGCAGGCCGCCCTCGGTTTTGTTGCCCGTGCCCCCCGCTTTGCGCTGGCCCATAAATTTCCCGCCGAGGAAGCCTTGACCGTCGTCGAGAACATCACTGTTCAAGTCGGCCGCACCGGCGCACTAACACCTGTCGCCCGACTGAAGCCGGTCTTTGTCGGCGGGGTCACGGTCACGAACGCCACGCTTCACAACGAGGATGAAGCGCGCCGGAAAGACGTGCGTGTCGGCGACACGGTGCGTATCCGGCGCGCGGGTGACGTTATCCCCGAAATCGTGGGCGTCATCCCGGAAAACCGGCCATCCGCGACACGGGTTTTCGAGATGCCTCAACAATGCCCGGTTTGCGGATCACAAGTGGTTCGTCTTGAAAGTGAAGCAGCGGCGCGATGTATCAACGGCTTGAATTGTCCCGCGCAACGGAAAGGGGCAATCATGCATTTTTCGGGCAGACGGGCCATGAATATCGACGGCTTGGGGGAAAAGCTGATCGAGCAGTTGATCGACAAGGACATCGTCAAAACGGTTGCGGGGCTTTACGATTTGGACCTCCCCACGCTGACGGACCTGGAGCGGATGGCGGAAAAATCCGCGCAAAACCTGATCGACGCTATTGAAAAAAGCAAGACCACGACCCTGGCCCGTTTTATTCACGCCCTCGGCATTCGGAACGTGGGTGAAGCCACCGCCAAGGATCTCGCGGCGCATTTCGGCAGCCTGGACGCACTGATGAAAGCGGACGAGGTAGCTTTACAGGAAACCCCGGAAGTCGGGCCCATTGTGGCGAAAAGCATTGCCGCCTTCTTCGCCGAAGCCGGGAACCGGGAAATCCTTCAACGTCTGAGAACAGCGGGCGTTGTTTGGGAAGAAGGCCCGAAAAACCCACTCCAAGTTTTGCCGCTTTCGGGAAAAACCTTCGTGCTGACGGGCACCCTCCCCGGCATGCCGCGCGAGGAAGCCAAGACGCGGATCGAGGCGGCGGGCGGCAAAGTGACAGGCAGCGTCTCAAAGAAGACCAATTATGTCGTCGCGGGGGCCGATCCCGGAAGCAAGCTCGAAAAAGCCCGATCCCTCGGCATCACGGTACTGAATGAGGCCGCGTTTTCCGAACTTCTCAACGACAAAAGCGCTCCATCTTAAAAGATGCCGCCCCCGGTTTTGGGTTTGCGGGGACATTGATGAGCCCTAAAATATGGTACAGTTACAGGCAGCGCGGCATGTCAAAAATCCCGCGCTTCGTCTGATTTATGAAGGAGTGATCATGGGGTTGAATGGCCGGTTTGAAGATTTGGATCTGTCCGATCTCTTTCAGATCTTAAGTTTAAGCAAACGCTCCGGCGTTCTGACGATTGCTCGAAAAGATACAACGGGGCGTCTGGTCTTCAAGGAGGGATTCCTGCTTTCCGGCAGTTCCGCAGATATCAACAAAATCGGACAAACCCTTTTGGAGAAAAAACTGCTCACGCATGACGAACTGGAAAAGGCGCTTGAATCGCAAAAAATCAGAGAAAACCCGCTCCCCCTGGGATCAATTCTTTTGGAAGCAGGGGCAATTTCGAAAAAAGATTTAGAGATGGCTTTAAAAAGTCATCTGACGAACGTGGTCAAAAATTTTCTCGACTTTGAAAGCGGGTTGTTTCATTTTAAAGGGGAAGATATTCCCGACAAGGACCCCCTGCTGAATAACGGCCTCAGTCTGGATTTTGTCCTCATGGAAGCCGCCCGCCAGCACGATGAAACAAAGCGGGATGAACTCAATCAAGCGTTGGATCAAGATAAAAGCGGCCAAGCAAACGAAACAATCCAATTTGAGAACCTCTTCTAAAGTCCTGCCTTAACCGAAAGTTCAACCCCCGTTTCAAAGCAATTACTTCAAATCTGCAAAAAACCATGTTTTGCAGAAATTAAGGATGAATACTTTTATGTTTCGCCATAAACTTGATCCAACTGACCAGGTGCGCGAAGTTTGAGCGGCTGAAAAAGGATGTACGGCTTTTTTGTCGATGATGATGTATCGCGATGGCTTCGGGGTGATACATCACCTTCCACCCTGCCTTTTTAAGCCGGAAGCAGAGATCAACATCTTCAAAATATAAAAAGAAACGAGGATCAAAAATTTCTGCACCAACCGCTTTTTCTCGAATCAACATACACGCACCCAAGGCCCAATCAATTTCCTGAATTGATGCGTGACCCCAATCCTTCATCAAGTGTTTCCTGAGGTGAGGATGATTCGGAAAAATCTTCCCCAAAAACGACCTTCGAAGCAGGATCGTGGATAGTGTGTAGAATGTTCGGGTGGACACTTGAAGACTGCCATCCGGGTTGAGGAGTTTTGGAACAAGCAATCCGACTTCAGGATGACGGTTCATATATTCATGGAGGACAGAAATCGTATCCGGACGAATTTGAACATCCGGGTTTAACACGAAAAAATAAGGGGTATTCAGTTTGGACCTTCCGAGATTTACTGCCCGCCCGAATCCTGAATTTTTTTTCTGCGGAAAGAAAGAAACATCTAAATTAGACGGCGGATCACACCTTTGTCCGATCGGCTGGTTTTCAATCACAACAATTTTCAATCGGCCTGCCGAAGCGCACGAGGAAAGCGCG
>JBHHXB010000244.1:0-2646 GCA_046756825.1 Nitrospiria bacterium | reverse complement strand
GCCACAAAGTACAAGATCGACGTCGGAAAATATTTCCTGTAGTGCGACCCGCTAGCGGCGGCCCGTGTGAATGGCCACGATCCCGCCTGCTTGATTACAATAATCCACTTCTTCAAAACCCGCCGCTTCAATTTGCTTTTTAAAATCGGATTGATTGGGGAATTTTCGAATCGAATCCGGCAGGTATTGGTAAATTCCCGTCTCATCCTTTGCAATCCACGTCCCGATCTTGGGAAGCAGGGAGAAGGAATAAAAATCGTACAACTTGCGAAAGGGCGCGAATACCGGCGTTGAAAAATCGAGACAGGCCATCTTCCCGCCGGGTTTGAGCAGACGCTGGATTTCCCTCAAGGCCTGGTTTAAATCGGAGACATTTCTCATGCAGAAGCCGGTGAGAATGGCGTCGAATGATTGATCCGGAAAAGGCAGGCATTCCGCGTTGGCAAGCACGCAGGCGACGTGGTCCAATTTTCGGGCGTTGAGTTTTTCTTTGCCAAGGCGAAGCATGGCCTCATTCAAATCCGTTGCGATCACATGTCCGGCCGTGCCGACACACTGGGCGGCCAGGATGGAAAGGTCGGCCGTGCCGGCCCCGATGTCCAGGACGGCGTCGCCGGTTTGAAGACCCAGGAGGGCGAGCGTTTTTCTTTTCCAGGCATGGTGCAGACCGAAGGACAGCAGACTGTTGTTTAGATCGTAGTAGCGCGCGATGGCGCTGAACATCGTCTGAACGGTTTTTTCTTTGTTGTAAGCGGTGTCCTGCACGATCTTTGCTCCCCCGTGTTTAGCGGTTTTGGCCAAACGACAATCTTTGGTAAAATCGCCTGGTTTTATAAACGGCTGTGTGAGGGAAGTCAATAAAAACGGGAAATGGGGTAACCGTTCCCGTGAGAGGCTCGTTTCAATACCGGTTAAAAACCGACATTGAAACGGGCGGTGTACATGGGGAGCTCGCCGAAATCGGCCTCAAAAACAAAGTTGATCAGCGCCAAAGACACCTTAACCCCGACAAAGGGTTTGGATGTGTTAAGCGTTTCGTCGATATTTAAGACAGCCGTCTCCTTGCTTTTGATCCAGACTTGGCCGTATCCGGCATAGGGCGTGATGAAGGCGAAGCCCTTGCTGATGGAGATATCCGCGCCGTAGGTTTCGAGGTCGAAATTATCCACGCCCCGTAATTGCGTGTAGGATCCTCTGATGGCGATGGCCGGTAGAGCGACATTTCCTGAAACGACTGCGTATTTCAGTTCTCCACCGATGACTTCGATGTTGGACTGAGGGACTTTTGTATAGCTTGCTCCCAGGTCGATGCCAAAGAGAAGTCCTTTTTGAAGATGGAGTTTTGGGAAAAGCACCGTGCCGGGCGGATCCGCCGTTGCTGCCGTGCTCCAAAGCCCCTGGTCAATGTCAATAACAGTGACCTCAACGCCGATATCCCAGCCTAGAATGCCGAGCGGTTCGGCGGGCGCCATGGGGAGATAGCTGATGGCCAGCCCGATTTCCTCGCTGAAATCCTTAAAAACCTGGGTGGATATACCGCTTGGAATCTGAATCTCCACGTCTTTTGCCACGGCAGGTTGGGTATGAAGAGCAAGCACTAAAATAAGGGCGGCCCATAGGCCGAGGGGCTTCGTTTGTGTGGACATTGATCCTGTCTCCTTATTGTTTTGGGTGAATGTTATTGTGGGTAATTCGCGCCTGAAATTTCATGTACAGTATATCAGAACTTTCTCTTGACAAACTCAAATACGAACATTAACATTAACCGTTTATCTGGCCAGGTTGTTTCTTGCCTGTGCCTGAATGCTTGGTTTTTGAGTTACGCTGGATACAACTTGCGGGAATGTATAGCACAGTGGTTTTTTGAATGTAAAGAATCCCATGAGGGATCGAATGCTGGCGTAGCTCAGTTGGTAGAGCAGCTGATTTGTAATCAGCAGGTCGGGGGTTCAAATCCCTTCGCCAGCTCGCGATGCCTTTCGCTTGTATGTGGTGCGTGTTTGTAAGGTTTTTTATAACTAGAAACGGGAACGAAGTATTGTTGAGGCGTTGTCTGGCGGAAATCAGGTTGTTGGGGAGGTACCCGAGTGGACAAAGGGAGCAGACTGTAAATCTGCCGCTTCCGAGCTACGGAGGTTCGAATCCTCCCCTCCCCACCATGATGATGTGTTTGGTTGTGGATTTGCGGGAATAGCTCAGGGGTAGAGCGCTAGCCTTCCAAGCTGGATGTCGCGGGTTCAAATCCCGTTTCCCGCTCCAAGTGTGGGTTTGAAGTTACTGAGGTTGAGTCGGTTTCGGTTTAGATTTTTAAGAGTTTGAGATTAAGAGGTTTGTCCCGCCGGTATTTGATCAATGTGCCCTTGTAGCTCAGTCGGTAGAGCACATCCTTGGTAAGGATGAGGTCACCGGTTCAATCCCGGTCAAGGGCTACCTTGAGGGAGTTTTGAGGTCAGGACAAGAATGGACGAAAAAGGCATGCAG
This sequence comes from Nitrospiria bacterium, assembly GCA_046756825.1. Lineage (GTDB taxonomy): Bacteria > Nitrospirota > Nitrospiria > SBBL01 > JAADHI01 > JAADHI01. Next base: position 165 of record JBHHXB010000244.1, on the reverse strand, counting down.
GTGTTATTTTAGCAAGCTTTTTAGTGAGAGTCGGGGTTTGAGTGGGCCGGGTTGCGTTCTCTGCGGATAGATTGAAAAACAAGAGAAGGGCGTCCCTGCCTGTAATGATAGAGGGGAAGATAAATGGCGAAGGCGAAATTTGAGCGGACGAAGCCGCATTTGAAT
>JBHHXB010000243.1:0-2647 GCA_046756825.1 Nitrospiria bacterium | reverse complement strand
CCCTGCTCCATAACAGAAGATTCCATCACTGATAACGCACATTGAGTTGCCTTGCGGCAAGGACTTCATTCATCCGTCCAACTTTTTGACGCATTGGGGCTTGTGTCAGTTTTTCAGGGGTTTCATGAATTTCTTTTCGAATTTGAAGCAGCGCCGCCGCAAAAGCATCCAGTGTTTCGCGCGACTCGCTTTCGGGAGCTTCGATCATCAGGGATTCTGGAACAATCAAGGGGAAATTGACCGTCGGCGGATAAAAACCGTAGTCGATCAATCGTTTGGCGATGTCCCAGGCATGAATGCCTTTGTCCCTGAAGCGCTTCGCCGAAAGAATGAACTCATGCATACAGGGGCGATGCATCGGGATGTCATAGGCTGTTTCCAATTGTTTTTTGAGGTAATTGGCGTTGAGGATGGTATTTCGGCTAATTGCCTGCAGGCCCTCCGCGCCGAGTCGCCGGATATAGGTATAAGCCCTGAGAAGAATACCGAAATTGCCGTAGAAGCTGTGCATCCGGCCAATGGATTGCGGCCGGTCAGAATCCAGAAAAAAGCGCGTCCCCTCTCTTTGTATAACGGGCGCAGGCAGGTAGGGGGCCAGATGGGACACGACGCCGACGGGACCTGCCCCCGGCCCACCCCCGCCGTGAGGTGTCGAAAAGGTTTTGTGGAGATTAAAATGGACGATGTCAAAACCCATGTCTCCGGGGCGTGTGAGTCCCAATAATGCATTTAAATTCGCTCCGTCCAGATAAACGAGCGCCCCGGCATCATGGGCCACTTGCACCACCTCACCGATCTGCCGTTCAAACAGACCCAGCGTGTTGGGATTCGTCAACATCAAGGCCGCCGTGTCCTCATTGACAACCTGCTTTAAATCTTCGACATCAATCACGCCTTCGGGGGTGGAGTGAACGGTTTTGATCGTGTACCCGGAAAGATGCGCGCTCGCCGGATTGGTGCCGTGCGCCGAATCGGGAATGACAACGTGTTTCCGCTGACGACCCTGCGCCGCATGATAGGCCCGTGTAATCAACATCCCCGTCATTTCCCCCTGCGCCCCGGCCACGGGCTGCAGCGAAACCGCACCCATGCCCGCAATTTCGCTCAGCATGCGTTCCAGCGTGTAGAGGAGGCCCAGCGCACCCTGCACGCTATCCTCGGGCTGTAACGGGTGGATCTCCGAAAAACCGGAAAAACGGGCCACGTCTTCGTGAATCTTCGGATTATATTTCATGGTACAAGAACCCAACGGATAAAACCCATTATCGACACCGTAGCTCTCCTGGGAAAGCCGGGTGTAGTGCCGCATGAGTTCATTTTCACTGATTTCAGGGAGATCCAAGGGCGATTCGCGTATCCATTTTTTCGGAAGGACCGCATCGACCGAAAAGCCCTCCAGATCCTCGGTGGGAAAGGTGAGGCCCCGGCGTCCGGGGACCGATTTTTCAAACAGGAGTTTTTCTGGCATCACAGTCCTCTGAAATTTAAAAACGCTTTTGGGCCTTGGCTTCGGCGTAAGCGAGCTGAAGGGCGACGATGCTTTTCGCGTCGCGGATGGTTTGATCCCTTATTTTTTCCATCACCGTGTCGAAGGGAAGGGTGACAATTTCAATGACTTCATCCTCATCAAGATGTTGAACGGCAGGGCTGAGCCGGGTCCCGAGATACAGGTGAATCACTTCATCACAAAACCCCGGCGCTGTAAAAATCGATGTCAGTTTTTGGAGACGGCCCACACACATCCCGATTTCTTCCTCCACCTCCCGGCGGGCACAGTCCTCCGGCGGCTCACCCTTTGATAACTTCCCCGCAGGAATTTCATAAAGATAGCCCCCCGTGGCGTGCCGGTATTGCCGGATTAAAATCACCTGTCCGTCATTACGGAGCGGGACAACGGCCGAGGCCCCCGGATGACGAATCAGTTCAAGCTGTGTTTTCGTCCCGTTCGGGAGGGTAACATCCTCCACGAAGAGATGGACAGGGCTGCCTTTGTAAATTTCCTTTATCACGATGTTAAGACCGGTTCCAGTTCAGCGAGATGAATCACCGTTGCGGCAACCGCTTTCGCCACCTTGACGATAAAGGGGATGTCCAGGGTTTCCACCCGGTCACTGGCTTGATGATAATGCGGATTCCTGAAATTGGCCGTGTCGGTGAGCATGACGGCGGGATAACCCTTATCCCAAAAAGGCACGTGATCCGACCGTCTCGCGTCAGGCAGGGCTTCACCGTTTCCCGGAACCAGCAGGCCAATTTTAGGCAGATCGGGTACGGCCGCATCCACTGCCGCTTCAAAGGCCGATTTTATGGGTGCTGCGGGCGCGTTGCCCAGCAGTCCAATAAAATCACCCCGATCGGGCAACGTAAACGGCAGACCCGGCGGAGTTCTTTGCGAGCCGGGACGCATGTCGGTGTAGCCGACGCACTCCAAAATCACCGCTCCGAAAATCGGGGTTTTCTGTTGCTCAAGGGCTTCGAGATAGGCCGTGCTCCCAATAAAGCCCTGCTCTTCAAGGGAAAAGGCCACAAACTGTGGACTCAAACGCCCCCGCATCGGAGAAAGCACACGCGCCACTTCAAGCAAAACAGCGAGACTGCTGGCGTTGTCGTCCGCGCCGGGCGAGCCGGGCACGGTGTCGTAATGGGC
>JBHHXB010000242.1:0-2653 GCA_046756825.1 Nitrospiria bacterium | reverse complement strand
GTGGGGATGCTGTGTTTTGTGAAATCAAAGCCCCACATAAAGAAGCTGAAAAACATGAGAAGAAAAACGGCATATCCCTTCATGATGTCTCCTAAAAACATGGTCGGCGGCATGGATGATGGTTTCACCATAACACCAAGAGGTTCTCTTATGATGTAGCCTGTCTTACACTACCGCCGTCGCGCTTTGTTGCGAAACGAACGGGGATCAATTTATAGTAGCCGCATGTTGATTTCAAGGGATCATCTTCGGGAGACGCTTTCCGCGCTTCCGTCCCGGCTCCCGTTTTTATCCGATTTTTTCGAATGTTTTCCTCAAGGCGAGGTTTATTTGGTTGGCGGAGCCGTGCGCGATCTTCTGCTGGGCCGTGAAACCAAGGATTATGATTTTTTGATTCGTGCCGTTCCCGCCGAGGCCTTGGAGCGTTTTTTACGGGAGCGGGGAAAGGTCAGCTGGGTCGGCAAGAGTTTTGGCGTCTTCAAATTTATTCCCCGGGAAAAACCGTTGGAAGAGGCCATTGACGTTGCGCTTCCCCGGACGGAATCCTCTTTTTCACAAGGCGGAGGTTACCGCGACTTCGCCGTCGTTTCCGACCCCGGCCTTCCTATTGAACAAGACCTGAAACGCCGTGATTTCACGATAAACGCCCTGGCCTGCGATCTTAAAACCCAAGCGCTGATCGACCCATTTCAAGGTTTGGATGATTTGAAAGCCGGGCTGCTCCGAACGGTGGGAGACGCCGCCCTGCGTTTTTCCGAGGACAGCTCCCGCTTGCTCCGGGGGCTCCGCATCGCCGCACAATTTGGTTTTGTGTTTGAGGAGGCCACGTGGGCCGTGCTGAAGGCCTCCATCGGCGCGCTCAACGCGAAACGCGAAGACGGCGCCTTCGTGACGCCGCGCGAAACCATCGCCAAGGAATTCATCAAGGCGATGGTGTCCCATCCCGTCCGCGCATTTGATCTGTGGGACGAGAGCGGGGCCTTCGCGGTATTGATCCCGGAGCTTCTCACCATGAAGGGCTGTCCCCAGCCCAAAAACTACCACTCGGAGGGCGATGTCTGGGTGCACACGCGGCTGGCGCTCTCACAGCTTTTAACGCCGGAGTATTTGGCGGAATTTCCCGAAGGGCATGACGCCGAGACAGTCTTGTCCGTCCTCTTTCACGACGTGGCCAAACCGGTCACGATTCAGACGCCGGAGAAAGACGGCACGGACCGCATCCGTTTTCACAATCACGACACCCTTGGCGCGCAAATGACACGGAAAATCGCAAACCGGCTCAAACTTTCGGCCTATCCCAGGGAAAGCCGCTACCACGTTGACGAGGATCATCTGGCCTGGCTGGTCGCGAAACACCTCATTTTGGTGCACGGTGAAATCGACAACATGCGGGCCGCCACGCTGGAGCGTCACTTCCTGAATCCGCAGATGCCGGGAAGAAAACTGCTGCAACTGATTTATTGCGACGGCATGGCCGCCGTGCCGGAACACCCCGACGGGCACCGTATCCACTATTGGGCGGTAAAGGAGCGCATCCAGCGAATCGAGGCCTTAAGCGCGGAGCGGGCACGGATTCCAAAACCGCTTTTAAACGGCCGGGATGTCATGGGCATCATGAACATACCGCCCGGACCCGATGTGCGGAAATACCTGGAATTGGTCCGGGAAGAGCAGTTGTGCGGACGGATTTCGACGCCGGAAGCGGCCATCGCCTTTTTGGAGGAAAGCCGTCCGGGCCCTCCCCCAGATTGACAAGCCCCGGGGCCGGTGCTACTATCCCGGCCCATTACCGATGGATCAAAAAGCCCGTATTAAAGAGAGTTTAAACCTGCCGAGCACGGCTTTTCCGATGCGCGCGAATTTGGCGCAGCGCGAGCTGGATCACCTTTCAAACTGGGACACGGTGGGTCTGTACGACAAAATTCAAGACCGACACGCCGGTGATCCAGTGTACATCCTTCACGATGGCCCGCCCTACGCCAACGGTCATATTCATATCGGTCACGCTCTCAATAAAATCCTGAAAGACATTATTGTGAAATCGGCTGCGATGCGCGGTTGCCGCGCGCCCTATGTGCCGGGCTGGGACTGCCACGGCCTCCCCATCGAACACCAGGTCTTAAAAAAACTGGGCTCGAAAAAACGGGACATGAGCAAGATTGAAATCCGGCAAAAATGCCGCGAATCGGCCTTGCGTTTCGTCGAGATTCAAAAGGCGGAATTCAAGCGCCTCGGTGTTTTCGGGGAGTGGGACGATCCTTATCTGACCCTGACCCCGGCTTACGAGGCTGAGATTGTCCGTCAGTTCGGCAAGGTGTTCGCCACCGGCGGGGTTTATAAGGGGAAAAAACCGGTACTATGGTGCGCCTCCGACGAGACGGCGCTCGCCGAGGCCGAGGTGGAGTACGCGGACAAAACCTCGCCGTCGATTTATGTCAAATTCCGTGTAACGGACGCGAAAGGGATGTTTCCGTCCGATCCGGGAGAGGAACCCTTCTTCGTGATTTGGACGACGACCCCTTGGACACTGGTCGCCAATAAAGGCGTCGCGCTTCATCCCAAGCTTAACTACCGACATGTCTCCACTCCGTCCGGCAGCTTGATCGTGGCGGAGGATCTTGTCGCTCAAACCATGAAGGCCTTCGGTTTTGAG
>JBHHXB010000241.1:0-2688 GCA_046756825.1 Nitrospiria bacterium | reverse complement strand
GAAATTATCTCATGCGGGTCAGGGATGGCGCGATGGAGCCGATTTTCAAAAAAGACGACCTCGTGAGCATGCAAACATGGTCGCAGGATCTTGTCCCGCTCACGGGACAAATCGTGGCGGCCTGGCTCCCCAAGGAAGGGATCATCACCCGCTGGCTTTCCAACGAGCAGGGCATGTGGATACTGCGTCCCCAAAGCCGCGGCTACTCCATATTCCCCATCGAAAAGAAAGAAGAGACAACCTTCTTTAAAGTCCTGTGCTGGTGCGGAAAACAAACACAGCACGGCATCCCTCCAGCCTGAAATACAATATCGTTAATAAAGCGCCGCCTCACTTTGATTGTTCAAGGAAACCGCGTGTTTATTAACTTGTAGCCCAAGCTACATTCTTCTCGCACAAAATAACTTATCTTGGCGACATGTTGACGCTCGAATTATTCATGCTTCCGGACTGCCCCTGTAAAACCTCGGCAATTGCCCTGGCGAAAAAAGCGGTGGCGGCAGTGTCCGGGGTTGAGTTGGTGCTTCGAGGCGAGGCCTCGGATCAGGACCGGGCGAGTTCGCTCGGCATTCTCATCTCCCCCGTCTTCGTTTTGGAGGGAAAAATCTTCGCAATCGGCGAACCGCGACTCGAACAGCTCACCCGAGGTTTAAGAGAAAGGACAGAAGCGCTTGAAGGACACAGCCTTTGAAAGATTTATCCCTCATTTGCCTAAAAATCAAAGAGCCGTTATATTCTCGAACGCATCCGCACCTTAATTTCAAGAAGGAGCCTTATGCTGATTGTCATCCTGTTTGTTTTCACGCTGTTTCTCGCTTATGTCAACGGGGCCAATGATAACTTCAAGGGCGTGGCAACCCTGTACGGCAGCCGCACGGTGGATTACGCGACGGCCATTCAAATCGCGACGATTGCCACCTTTGCGGGATCACTCTGCGCCCTGTTTTTCGCACAAGGCCTGGTCGCGGGATTTTCCGGCAAGGGGCTCGTGCCCAAGGAGATCGTTGGCAACACCCACTTTCTTCTGTCCGTCGGCTTCGGGGCTGCGGGCACCGTGTGGCTGGCCACTCGCTGGGGCTTCCCGATTTCAACCACGCACAGTTTAGTCGGCGGTCTGCTGGGCGCGGGGCTCATGGCCGTCGGGCTGAATGTTAATTTTCAGCGTTTGGGGGGGGCTTTCTTTCTCCCGCTGCTCGTCAGTCCCTTGATTGCCTTTACTCTCTGCGCAGTGGTTTACCGTATTTTTTCACACCTCCGGCGGGTCATGGGGCTCAGCAAAGAAAGTTGTCTCTGCGTGGGCGAGCAACGGCAATTTGTCCCCGTCCGCAGTTTAGTCCGAAGCAACACCCTTCCGTCGCATCAAACGCCCCCGATCGAAAGACCGGGTTTTCCGGAAATGACCCTGACCGTCGCCGATACCGATGACTGTATTGATTTATACACAGATCGAGTCCTGGGGTTACCCGCCCAAAGACTGCTTGACCTGGCGCATGGCGCAAGCGCCATCATGGTTTCGTTTGCACGAGGTTTAAACGATACCCCTAAAATCGCAGGCTTATTGGTCGCGGCGCAGGCATTTGATTTGCGCTGGGGCATGAGCGCCATCGCCGCCGGAATCGCGCTGGGGGGATGGCTGAATGCACGCAAAGTCGCTGAAACCCTGAGTCATAAAATTACAGAACTCACACATGGACAGGGTTTTTCGGCCAACCTGATCACCGGATTTCTGGTCATCATCGCCAGTAAACTGGGTGTGCCCGTCTCAACGACACATGTTTCCGTCGGGTCGATTATGGGCATCGGCATGATGCGGGGAGAGCGCAACACAGGCATGATTGTCCGCATTTTGCTTTCCTGGCTGATTACCCTGCCGGTCGCCGTAGGGTTGAGCGCCTTCATGTACTTCATGCTTTCCTGAGGCATTTATTGGAGGAGCCACACTGGTTTTAGGCCGATTTAACCGGCTTCGCTTCCTTCTGCTCACCGGTCTTCACAAAACCTCTGAATCGCGCCCACGACCATTTCCTGCATTGCGTCTGTCAGTTCCGGGTAGATCGGAAGCGCCAGGGTTTCTTTGGCTGCTTTTTCGGATTCAGGGAAATCGCCTTCTTTATAGCCCAAACCGGAAAAGCATTCCTGAAGATGCAGCGGTACCGGGTAGTAGACCTCGGAGCCGATTTGTTCCTTTGCGAGAAAGTTCCTCAGTGAATCACGGTCTTTAACGCGAATCACGAATTGATTGTAAATATGGCCGTGTGCGGCCCCTGATTTTTCATAAACGGCCTCGGGAAGACGCACCATGCCATTTTCAATGAGGCCGCTCTTTTCGAACAATTCAGCATACCATTTTGCGTTTTGCCGCCGTTTCGCCGTCCAGCCATCCAGATATTTCAGTTTCACGCCGACAAAAGCCGCCTGAAGCGCATCCAGGCGGAAATTACCGCCAATCATTTTGTGATAATACTTGGGGTGCCCGCCATGCACCCGCATTTTTTTGACCTTGTCCGCCAGCGCCGGATCACTCGTGACCACGATACCGCCGTCGCCCAGCGCACCCAGATTTTTACTGGGGAAAAACGAAAAGCAGCCCAAATCCCCGAAACTACCTGCTCGCTTCCCTTCGGCATTCTCCGCGCCAATGGCCTGGGCCGCATCCTCGATGACCCGTAAACCGCGCCGCGCCGCAAT
>JBHHXB010000240.1:0-2717 GCA_046756825.1 Nitrospiria bacterium | reverse complement strand
TAGAGCAGTGGTTTCCTAAACCGCGTGCCGGGTGTTCGACTCACCCCGGGGGCACTCCTTTGTTATTCGGCGTGATTCTTGCCGGTTAAGAGCTGGCTGATGATTTTTGTCCGGCTGTTGACGCCGAGCTTTCGCATTAAGAGTTTGAGGTAACCTTTGACCGTGTTGATGCTGATGTTCAGGTGATTGGCGATTTCAAGGTTGCTTTGCCCGGCCAGTAATAGCTGCACAAGTTCCTGCTCCCGGGTGTTCAAACGCCATTTCCGGAAGCTGGCGGCCAGATTAAATTCATCCGGGATGATGCGCTCAAACATGAACAGATAGTGCTTCCCCTGCTCCTCCTTCGACGGCGCCGGGGTGTGAAAATGCCAAATGACGACGCCCCGGACACCGTATTGTCGCCTACCGCTTTTAATCCGGCTGATGTAGCGGTTTTCCAAAAGGGTATTCGGGTCGGTGTTGTGTCCGTCGTGGATCTCATCCACGGTATTTCGCCATACGGAAAGGTTTGAAAGCAACTGAGAACGGGGATCATCGCCTGTCTCCGTCGGCCGCAGGGCGGCCGATAAAATGCACCAGGCCCGCGTGCAGTAGGACACTTGTTCATGAAGGTCCCGGTCCGGTGCGTAAACGGCGAAGGCGGGCGGCGGCTGAAGCGGCGGTGGCAGATTGGCGGCGCTTGCGTTCATAGGCTTGTATCCGAGTCTTCTTTAAGAATGGCATGATGAAAAACATAGATCAAGCAGCATAATGCCGGTTGCTTATATTTCCTACTTTGGAGTCGTCTCTATATAGAGGCCCCCTTTATAGGGGTTTACAAATGAATTCGAAGGGGGGTATGATAAAACACGCTTGTTTTTTTACCAGTATTCATGATGTCACTATCTGTGGATTTAGTGATCGTGTTCTATCTGTTCCGGTCGGTCAACCCTTCCTTTGTGTATGCCCTCCGCCGCGCACGCACCGATCGTAAGCACGCCAACTACTTCTCTTCCCTCATGCGGGGGGGGGGGGGACGCCCTTGTTTTTTCCATAAGGGATAATCTTTGAAGCCGGTTCCGCTTCGCATATTGATCGTCGAACACTCGGAAGCCGATGCACGCTTGCTGATCGAAACACTTCGCCGGGGCGGATTTGAACCGTACTTTCAATGTGTCGATACTGAAACCGCCTTACGCTTGGCCCTCGGATCCCACCGTACCGAATCCTCAGCGCAACACTGGGATCTTGTGATGGCCAATATTCACACGCCGGACATCGGCGCGCTCAAGGTTCTGGAAGTGATCCGGGAGAGCGGTCTTCAAGTCCCTCTGATTGCGGTGTCGGAGCGGGCCGACATCAAGGCCGCGCTCTTGTGCACGCAGGAGGGCGCCTATGACTTTATCCGTAAGGACGACTCGAGTCGCTTATTCGGCGTTGTCGCGCGCGTTTTACGCGAAGCCGGGGTTCATGGCGCGCGCGAGCGGTCCGCAGCGGTGCTGGCGGCAAAAGACCAGTACTTGGCGATGATATTCGATACCGCCGACGAAGGGATTGTCTCCGTGGATGCGGATCAGCGGATTTGTTATTTTAACAAGGGCGCGGAAGAGACCTTCGGCTACACTGCGGAAGAGGTGCTGGGCCGACCGCTGGACATCTTGATTCCAGAGGGGGTGCGGTCCATCCACAGCCAACACATGCGTGGCTTCGTCGAGAGCGGCGAAGTGTCTCGAAAAAAAGATCGGCGGCCGGAAATCCGCGGCCTGCGGAAAAACGGTGAAATATTTGACGCGGAAGGATCCATTTCCAAGGTCGTCACCCCGGACGGTGTTTTGCTGACCGCGATTTTGCGCGATATTACCAGCCGGAAACAGGCGGAGGCCCGTCTGCATCACCTCGCCTATTTTGATCCCTTGAGCGAACTGCCCAACCGGACCTTGTTTATGGAACGCCTGGAGCACGCCGTGATCCGCCGGCGCGATGCCAAGAATAACCTGGCGGTTTTAATGCTGGACTTGGACCGCTTCAAAACCATCAACGACAGCCTGGGGCATAAGATCGGCGACCAATTGGTGCAAGAGTTATCCTCCCGCTTGCTGGCCTGTGTGCGCCGTGAAGACACGGTGGCGAGAATCGGCGGCGACGAATTCGCCGTGCTCCTGGAAAGCGTGGGCGGATCCCGTTCGGTCTTCACGATCGCGAATAAAATCATGGGAAGTGTATCGGAACCCTTCCTGATCAAGGGCCATGAACTATTTGTGACACTCAGTATCGGCTTCAGCCTGTTTCCGAAGTGTGCTGAAACTGCCGTCGCATTGGTCCAATTCGCGGATACGGCGCTTTACCGCGCCAAAGATAAGGGCCGCAACTGCATTGAGTATTATGATAAAGACATCAGCCCCAAGGCCCAACGGAAGCTGTCTTTCGAAAACAAGCTGCGCCGCGCATTGGATCGCGACGAATTCGTGCTTTACTATCAGCCCCAGGTCTCGCTCGAAAATGGCCGGATGATCGGGGCCGAAGCCCTGATCCGCTGGAAGTGCCCCGGATTAGGGCGCGTCGGCGGCGAGGACTTCGTTCCGCTTTTGGAAGAGACGGGCTTGATTTTGCCGGTCGGCGAATGGGTGATGAGAACGGCCTTCGAGCAAATAAGGGTCTGGCAGGACGAAGGTTTGCATTTGCACGTCTCCGTCAACTTGTCCGCCAAGCAATTTGCGCGGCGGGATCTGCCTAAAAAG
>JBHHXB010000239.1:0-2718 GCA_046756825.1 Nitrospiria bacterium | reverse complement strand
ATCATCATTCTCGCTCGAGAGGAAGCGGAGCGCCACCAGAACGACTACCTGGGAACGGAGCATCTCGCCCTGGCGATTTTAAGGGAACGGGACGGCGTCGCCATCGCGGTTATCAAGAAAATGGGGCTTTCCGTCGAGCAGATCCGGCTTGAGGTTGAGCGTAATCTGCCCAGCGGCAGCAACACCATGACCTTTGGCGAAATCCCTTTTACACCTCGTGTTAAAAAGGTTATTGAGTACGCCGTGGAAGAGGCCAAGCTCCTGGGCCATAATTACATCGGCAGTGAACACCTCCTTCTGGGACTTTTACGGGAAGAGGAGGGCATCGGGGGCAAAATCGTGCGGAGCCTGGGTGGGAACCTCCTGACCGCGCGCCAGTTGACAATCAATCTGTTGAGAAAGTCCGCGCCCCGGGAAAAAGAGAAAAAAAGCAGTACACCTGCCTTGGACGAGTTCGGGCGGGATTTGACCAGGCTGGCCGGGGACGGTGGGCTTGACCCCGTCATCGGTCGTCAGGATGAAATTGAGCGCGTGCTTCAGATTTTGAGCCGGCGCACGAAGAACAACCCTGTTTTGATCGGAGAGTCCGGCGTCGGCAAGACGGCAATTGTCGAAGGCTTGGCGCAGCGGGTTGTGGCCATGGATGTGCCGGAGAACCTGTTCAATCATCGCGTGATCGCCCTGGATTTGGGGTCTCTCGTGGCCGGAACGAAATACCGTGGACAGTTTGAGGAGAGACTGAAGGTCGTGATGAAGGAGATCGCTGCCTCTGGAAACGTTATTATCTTTATCGACGAGTTGCATACTTTGGTGGGTGCGGGTGCGGCGGAGGGCAGTATCGACGCGGCCAACATGCTCAAGCCCGCCTTGGCGCGGGGCGAAATGCAGTGTATCGGGGCGACGACACTGGACGAATATCGAAAGCACATCGAAAAGGATTCCGCACTGAAACGGCGCTTCCAGGCGATTTATGTCCAGCCGCCGACTTCGGAGCAGACCGTCGAAATCATCAAAGGATTGAAAGATCGCTACGAGACACATCACCGCGTGAATATTTCCAACGAAGCTGTGGAAGAGGCCGTGCGTCTTTCCGACCGGTATATTTCGGATCGCTTCCTCCCGGACAAGGCCATTGACGTTATTGATGAGGCCGGTTCCCGGGCCCGTCTGATCGCCTATTCCCGCCCGGATGAACTCCGCGGGTTTGAGCAGGAATTGAAGGAAGTGGTGCACGAAAAGGAACTGGCCATTCGCTTGCAGGATTTTGAAGAGGCGGTTCGTTTCCGTGAGGAGGAAGAGCGGATTCGAAAACTGCTTGAGGAAACGAAGCGGGAGTGGAAGAAAAATCAGGAGAAAAACCGGCCGAATATCGGTTCGGAGGAAATCGCCTGTGTCGTTTCCAAGATGACCGGTATCCCGCTTTTCCGCATCGAGGAAGAGGAGACGCAGAAGCTGATTCACATGGAAGACGAACTCCATAAGCAGATCATCGGTCAGGAAGAAGGCATTGCCGCGATTTCGCGGGCGATTCGGCGTTCCCGCGCGGGTCTCAAAGGGGATCGACGTCCGATTGGTTCCTTTATTTTTCTCGGTCCGACGGGTGTCGGAAAAACCGAATTGGCGCGTGCCTTGGCGAAGTTTCTCTTTGATACCGATGAAGCCTTGATTCGCATTGACATGTCGGAATATATGGAGAAATTCGCGAGCTCCAGGCTCGTCGGCGCGCCTCCCGGGTATGTCGGGTACGAGGAAGGCGGGCAATTGACCGAAAAAGTACGGCGGCGGCCCTATTCGGTGGTGTTGTTCGATGAAATCGAAAAGGCCCACCCGGATATGTTTAACCTGCTCCTGCAGGTGTTGGATGACGGCTATCTCACGGACAGTCTCGGGCGCAAGGTCGATTTTAGGAATACTGTCTTGATCATGACCTCTAATCTGGGGACGCGCAAGCTCGGCAAGGGCGGCGGTCTCGGGTTTCAGCGGCCTTCCGAATACAACGAACTGATGCGGATGAAAGAGGCTGTCCAGGTCGAATTGAAAAAGTCGTTTAACCCCGAATTTTTAAACCGGATCGACGACATCGTCGTGTTTCATCCGCTAGAGAAGGAGCACCTTGAAAAAATTATCCTGATTTTGATCCGGGAATTGAATGAGCGGCTGATGGATAAAGGCCTTCAACTCGAAGTGAGTGACGAGTTGATCGGCTGGCTTGTGCAGGAGGGCTATGACCCTGTCTACGGCGCGCGGCCGATGCGGCGATGTGTTCAGAAAAAGATCGAAGACCTCTTGTCCGAGGACATTTTGAAAGGCCGCTTTAAAGATAGCAAGCGCATCCGTGCCATCTTGAAAGACGGTGCCCCGGCCTTTGTGAAAGTCGAGGAGATGGCCGAAGCCGAGGTATAGCGCTTTCTTGGTTCGATGTTTTTAGGCCCTCTGTCACCCTTTTGGTGGCAAAGGGCCTTTTTGTTTGTTCTTGATTTTATATCGCCCTTGTGATTTTATGGGGCAAAAGATGCCTCATGTGTACTCGGCCCGCTTTTCTGCCCTTCGGCGTTATCGCCGTAATCAAAACTCATGGTGAAAGAGGAAACGAATGGACAAAGAAACGCGAGAATTCTTAGAGAGCAAATTCAACGCGATTGACGAGAAATTTGAAGATGTCAAACGATACACGGATCAAAAGTTTGAAGAGAACAGGTTGTACACGGATCAAAAGTT
>JBHHXB010000238.1:0-2724 GCA_046756825.1 Nitrospiria bacterium | reverse complement strand
GCCTCCGGTTTAGCAGGCGCGAAGCAAGAAGACTTCATGGCTTGGCAAAATCGGCTCGCCGAAGCCGTCTCACAGCGTACCTTGAAAATATAGAGACCGCTTGCCGTGCGGTTACAGTAATTTTTGAATACGATCTGTTAGCCCGGTTTCCTCTTCTAAAAGCAAGGCGGCGGTTTCGATGCAGTGCGTACTGGTCCCTTTTGCTTTGATGTGAGGGAAGGGGCCCCAAATCGGATGTCCCGCCTGTTCGTCTAATATTTTTAGATTTGTTTTTTCGGAGGGTGCGGATTCTCCGGTGCTCCGGTTCAGCATCACCCCCAGGAAAGACAAGCCCAGAGTCTTCCCGTGGTGCAGGCTGAGCAGGGTGTGATTGAGCGTGCCGAGGCCGCTGCGCGCCACAAGCAAGACGGGTAAGTCGAGCAATTTGATCAGGTCGGCCACGTTGAAATGACGGCCCAGCGGCGCAAGTAGCCCTCCTGCGCCTTCCACGATCAAAAAGTCGTGACGATCGTGGAGTAGGCCGAAAACCTTTTGAAGATGGGCGGCGGAAATGGTTCGTGTCTCCCCTTCAAGCATGGCCGCGTAGGGGGCCAAGGGGTGTTGAAAGCGATACGGCGTGATCTGATCCAGCGGTGCCTTTGAACGGGCCGCCTGTTTTAAATAACGCCCGTCTTGCGGAATCAGCCCGGTTTTGCCGGGCATACAACCGGACTCCACCGGCTTCATCACGCCGCAACGGACGCCCCGGTTCGCGAGCCATCTTGCAATGGCCCCGGCGACGAGGGTTTTCCCGACACCGGTGTCTGTTCCCGTGATAAATAGGCCGTGTTTTTTCATTGTATCCGGCTGTCCAGGTTAAAAACCTGCCCTGAAACATGACGCATTTTTGAAAGCCCCCGGATAAATTCCGAAACCTCATCGAGTGACGAGGGGTGGCCGAGGACGTTTTCGCTGATGAGGCGTTTTTTTTGTTTCGTGTTCAGTCCTGCGGTCATGGCCGTGGGTAAAAAACCCGGACAAACGACATTAACCTGGATGCCGTCACGCCCCCATTCTTTCGCGGCCGATTGAGAGAGAGCGATGAGACCGCGTTTCGAGGCCGTATAGGCCGATTGTCCACGCCGGCCGGTGAAGGCGGCGAGCGAGGCGATGTTGATGATGTGTCCGTTTTTCTGCGCATGCATGATATTTGCGGCCTCGCGCATACAGTAGAAGGTGCCGGACAGGTTCAATTGAATCTGATCCTCCCACTCACTTGACGGGACGTCGCAAAAAAGCCGGTTCCGGTTTGAGGCGGCGCTGTGGATGAGGACCTCGAGACCGCCCCAGGTTTCCCGGATTTCCTCAAACAACTGATGGACGGCGGCCGGTTTTCCAAGGTCGGCCCTCAATACACGGGCGTCGCAAGTGCTGTTTTCAAGGCTGCCCCGCAGGGCGTCTACTGCGGCTTGATTCTGAAAGCAATGTAGGCCGAGACGCACGTTATCCTTTGAAAAACCCCGGCACAGCGCCTGTCCGAGCCCGCCCGAAGCGCCTGTAATTAAAATCCGCCTCATCACCGGCCTATATGACTCCCAGGTCTTTTCCGATTTTCCCCAAGTGTTGCAAGAGTGTGTCGATTTGCGCTTTTTGGTGTGCCGCTGTCAGGGTTACACGAAGGCGCGCGCTTTTCTTGGGTACGGTTGGCGGTCGGATGGCGGACACATGGCAGCCGTTTTCGAGTAAGCGTTCTGAAAACGCGAGCGCTTTTTCGCTGTCGCCAATCAGGATCGGGACGATGGGAGTTTGGCTGTCAAGGGTATCGAAACCCATTTGGGTGGCTTTTTCGTAAAAGTAATGCCGGTTTTCCCAAAGCCGTGTGATGAGCGAAGGATCTTGACGAAGTACGTCCAGTGCCGAAACGGCTGCCGCGAGCGACGCAGGGGGCAGGGCTGTTGTGTAAATAAAAGACCGGGCCTTGTTGACGAGATATTGAATGAGTGCGTCGCTCCCGGCGACGAAGCCCCCGATTCCGCCGAGTGCCTTGCTTAGCGTGCCCATTTGGATGAGCCGGGGGCTTGAAACGCGGTAATGCGAGGCCGTTCCGCCGCCCTGCGGGCCGAGCACGCCGGTGGCGTGGGCGTCGTCGAGATATATGGTAGCGTCATATTCCTCCGCCAACGAGAGAATGTCGGGGAGGGGTGTGATGTCGCCGTCCATGCTGAAGACGCCGTCCGTGACAATCAGTGTGTGTTGGTTTTTTGTCCGCTTTGAAAGAAGTGTTTTCAAATGGGCCATGTCGCGGTGGCGGTATACCCGAAACGTGGCCTGCGAAAGACGGCATCCGTCGATCAGGCTGGCATGATTGAGCCGGTCCGCCAGGATGAGATCCCCTTTTTGCGCGATGGCGCCCAAGGTGCCGATGTTGGCCATGTAGCCGGTGGGGAATACCAGTGCGGATTCGGTTTGTTTCAATGCCGCCAGTTTCTCTTCAAGCCGTTTGTAAAGCGAGTGATTTCCGGACACAAGGCGCGACGCCCCGGACCCGACGCCCCAGGTTTGGACCGCGTTGATGGTCTCCGATTTGAGCGTGGGATGATTCGTCAGGCCGAGATAATTGTTCGAGGAAAAAAGGAGGAGGTCCCGCCCTTTGACGGTGATCTTTGCGGCGGTCGCGGCATCGGCCTCCCGGAGAATCCGGAGGAGGTTGGCCTTCTGAAACTGCTTGAGCATTCCCGGGTAGTG
>JBHHXB010000237.1:0-2739 GCA_046756825.1 Nitrospiria bacterium | reverse complement strand
AGCGGGTTGTGCCCAACAATGACAAAGGCCGAACAACTCAGGGATTCTCAGTCGTTATCGACTTCAGGTTTTGTGTGAAAACTCCATTCACCATTTTGCGTTAGCGGATCGTCGATTGACAGCGGATGTCCGGCCAAGTCTTTGATCCCGGACGTAAGGGTCACGGTGTAGTTTTTATCGAAGTCGAGGTTATCAGTTGGATCTATATGAAAAACCACGTTTTCTTCTGTCACTTCAATACCATTATTACCTTTTGTCGTGTCGGGCTTGACCCCTCCACTTACATCAAAGCTTGGATTCGGGTCATCAATTGTGACAGTTGTAGAATCGATTTTCTCGCTGAACGTCACCGTTATACTTGTTAGGTTCGTGAGAACATTTTGCTCATCTTTCCTCGGACTCGTTGAAACAACGGTGGGCGGCGTAGTGTCCGGCTCCAGTGAGGTCGTGAATCGCCAGATGTGTGGTGCATCCAATGTATTCCCAAAGAGATCTTCGACTTCCGCCGTCACCGTTGCTTTGAAGGTCTTCCCCTTCTCTAGGTCAACGGTGGGGGCAAATTTCGCTGTTGGTCCTGTTACCGAGACTACTCCTTCAACTCCGGCTCCCGTCGTATCGTCTACAAGGAAAAAGGTATCTCCTCTAATCGCCTGTGCTGACATATCTTTATTAAAGATGACAGAAATGGAATTATTGAACGGAAAAGCCGGATCATCAGACTGTGGCGTGGTTTCTTTAACCGCAGGTTTGAGTTCCGATTTCGGCTCAGGAGGTGGCACGATGCCGCCGCAGGCGGCAACCAACAGGGCAACAAGCAGCCATTTGGAAAATGTACAAGCAGAATGTCGTGCGTTCACTTCTTTTTCTCTGTCTTCTGCCATTTCAAAATCCTTTACTTTATTTAAATATTCTAACATTTTTATAGTAGAAATTGCATCGCGATTTTCGCTAAAAACGCATCGTCCTTTTCGGAGAAAGCCGACCCGGGCAGGAAAACACCCGTAATCACATTCAGATTTAACTCGCTACTGACCTTCCAGCGAAAAGCAAGATCAATTTCATCCCCAAGATCCCGGGAATCCCCGTTGGGGTCCGGTTTAACGCCGACATCCCGAAGCTCGTTATCCCTTTCCTGCAACGCCCAAACCTGCCGAAAACGATGGTAAACGATATCCAGCGACCCTTGGTTGTCAGCCAGACGGATTCCGAACCCCAATGTCCCGACCATCAAGTTGCTTAATTCGGGCTCAAAAATTTCGCCATACTGCTCGACTTTGATTTTTCCCCGCAGTTTTGCGGAGTTATCCTGCAGACCGGTCTGGCGAAAACTCTTGTCTCGATTGTCGTCGGGATTGGAGTCCCCTGATCCAAAGGCATAGCCGACTGAAAATGCGGGTTTGAGTGGATGCCGAAATCGCGTGGTCCAGCCGATATCAAAGCCGTAGCCGCGCACCTTTTTCCCCGCTTCGCCACCAAATACCGTCGCCGCCTCCAGCCAGTATTTTTGTTTATTAATTGATTTTCCCTTCAAGGAAACGCCGACAAAAGTCAAGGACACATGCGTAGAATCCGGGCCCAGATCGGAATCGTCTCCGCGTCGATTCACCACATAGGCCGCGACTTTATCTTTCGCCCAAACGCGGTAGATGCCGTATAGAATCAGATTTTTGATTTCGTCTTCGGGGTCCTCCGGATCAAAGAGGTTCGTGCTGTACGAAAGCTGTAGTTCCAGTCGGTCTTTCTCGTAAAAAAGCCGCACCGCGTCCATGTTTTCGTCATAAACCCATTCCCTGAAATCCTTGAATTTCTGACGCCCGACCTGAAGACGCATCGAAGGGTCGAGAAAACGCCGCACAATAATGTAACCTTTTCGAAAACTAAACTCTGTTTCGTCTTTTGTCCTGCCCTCACCCTCCTTTTGAGAGACTTCACGCTGAACCTTAATCTCCGAAAATACCTCCCACTTCGGCTGCATCATCCGCGCGGCGGAAAGATACAGGCCCGCAATGGAAAGACTCCCCTTTGTCCGATTATCCCGGTCTTCTTTGCCATCCCGCAAATCCCGGTTGTTGCGGAGCCGCGTTGCCACGTTCAACTTTGAGCCCCAGGAAAACCGGGGTGTGACCTTTTGCCTCAACGGCGGCGAGGCCTCCGTGTCAATTATGGCATCGGCCAGTGCCGCTTTCTTTGTCTTCGAAACAGAGGTTGTGCCCGCAGCGTGAGCCTGAGTCGCTTTGAAGCAAAAACCCGAAAAGATCACAACGATCAAAAACCTGAGAGCAGACCCCAAAATCCTCTGCATGAAACCTCCATCAACACGATAAAAAATCAGCGGCATCCTCATCTCTTTTGAGTCAAGCTGATTCTGTCTGACGTGACACTGTTCTCGTTTTCTCTCGGCAAAAAGCCTTCTTCCCAAGTATAACGGCGCCCGGTCTTTCTACAAGCTTTGGTGGCGGTAGAGCTCATGATAATAGCCCTTGCGCGCGATGAGTTCCGCGTGCGTCCCGACCTCGGCAACCGCGCCGTCTTTCATAACAATAATTTGATCAAAGTCGTGAATGGCGTGAAATTGATGGATAATCACCAGGGACGTCTTGCCCTCCTGAAATTGATCCATCGCTTCGTGGATGAGTTTCGCCGACTCCGCATCGACCGCCGAAGTCGGTTCATCCAGAATGAGCACCGGCGGCTGCTTGATAATCGCACGGGCCAGGCCGATCCGCTGCCGCTGTCCGC
>JBHHXB010000236.1:0-2741 GCA_046756825.1 Nitrospiria bacterium | reverse complement strand
GGGAACCTGGGAGATCCCGCCGTTTCCCGCAGTGAGGGTAGGTGGATCCGAAACAGTGTGCAAAGGCTGGCCGAAGAATGGCGGGAGGTCAGATGGCCCCATAGTACCGGGGAAGTGGGGTAATGCTCATGGAGGGAAGGGACCCACAACTGAAACCGGACTTAAACAGAAAAAACCGCCGTCTCCGAACGGTATGCGTTTTTCAACAAAGCTCAAGATCCTCGCTGAGCGAGTGAGGAGAATACGCCATGAACCGTTAAGGACAATGGTGCATTACATCGACCATGAGTGGCTGAAAGAATCGTGGAAGCGTATTCGCAAGAAAGCATAGGACAGACCAAAACACCTGCAGACCGATCTGGATACCTGGGGACACACATACAATCATGAGCGCACTTATCAGGGAAAACGCTGTCATGGCAGGCCCCCAATGCAGACATTTTTTGACAGTTCACACTTGGCAATGGAGAAGAAAATCGCTTAAGCTGCTTTAAAGAACAGGAAAAACCTTTCCACTCAAGTCTCGTTCAGGACAATTGAGGCGACCCAAGTCTTGATTTACAAAGGCTCCGGCAATAGGTTAAGGTTTGGTTTGACAGAGCATCCGAATTTGTCGCAATAAAAGAGGTCTCATGGAAAATATAGAATGTAAATTTTACGTCGGGCAGTTGATTCACCACCTGCTCTTCGGTTACCGGGGCGTCGTGGTCGATGTCGATTCGGAATATCAAGGGAGCGAAGAATGGTATGAAACTGTCGCGCGCTCACGGCCCCCGAAAGACAAGCCCTGGTATCACGTCCTCGTTCACAACGCGGAGCACACGACCTATGTGGCGGAATGTAATCTGGAACCGGATTCTTCAAAAAAATCCATTCACCATCCACTGGTGGACCGCTTCTTTACGCAATTTGAAAAAGGAAAATACATTCGAGTGATGCATTGACCCCTGCGAATCAACGATTAAATCAAGAGGAATAAAGATGAAAACCTGTGCGAACCTGCTCGATCTCATCGGTCAAACTCCCTTAATTCGGTTAAAAGGACCCTCGGAGGAAACAGGATGTGAGATTCTCGGCAAGGCCGAATTCTTAAATCCCGGCGGCTCGATCAAAGACCGCACGGCCTTAGGGATCGTCCGGGACGCGGAAAAACGCGGCGCGCTGAAGCCCGGCGGCACCATCGTGGAAGGCACCGCCGGCAATACCGGCATCGGTTTGTCCTTGATCGGAAAGATTCTGGGATACAAAACCATCATCGTTATTCCGGACACACAAAGCCAGGAAAAGTTTGATATGTTAAGGCTTTACGGGGCAGAACTTAAACTTGTTCCCGAGGCGGCCTATACCACTCCCGATCATTTTGTGCACATCGCCGGCAGAATCGCTGCGGAGATGAACGAAAAAAATCCGGGCTCCGCGCTTTGGGCCCGACAATTTGACAATGTAGCAAACCGGGACTTTCACTACCAAACCACCGGCGCGGAAATCTGGGAGCAAACCCGCGGAAAGGTGGATGCCTTCAATTGCGCCGTCGGAACCGGGGGAACCTTGGCGGGCGTCGGTAAGGCCTTAAAAGAAAAAAATCCAAATGTCGTGATTGCGCTGACCGACCCGATGGGGGCGGCTCTTTATCATTATTACAAGGATGGCGAACTCCGTGCCGAGGGGGATTCCATCGCGGAAGGCATCGGCCAAAGCCGGGTTACCGAAAACCTGGTCGATGCGCCAATCGACGATGCCTTTCAAATCCCGGACGATGAGGCCCTTCCTTATGTATTCGATTTACTCCAGCACGAAGGACTGTGTCTGGGGGGATCATCGGCCATCAATATCGCAGGCTCTGTCCGCCTGGCGCGACAGATGGGCCCCGGTCACACCATTGTGACCATCCTGGCCGACTACGGCACACGCTATCAGCAGCGGCTTTTCAACCCGGTCTTCTTAAAAGAACAAGGCCTCCCCGTCCCCGCGTGGCTGGCGTAACGACCCGGTGTTTTTCCTGCGATCAAGATAAAATGGAGAGGACTAAAAAAAGCGCGGAGAGACTCAGGCATCCGATGGACACAACAAGACCTGCGTCTATTTTAGGGCGCTTTTTCCACTGTTCCGGATAAAGCGGTTTACTTGGGAGGTGGCGTCCGGAATCAAAAAATCCGAAACCCTCTTCCAGAGTAATCAACTGAAGCTTCGCTTGCTCGTGGCGTGATTTTTCCTGAGTGATTTGATAAATCATCAATGCCAAAACGGTGACAACACCTCCGACTGCAAATAATTTTTGAGTCATCAACGCTTTGGAGTCGCCTCCAAAATAAAGCACAAAAAAAGACACTGATAGGAAAAAAAGCACGCCGTAACGCGCAATCTGGCCCATCACGATGCGGCGCCGGTAAACTTCCTCTTTAAAAATGGGATAGAGCACGCGAAATGTTTCGATTGGCGGGGTCCGCGTGTTTGAGCTACTTTTAGCTTTTATCGGCGACGAATTTGTCATTTTCAAAAGACGTTATCACAGATTAATCGGCGCGACAAGCGCCGTTGTCAGTAGAGTTGAAAGGGATTGCCATTGGCGTCTGCTTTATGATAGATTGCACTCCACGAACGCGCCTGTAGCTCAATTGGATAGAGCGCCGGCCTCCGAAGCCGGAGGTTAGGGGTTCAATTCCCTTCAGGCGCATATTTTGATTCCCTTAAATGGGTCGTTAGCTCAGTTGGTAGAGCAGCTGACTCTTAATCAGCGGGCC
>JBHHXB010000235.1:0-2758 GCA_046756825.1 Nitrospiria bacterium | reverse complement strand
AAGACCAATCGGCCCGCGATCACCTTTATCCCCTTTCAGGCCCGGATCTCCTTTGTCCCCCTTGTCTCCCTTCGCGCCCGTGAGCCCGGTCGCACCGGTAAGACCAATCGGCCCGCGATCACCTTTATCCCCTTTCAGGCCCGGATCTCCTTTGGGCCCAGGGGTTCCAGTCGATGGGATCCCTGTCAACCCTGAACCATCTCCAACAAATGCGCCCGCCGTAATGGTTCCGGTTGTACTCACGGCATCCGCCACCTCCGCCCGAAAGGCATAGGGCACACTGACCAACTGCCGGTCGGGTGAAAGCTGCTGGAATCCATTCGTCCCATCATGAAACCAAACTCGAAGAAAGATCTGGGCTGAATCAAAAACATCAACGGTAATCTGATCCATGTTAAGCAGGGAGGTATCCCCCAGTTTCACAGTAAACACGCCGTCATTCACCGGCAGTGCAACAAAATCGAATGGCTCATCTCCGACGGACTGTGCCGTATTGTCATTTGACCAACGCGGAATTTCATCCCCATCAACCAATGCGAATTTGAATTGGCCCTCCCCGTTGAACGGCGTGCCGTCCACCTCAATAGTGCCGGTGTAGGGAATCATGCGAGGGACTTCGGCATACGCGTCTGTGACACCCCCGATTGTTCCAGCGAGAGGCACCACCAAGACCAGCGCTAAGAGTGTTTGTTTTAGATATGACATGGTTTTCTCCTGTGTTTTAAATCGTGATTTTTTATTCTCTATTTGTACTCAATAGGTAGCGATCGCCTAAAGCAGGGATGCCGACGGTTGTGGCGTAGTTTTCACTGTTCGCCGATCCGACAAAGGAAGACGTTCCCGGCGCATCCAGCATGAGGTAATTTTCTGAAAATTTCGGCAGTTCGGACGGGAGATCCAAACGCAGCGGGCGAAGCCGAATTGAGACCAAAATCCCCTCCTCAGACGGGTCTGTCGGAAAAACGTCCGTCGGCGCGCTCTCGCCACCGTAGATGGCATTTCCCCCACGGTCAAAAACGGTAATTGCGAAAATACGCGCCGGGCCAACCGGGATGTCAAGGGTGTGCGACACCGTCTCTCCGGGACTCACGCTAAAGCGTTCGGTGATCTCCGTCATCCCTTCTCCCCTTACCTTAATTTCAAGGGCATCTACGTTGGAAACGGCGGGCTTCGACAGGAAACCGGCTTTCCGGGCCTCCGGCAGTCGAAAGCTGAGTGTAACCGGCAGGCTTGTTTCTCCACCGTCACCCGGAGAGGGACCGTCTTGTCCGCACCCGGTCAGAAGCAGCATTGCGATTGCGAAAAAGGAAAAACAAATCCTGTATTGGCGAATGATATTCTTCATGGTTTCCTCTTTAATCATCGGGCCCGCTCAGGGGAACTCAATTTCAATCGTGACCGGAGCCGTTCCTTGCCCTCCCCCTGTGGTTGGAGGCTGCTGAAAAATCTTTGCTGTAACCGGTACCGGCAAACGATAGGCGGGCACCAAAGGCGGTAAGAGACTTGCTGGAGGCAAGGGAATGCTCTTATTGTCCGCGGCGGCCTCCGCGCCTGAAAGAATGTTGGCGGTATTGAGCGGAAGCAGGGGGGTCTCCAGCAGGGCTTTTCGGGCCAAGGCAAAATCCGGGTCCTCCTCCAGCGCGAGAACGAAGGATCGCGCCGCCGACCGGTAATCTTCTTCATCGAAAAATTCAAGCCCCTCGGAATAATGCCGGAAGGCCTTGAAATTTTTGGTGTGGATTTTTTCAATGGCGAGCCGCGTCTGCTTGTCCAGACTCTCCGGGCAATAGCCAATGCCGCAAAGCAATTTAAACACCAGCATTTTTTGGAGGGTATAAAAGGAAGCCAGCTCTCCGGAAGTATCGACAGATGAAACCTGCTTTCCGCTTTCGGTTTGGGTCACCGTGGCGTCGATCCGCATTTTTTCTTCATCCAGATCCAACAGGCTCCCCGTTGTAAACTTTGAGGCGCCGACGAGTTTCCCGGCGCGGGGCGTGCTGATGGGATCCACGATGCCGGATTTCGCCAGCTTCAATTCATTGAGAACGGCCTGGATCTGAATGCGCTCCACCACCGTCAGCCCCTTCACCTTTGAAAGATCGGTGATGACCATGGCCGCAAGCCCTTTTGAAAGCGGTGCGTAGGCCTCCGATCCTTTGTTTTTAAAGGGATAGACCGCAATCGCCTTGGGGTCCAGACGGGCCGCAAGCTGCTTTTCACGAATCAATTGTTCCTTTGCATTCCGGGCGGCTTCCTGCTTTAATAACCGGGTCAGGTATTGCGAAATTTGGCGTCCCCCTTCGCTGCCCTGCTCAAGACGCACATAGTTTTGCCAGGCCTTGATCGTCTGCAAGGTATTGCCTAAACGCAGGTGGCTCAAGCCCAGATAGAGAGACTGCGCCGAGTTCCAGTCTTCCGAGCCACCCAGGGCCTTGACGACCTCCTGATATTGCCCCGCGCCGTAGAGCTGCTCGATCTGTTCGATGCCAAGCGGCGTTTCCGAACGGGCCGGTGATGGGGAAATCATAACAGTGGATAGAAAAACCATGCCGAACAAAAACGAAACCCTCCGCCCGTGCTTCTGTTTTTTACAGATGGTCTTGCACAGCCTGACTTTTTGAATCTTCATCATCTCAACTCCTTGTCAACTCAAATAGGGACATACCTATTCCCCTTTGGCGAACCAGATATAATTTGGCGATTCCCCGCCCCGGCCATCGGTCCAGACGGCAAAGGCCCTCCCCGCCGAATCCACCGT
>JBHHXB010000234.1:0-2799 GCA_046756825.1 Nitrospiria bacterium | reverse complement strand
TGCTGTCCTGAAAAAAGGTAGTTCACCCCGATAAAGGCAAAGAGTGTCAGTGGCGCGCCCAGCACAACCCAGAGTAAAAACAAACGGGGACGCGCAGTTGCAATATGAAACCCGGCGGCGTACCAAAGCCAGGTGATCAAGGCCCAGGTTTCCTTCGGATCCCAGGCCCAAAAACTGCCCCAGACCGTAAAGGCCCAGATCGCGCCGAAAACGATGCCCAGCGTAAAAAGTGGAAAACCGATCTTGAGCATTCGGATGATGATAGCGCGATAAGCCGCATCGGATGCGTCATCGCGCCGTAAAGACCAGAGAGAAATGCCTCCCGCGACTCCGGCAAGCAGGAAAGTCGCATAGCCTAAAATCGTCACGGGGACATGAATTTGAATCCAGATGCTGTTGAGTGATGGTGCAAGCGGTCTCAATTCCGCCGCGCCCGTTGCCTCGGCATAGCTTAGAAGGGCACAAAGCGGCAGGATGAGTCCCAAGGTCGTGATTTTGATGAAGCGCACATCGGTTCGTCCGACCCAGAGTAGAAGGAATACCGCGTAAACGACAAGCAAGGCCACCGCCTCGAACAAATTTGCCGAGGGGAAGTGACCGAAACCCAGGCGCCAACTCTCCCAACCGCGCAGGGCAAGCGCGCCGATCCCCATGCCCAGTGTCAGGCCAATTAAACGGCTTTGAAATCGTCTCAATGATGGAAAGAAGGTCAGACCCGCCATGGCGAGACAGCCCCCCTTCATGATGTTAAAAAAAACTAGGTGGAGCATGGATCCTCTTTCTCTCTCCGCAAAACGGGGAGCATATTTTTCAGGGTGGCCATCCTGCTTTCGGCTTTTTGTATTTCGGCCTCCTCCGCCTTTCCACTTGCAAGGCTCCGCGACGACCGTTTGTCCTGTGGCCGCCAAATCAAGATTTCCCATGTCGTTCCGGCAACGACCAGGAAGGAGGCGATCAAGAGAAAGTTTAAGCCCGGGTAATAACGCACCTGAAAACCCACTGTCTTTTTGGGGGAGATGTCTGAAACAGTGAAATAGTAGTCCACAGGCGGACGGTTTGCTTCCACCGAATCTCTCAGTAAATGGACTGAAACGTACTCACCCTCTCCGGCCCGCCGCCAGTCGATGACGTGGGCCGCCGATTGGTAGCTGACCATTTCGTAGCTTTCCCCGTCCCGCCCCAACACTTTGTAATGCAGGGCATGGCCGACATCCCGGTAGCCCGCGGGCGTCCGCCGCGTCGCATGTTCCTCCAGCGAGACAAGCGCTGCAAAGGAATCGTCCGGCAACAACACCGTACCGCCGGAAAGGGCATCGAAGGGTCGGACATAGGAAGGGTTTTTGATGTCACGGATACCGCCCTTGACCCGGCTGCCCCGGTCTCCATACTGAAAAAGCGAGAAACGGTAACCGGCATGGATCAGCGGTTCGCCCACCGTAATTTCTCTTTTCTCGACAAAGCCGTCTCCGCCATCCAATTCAAGCTTTCCGACAAACTGCCGGACCTCGCCACTCGGATAACGCTCCATCTCAAAGCCCGTGGCCCGTACGGTAAAAGGCAGGTCGAGACGCCGTCCATCGGCGAGCTGAACCGTCCGGCTCTCTCCGCCGACAGGCAATTCCATCAGGGCCTCAATGCCTCCCGTTTTTGAATAGGCAAATGCGGCGATAAGCAGAAGCAGGCCCACATGCAACACAAGAAACGGGGCATGGGGCGCGGTCCCTATTTTGCGCATCATCTCTCCAGGGGAGGAAGCACGCCAGATCAAGGCAATTCGCTGAATCACACTGATGAGTAAGGTCAGACAAAGCAGGACAAAAAACGCCTGTTGAAAAAATACCAGCGCGGCCCGGCCCCGGGAGAAGCCGGGACCGGACGCGATGGCTGTTTCGAGCGCGAACAGGAGACCCAGCAAAGAAAGCTGGATCAGGCCCTGCCGCATCGTGACGCGATATTTCAGGAGCAAACGGATCATGGATGCACGTGCGCCCCGTCGTTATGTGCCCCTTCTTTGATCCATCGCAGCAGTGTCTTGTAGTCCGGATCGTTCTTATCCACCGCGATCGTGCCACCGGCATGGGCGGTTTCCGGGGCCAGCATCTCGACAAGCATCAGACTGTCTTCACGCTCGTCCTTTGCCGTCGCCGGATCGTCCGTCAGATTAAAGAACTTCCGTCCGGATACGGGTGCCGTCTTCGAAACAACGGTACCGGTGCTGTCATCCAGAATGGCCTCGTAACGCAGCAGATCAAAACCTGCCGTGTAGTCGTATTCCAGAGGCTTGCCTTCCTTTGAGTGACCTGCCGGGTAGACATTGCCGAGCCGATCTTTGAGAATGCCATCGGTCGGCACATGGCAGGGCGCGCACTTGGCAGCAAAAATCGGGAGCACATGTTTTTTAAAGGAAACCGTCGTTGCCGCCGCCGCGTCGGGCGCCGCGGACCAGGATCCGGCCCACAACGCGCCGCGCCGGTTGAAAGGATTGTGATGCATGTTACAGGAATGGGAAGTCATGGTCAGCATCGGCAGGACCGTGCCGTCCGGCCCCAGTACCCAGGTTTTGTAGTATCGATCCACCTTTGCCGGATCGGGATTGGCGTCGGCGATTTCAACCTGTGTCATGAAGTTGCCCGCGGCATTCGTCGTCATGGAAATCACTTTTCCATTTGCATCGAGGATCACAACTTCCGCACCCGCAATCGGCTCACTGCCGAGGTTGTCTTTATAAACGGTGCCCGCCATCGAGAAAGGCACGCTTTCGGCCTTTTCACCCGCCTTATGACAGCGCAGACAATCCTT
>JBHHXB010000233.1:0-2809 GCA_046756825.1 Nitrospiria bacterium | reverse complement strand
TTTCCATGTGGAAGGGGGCCGCCTTCGCCAACGCGGCCCGAAACGGCGTGTTCGCGGCGGAGCTGGCCGCCCTCGGCATGACTGGACCCGCGCCCATCTTCGAGGGAGAAAAGGGATTTATGAAGATCGTCTCCGGCCCCTTCGCCATGCCGAGATTCAACCCCAAGCGGCCCTTCAAAATTATGAAAACCTATATCAAGTACTACCCCGTGGAATACCACGCCCAAAGCGCCGTCCAAGCCGCGCTTCAAGTCCGGGCGAACCTGCCCTCCAAAAATACGGAGGAAATCGAAGCCATCGAGGTCGGCACCCCGGATATTTCCTACGAGATCATCGGGAACGATCCCGACAAATGGCGGCCCGAAAGCCGTGAAACCGCCGACCACAGTCTGCCTTACATCGTCGCCGCGGCCCTCATGGACGGAAAGATGGGATTGCCGCAATTCAACACGCGTCATCTGTCCGATCCGAAACTACGCCAGCTAATGCAAAAAGTCCGCGTTGTTCCGGACGAAGGCCACTCCGCCCGCTACGGCAAGACAATGGGGAATACGGTTTCGGTAGACATGGGCGGCAAAACCTACACAGCGCGAGTCGATCTCCCCAGGGGGTTTCCCGGCAACGAAATGACGGACGAAGAAGTCGAGGCCAAGTTTCGGCGTCTGGCCGCCCCTCTGCTCCCAAAGACGTCTGTACAGCAGTGCCTCGACATGATTTGGCGGTTGGAAAAACTTCAATCCGTCCGGGAGTTGCTCCCGCTGTTTTTGATAAAGGACAAAAAGTGAAGGGCGCTTCCCCGGGAACGAAACTGCGGCGAACACTCGACAAAAGGCCTATCATGTTGCCCGGAGCCTTTAACGCCCTCTCCGCGCAATTGATCGAGGCGGCGGGTTTTCAAGCCATGTATATTTCGGGGGCCGGGCTTGTCAACGGGGTCGCCGGCCTGCCGGACATCGGGCTTTTAAGTTTGACCGAGGTCACGGCGCAGGTGCGTTACATCACGGAGGCCGTCGGCATCCCGGCGATCGCGGACGCCGACACGGGCTTCGGCGAGGGACTGCATTTACGTCGCGCAGTCGGTGCGTTTGAGGCGGCGGGGGCAGCGGGGATGCAAATCGAGGATCAGGTATTCCCCAAACGTTGCGGGCATCTTGCCGGGAAAACCCTGATTGCCGCGAAGGCCATGGCCGATAAGGTGAAAATCGCCGTGTCCCAGCGCGCCGAGTCCGGTTTTATCATCATCGCCCGAACCGACGCACGCGGGGTCACTTCTTTTGAGGATGCCGTAGACCGGGCCAAGCGCTACATCGACGCCGGAGCCGATATCATTTTCCCGGAGGCCCTGCAATCGGCCGAAGAGTTCGAAGCCTTCGCCCGGGCGGTCGATCATCCCCTGATGGCGAACATGACGGAGTTCGGCGTCAGTCCTCTTTTGCCCGCCGAAACCCTGTTTCAAATGGGTTACCGCATCGTCCTTTTTCCCATGACCCTCTTCCGCATCGCGGCGGGGGCCATGATCCGTGGACTCGAAACACTCAAAAAAGAGGGGAACATATGTGAAAAAATCGGCGAAATGCAGACGCGGGAAGCGCTGTACCGCCTCATCAACTACGATGTTTACAAGGAGCTCGATCAATTGATGGCGTCCGGCAGCGAGACGCGGGAAGGCTGAGACATGACAAGTCAAGTTCGTCACGGATTGGAGGGAGTGCTCGCCGGAGAATCGGCGATTTGCGAAGTGGATCACGCGTCAGGCCACCTGAGCTACCGGGGATATGACATTGAAGATTTGGCGGCCCACGCCACCTACGAAGAGGTCGTCTATCTGCTACTCATGGGCTCGCTCCCGGACCAGGAGGACTTCGCCGATTTCCAGGCCAAGCTCATCGCGGCGCGCGCCATTCCGTCCCATCTCTTCGATATTCTCCAGGGCATCCCAATCTCTGTCAACCGCATGGACGCCTTGAGGACGGCCGTGTCCTATCTCGGTATGGAAGACGTCGATCACGCCCTCAACACGCACGAGGCGAACCTTCGAAAGGCAATCCGGCTCACAGCGCAGATGCCTGCCCTGCTCGCCGCCCTGCACGTCTACAAGAAAGAGGACAACAATATTTCTCCGGAAACGGCCAAGTCACACGCGGAGCATTTGTTGTCCATCCTCACGGACGAAAAACCGGATCCTTTCGCCGTCAAGGCCTTGAACGCCGCCCTGATTTTGTACGCCGAGCATGAATTGAACGCCTCCACATTCGCCGCACGGGTGACAGCCTCCTGCCTTTCGGACATGCACTCCGCTGTGGTTTCGGGTATCGGAACCTTGAAAGGGCCGTTGCACGGTGGCGCCAATGAAGCCGTGATGGCCATGTTACTTGAAGTCGATCAAGCCGGCAACGCGCGGAAGTATCTTTCGGAAAAGTTTTCAAAGAAAGAGCGGGTCATGGGCTTCGGCCATCGTGTTCTCAAAAAAGGCGATCCCCGGTCTCTTATTATTCAACAATATGCAAAGGCCTTGGGCGAGCGGAAAAAAGAAACCCGGTGGTACGAGATATCGACTGAAATCGAACGGATCATGCGTGAGGAAAAGGGGCTGCATCCCAACCTCGATTTTTATTCGGCCTCCGTGTTCTTTCTGCTGGGGTTGCCCGCGCCCCTTTACACACCGCTTTTCGTATGCAGCCGGGTGGCGGGCTGGGCGGCCCATGTCATCGAGCAGCACAACCAGAACCGGCTCATCCGGCCTCGCTGTCTGTACACGGGCGCAAAAAAACAAGTCTTTGTCCCCCTGCGCGAAAGGGGCCGGGGCTAG
>JBHHXB010000232.1:0-2853 GCA_046756825.1 Nitrospiria bacterium | reverse complement strand
GGCGGAACCGTGCACAACATGGTTTCCGCGAGAACAAATGGCTAGCAGAGGGCATACGCCGCACTTTTTCGGGTTCGCTTCAAGCGGACAGCCCCCGGAGACACCCAGATGACAGAGGGCAAAATCGTATTTGAGCGGGTCTTCGGGGGCGCAGCGTTTCAGGAAGGCTGTGATTTCCCTGGCCATTTTCCAGTCCGGCGTTTTTCGCGTGGTCATTTTTAGATATTTGGCAATGCGAATGACGTGAGTATCGAGCGGGATGATGAGCTTTCGGGCCGGTATCCTCGTCCAAAGCCCGAAATCGACCCCGTCGTTTGGCCGAACCATCCAGCGCAGGAACAGATTTAGGCGTTTGCAGGCGCTACCCGTCTTTGGCGAAGGAAAGAGATACCGTAGCCCCGGCGAAACGGGCCGGGGAAGAAGCGTCTTCAGCAAGGCCGTAAAACGTGTCAGCGCCGGACCGGTATCCTCGTTGTCTTCCCGGTAGGTACTCAAAAAATACGCGCCGATAGAGCCCCGCGCTCTGACGACGCGGCTGAGCAAGTGGATCAGGGAAAATAGATCCTCTTCCGTATTGAAGCGGTAATAAATGCCCTTAAACCGGGGGCGTTCCCGCTCCGGCGAGAAATCATGGATATATTGAAAAAGGCGGCCTTCGGCCAAGTCGAGCATCCGCTCGATCACTTTTTTAAACAGATCAATCCGGCCGTAGGCCAGCAGGGCCGAAATCAAGGCCGCGATTTCGATTTCCCTCGGGTCGTCGTAGCGGTGCGGGATTTCAATTGGGTCTGACTTGATGTGCTCAGCGGGGACGTTTTTTTCAAGAAGCAGATCGAGACAACGCGCGCTTTCTTCGAGCCGATCGCTTCGGCGCATCAGGGGAGCAGCACGCGCACAAGCCGCACCACCGTGATGACGACGACGGCCATCACGAAGTTCAACGTGAGACCGGCCCGCAGCATGGATTTCATCGGAATGCGGCCGGAGCCGAAAACGATGGCGTTCGGCGGCGTGGCGACGGGTAGCATGAAGGCGCAGGAGGCCGAAAGCGTCGCCGTCACCAAAAGCAGGGTGAGATCATGCCCGGCACCGGCAGCCACGGCGGCCAGAATCGGCAGAATTACCTGTGTTGTGGCCGTATTGCTGGTGATTTCGGTGAGAAAGGTCATGACCAGCGCCACGCCAAGCATCATGAAAAGCGGCGGGACGTGGCTTAAAAACGCCATTTGCTGACCAATGGCTGCGGAAAGCCCCGAACGCTGCATGCCCATCGCCATGGCGAAGCCCCCTCCGAACAGCAAAAGAATCGGCCAAGGCAGGGCAGCGAAGGCCTTGACGTCTAATAAGGGCGCGTCTTCCTTCAACGGAATAACGAAGAGCAAAAAGGCGGCGGCGATGGCGACCGTGCCGTCATCCACTCCGGCATGCGGCAGGAGAGACGACCAACCCGGAATGGAGAAGGCCTCCCCCCGGATGCCCTGCCGCGTCATCCAGGCCAGAGCGGTAAGCGACAGAACTGCGGCGACGAAGGATTCTACGCGGGACATTCTGCCCAGTTGCGCGGCCTCCGTCTT
Organism: Nitrospiria bacterium; assembly: GCA_046756825.1. Lineage (GTDB taxonomy): Bacteria > Nitrospirota > Nitrospiria > SBBL01 > JAADHI01 > JAADHI01. Next base: position 1,279 of record JBHHXB010000232.1, on the reverse strand, counting down.
GATCGGGGCGACCGCCGAGGCCGACCAGGGCAGCTTTCGCACATGCCGTCCCAAAAAGAGGTACAAAACAGCCAATCCGCCGATGACCATGGGCACGCCAATCACCATCCATTGCAGAAAGCCGGGGACTTGCTCGGGCACGACGGTTTTCATGGTTTCGATAAAAATCAAATTGGGCGGGCTGCCGACAGGCGTCCCCATGCCGCCGATGTTCGCGGCGTAAGCGATGACCAGGAGCAGCGTGGTCGTGAAAACGCCCATCTCTTCTTTGCTTAATTGACTGTCCAGCCGCGCGATGACCGCCAAGGCAATCGTGACCATGAGCATGGTCGTCGCCGTGTTGGATATCCACATGGAAAGAAAGGCCGTGGCCCCGGCGAAGCCGAGGACGATTTGAACGAGGCTTTCGTGCCAGCGAGAAAGTATCCACAGGGCGATGCGGCGGTGCAGCCCGGTCTTTTCCATGGCCTGCGCGATTAAAAAACCACCCATGAATAAAAAGATAGTGCCGGTCATGTAGCGGGGGGCCGTTTCCTTCGCTGTCGCAATGCCTGTCAAGGGAAAGACGATGAGGGGGATGAGGGCGGTCACGGCCAGGGGCACGGCCTCGCTCATCCACCAAAGGGCCATCCAAAGGGCAATGCCCAGCATGACAGACGCCTTGGGATGGTCCGGAATATCGAATAAAAATGGCACAAAAACCGCGAGCGAGGGGCCCGCGATCAGGACGATATTTTTGAACTGCCTCGGCATGAATCCAGAAACCGGTCTATTTTTTCCGGTGCCTCCGACGCATGGGCGCGAGCTTTTCCACGTCGGGGAGGATGGGCTCATCCGGCTGCTCTGCTTCGATTTTCTCCATCAAAGGCACGTGCCAGTTCACAATGGCCAGATGGTCGGATGGCGTCGGGTGCCGGGGCGAGACCGTGTGATAAGTCAATTCGATATGCGTCTCGCCCACCTGCCAAATTACCTTGGGGCCGGGCAACTGTTCCTTTGGCGGGCCGAGGCGGGCCGTCCATTTCGGCAGCAGTTTTTGGACAAAATCAGGGTCGTTCGCGTCCTTGAAGCGAATGTGGGCGATGGACAGACCGTACTTGGGGTGAATGCCGAAGCTGACGGAGCGGATATCCGCCTCCCCCAGGGCCTCACCCGAAACCGTCAACTCTCCGTCCGCCGGGCCTTTGAAGGCCCAGACGCCGCCAGGATCGGGGCGCTTCGGCATTTGCAAAACGACCTGATAGGCCGCGATGACCTCCTCCATGCGCATCCCCCACCG
>JBHHXB010000231.1:0-2864 GCA_046756825.1 Nitrospiria bacterium | reverse complement strand
CACCAGCGGCGGCTTCTTCGCCATGCCCGTGAGAAAACAGAATATCAGCAGCGCGCCGAAGAGCCCGCCGTATTTTTTCATCCATTGATTGGTATAGTGGGTTATCTTCATCTTAATCTTCCTTAATTTTTTATCGGTGTTTTTTGCCCCAGCAGTCCGGAAATTTCAAGCGCCCGGCCGATTTTTGCCAGACGCAGGCTTCCCTCAACCAAGGTACTGGCTTCTTTCAGCGCGGCGATTCTTTCGATGCTATTTTTCTGCCGCAGGGCGATATCGGCCTCATAAAGGCGCGCCCCGGCCAAGGCATGGTTTTGCCATTTGTTGTTATCTTGCGCAAGCCGCGTGTACAGTTTTGCCAGTCCGCCCCCCGTCAAACGGTTACGGGTGATATGGCTGAGGGGTGCGTGGTACTCAATGTAGGGGTAGTCGTCTGTATTCAGCGGCGCATCCTCAAAAACCTGCGGTAGGCTCTTTGCCCCGCCGCCAAACAACAACATGAAGTCATCAGGCGTTGCAAGATAAGGATCCATTTTGCCGGGGATTGCTTCGATATGGCTCAGTCTTTCCAGCAAGCGCACCCGGTCGGTTTCAAGGGGCTGTTTTGTCCCGATCAGGGCGACAATCGGGGACGTCGTCGAAAAGTTCGCCCGCCACAAGGTGACATGCGGAAAGACGGCGTGAAAGGTTTTTCCGATGACGCGAAATTCTTCCGGGGACATTTGATACAGGGGGAGCCATTGCGCGTAGATTCCATAGGGAGAAAGCCGTTCGGACGCCGCTTGATAGTGTTCCAGACTGTAGAGCGCCGTCGCCCCCGCGTGCCACGGGACAAACAGGTCTGAAATAATGACATCAAAAGGGGTTTTCGCCTGAGGCAGGGCGATGCGGCCATCGGCGATTACGACCTCTGTCCGGGGATCATGCAAAAGTCCTCGGTTTTCGGCTTCAAACCACGCCACCCCCTTCACCACTTCGGGCAAAAGCTCAATGAGGGTCGCTTTTTCAACCGGGTGATCGAAGATGGCACTGGCGGTAATGCCTGTCGCCAACCCGACAAAAACGGCCGATTTCGGCTCCGGGTGAAGTAATAGGGGGATGTGTCCCATCCGGCGCTCCACGATTTCCGCTTTCGAACTCCCTAAACTATAGGTGTTGTTGACCTTCAATACCCGGCCACCCTGCCGTGTTTGAATGACGGAGACTTGGGCTTCCGCGCCCTGATCCAGGTACAGCAAGGATTCTCCCGGTTTTAAATACTGTGTCGCAAAGAACGGGAAAACCAATACTGCGGGAAGCAGCAGTGCCGCGGATGAAAAACAAAGCCTGGTCCGCCGCCGTTCGTCTTCCGGAAATAGATGCGCAAGATACAAAGCGCCGAGCCCGTACCAGAAAGCCATGACTCCCAATCCGGCCCAAAGTCCCAGTTTTGGAAGTAAAACAAACCCCGCGCAAAAAGAACCGGCGACCCCGCCGACGGTATTAAAGGTCAGCAAACGCCCAAGCGACCAGCCTGCTTCTTCGCCGCGTTCTTCCGTAATCGCCCAGCAAAGGGGAAGCATCATGCCGGCGGCAATCATGGTCGGAAACAGCAATCCTGCCGTCAGGACGGCGACCTTGAGGATGTACGCCAATGGCCCGGTCTCCACAAAAAGAGACTTGAGCCCGCTTGTTTGAATAAAAAGCCATGCACCCAGGGGAATCGAAACGGCGGAAACAGCCATGCACCGCCATAGCAGCCGAAGCGGATCAGCACCTTTTTTCACAAGCGCACCCGCCCACGCGGCGGCGAGGGCCAATGCGCCGAGAATCGTCATCAAAATAAAGGAAAAGCTATAAACCGAGTTTTGGAAAACAAGGCTGAACATCCGCGTCCAGAGCACTTCCAGTCCAAGCGCGCCCATACCTGAAAGAGCGGCCACGAGCCAAAATGGCCTGGCCCGGTGGTTCATTTTTTGAGGGCTAAAGGAAAGCTGTTCGGGTTTCGCGTCTCTTTCGACGGTCGGGGCGAATAAAGAGACCGCGAAGGCCGCCACCGATAACAACACATTGAGGGAAACGGCAATCATAAAACTCCCGTTGACCCCCAGAAAAGCAGGGAGAAAGAGACCCGCGCCGCACACGCCGATCATGCCGCCCACGGTGTTGAGGCCGTAAAGCAAGGGGGCGTCGCCTCGAAGCTTTTGGGATGATCCGGGAAGGGCGTGCAACAACAGCGGAAGCGTCCCCCCCATTAAGACAGCCACTCCCGTGAGCAAGGTGAAGAGCGAGGGCAATCCAATCCCCCCGGCCCGGGATTTCAGAACCAAGAGCCCAAGACCGCAGACGGCCATGAATATCTCTAAAACGGCGTATGCCCTGAGAGGATGGCGGTGGCTTTTGGACCACCGCCCGCCCAGCAAATTGCCCAGGGCGAGTCCACCGAAAAGCACACCCAGCACCCAGGCCGAGGCCTCCGCCGTGTTTCCCAGACGTAGCGCGAATTCCCGGAACCAGAGAACTTCGTAAATCAGCCCCGCAGCCCCGGAAAAAAAGGCTGTCACCCAGATAAAACGCCGTGTTGTTGTCCCTGGGTTCATCATGCCCTATTCGTGATGATGCCCGCCTGATTCACCGGTCAGCAGGTCTTTTTCGACCTCGATGATCCGGCCGCCCTGCACGGCAGTTAAATAAACGCCGCCCGCGCCAACCGCCATGCCGTACATATTGGCCTCGCCCGTCTCGACACTGGCCAGGCGCAGACCAATGAGCGGATCAATCATGACCAGTGTCCCCTTTTCGTGATCGGAGGTAAAAAGACGCCCCTCGTCGTCAAAGTCGAGCGGGAGCGGCCCCTTCACACCTCCTGCTTCGATGAGCCGGATATC
>JBHHXB010000230.1:0-2875 GCA_046756825.1 Nitrospiria bacterium | reverse complement strand
CCGCCCACGACGGCCAGGGCTATCGTCCACACCCACCATTTCTTGTACCAGGGCTTTTTCTCCAGGATCGGCTCAGGCTCAAGCGGCGCTTCCGTGCTGAGCGCAAAGGTCTCTTTCCCGGGCGGGAGAATTTCGTCCGTGAGGATTTTTTCTTTTTGAACGACGGGCGGGATCGGCGCGGGCGCGGCGGCGACATCAATCGTCAGCGGCGAAAAGGGAAAGGCCCGCTGCGCGATGTTCCCCGCCTCGTCGCTGGCCTGGATGTAGTATTCAATGCCGGGCTCGGAGATGTCTTCCCTGGGGACGACGGCCGCGTAGCCCCCTTTGCCGGTGGGCGTCATATTGGTGCTGGAATACCGCGCGGCACCCCTGACCCGGTAATACAGGACGACCTCCTTAACACCGACGTCGTCCGTCACCTTCGCCGTCAGTTTGTAGTCCTCTTCCGGCGGAAGCAGGTCTTCGGGAGGCTGATGCTGAATGACCGGCGCGAAAAGATCGGCCCCGGCGGGAAAATCAGAAGACTGCGCCCAAAGCGGCGCGAGCGGCAACAACAAAAAGGCATGAAACGAAGCGAAAAACAGCGCGGACGCTTTTGCTCTGCGCGACATAGTGAATCCTCCTGCGGCAAAAAGAAATATCTGTTTAGAGGGTGAAAAAGCATCCTAGGAGATGCGGGTGGGGATGTCAACCCCTCAAATGAGGGGGGGGGTAGAGGTAACGAAACCTGGAAAAGCAGCACCGCTACCTGTTCGGCAAACTATGCGTATTGGACCAGGACAGAGGAAATATTGTCCTTTCCGCCGCTGTCGTTTGCGGAGTCGATCAGGGACTTGCAGGCCGATTCACGGGTATGGGATTGTGCAAGGATGGCCTCAATCCGCGAGTCCGAAACCATGTTCGTGAGTCCGTCTGAGCAAAGGAGAAAAAGGTCGCCTCTTTTCAAGAACTCGCGGCAGATTTCCACCTCCACATCCGCTTCGATGCCGAGCGCGCGGGTGATAACATTTTTAAAACGAGGGCCGAGTGTGACAGCGGGATTTCCGTTCTCTGGTCCGGATTCCGCTAAAGAGTGATCCCGTGTGAGGCGTTGCAAGTGGTTGTTCCGAAAACGATAGGCGCGGCTGTCGCCGACATGGGCGATGACGGCCTCTTCCCCGTCAACAGCAAGCGCGACGAGGGTGGTGCCCATCAGAGCTTCCGGCACGGCGCCGGAAAAAGTAAAGGACGTTGTTGGGGATGTTTTTTTTTGAGAAGTGTCAAAAACACAGCGATTGGCCTCCCGCACGGCCCGGCTTAATGAAGAAGCCGCCTCTCCACCGGGACTGTCCGCGAAGTGTTTGGAAATGATCTCCACGGCGAGGGCACTGGCGACATCTCCGTCGGCATGCCCTCCCATACCGTCTGCCACCAGATAAAGCCCGAGGCCGTCCGAAACAAAGATGGCGTCTTCATTCCGGCTTCGCGCTTTACCGATATCGGTCAATCCCACGCTGCACAACTGATGCTTGTCTTTAAACAAGCTCTGCCTGACCCTATTCCAAAGCGGTCGAGCCATCCCACTCCCACCCTGTTTTTGTGCGCCGGTAAGTCACGCGAAAATAAGTGATCTCGCTTTGAACCTTCGGTGAGACCCCGACAACACCGCCGACATAGAAGTGCAGCACGGTCGCACGGGGGTCCACCGGCTCAAAAACGGCGATCGCGCGTTGTGTCACCTCGGGAAAGATGTTGTTCCGAAGTAAACCCAGGTTTTTGATCTTCACGGGTTGTTCGACATGGAGACCTGTGAGCGCCGGATACTGATTCCCCGTATCGGTAACGGCCACGACATCGACTTGCGCGAAATATCGTTTGTTGGTGGCATTATGCACCTGAATCGGCCAGGCGAGATAAGGCCTTTCCCCTTTAAGCTGGAGAATGAAGGGCGTTCCCCAGCCGAAATCAAGTGTCGCGGCAGTCAAGGACAGGGGAAATGAGACGGCAAGCACGAATACCGCAACACACAGACTCAGGCGGACCAACTTGCGATGAAACCGCGGCTTCACCCATGCAGGTGCTCTAAAAGGCTTGAGATTTAGGGTGCGACTCTTCTCCATAACACAACTCAGTGCTTGCAACATAAAATCTACTACGAAGCTAATGCATTCTGCGTACCACTAAAGCCGTGCACGTCTTGAAGCGCGTAAAAACATAAGCCGTTGATAAATAGGAATAACCCGATTATTCCGGCTTCGAGAAAAAAAAGGAACCGTAGCTGGCGTCTCAAATTCTTGAAACAGATTTTTAAAGATTTGAAACAGCGTTTAACGAAGGATCTAAAAGGAACTGTAATGTTATCTTGAAAAATCCTTAGGGTCGATCCCGTATTTTTTTAAACGGTAATAAACGGTGCCTCGGCTCACATGGAGTTTTTCCGCCGTTTTTGCCGTATCCCAATCATTGTCTGCCAGGGTCTTCAGAAGCAGTTTTTTCGAAAGCATGTCGAACGAGGAAGACGCTTCAAGAGTATCATTCGACAACGCAGGCGGCTTGCGGGGAAAGTCAGCCGGGGTCAGCAGGTAAGGTGGACGGGCATGAATCAAGGCGCTGTACAGGCTGTTTTCAAGTTGCCGGACGTTTCCGTCCCATTGCTCCGTTTGGAGGTGTTGCACAAGCTCTGGAGACAGACGGGGTTGTGCCGCCAGGTTTAATTCTTTTGCAAATTTATCGAGAAAATGGGTGGACAGCATCGGGACATCTTCAAGCCGGTCCCGCAAGGGAGGAATGGTGATCTCGACCACTTTCAGACGATAATAAAGATCAGCGCGAAATTGAGCAGTCTGTACGGCGTTTTCCAAATCCATATTCGTCGCGGCAATGACTCGCACACCCG
>JBHHXB010000229.1:0-2891 GCA_046756825.1 Nitrospiria bacterium | reverse complement strand
TCGGCCGCCTGCGGGAGGTCTTCTTTTTGGATTCGATCCGTCTTGTAGTCCGCGATAAAGAGCGCGCCGTCCTTTTCGTAAAGCAAATCAATTACACCCTCAAGTACCTTGCCCTCCCAGGGGATTAAAAAGGGGACTTCGCGGCCCAGGATCTTCGCCGAAGCCAGTTCGTGGTAAGGTTCGGAATCGAAAAAGACCCGGAAAATACCTTCCATTTCCTGAAGGATGGCATCGCGGCTGAGCGACGTCTTTGAAAGAATCCGCGGTGACATAAAATCGCGGAGCTTGTCCGAAAAGGTTTGAACGTCGGATGAAAAATCCCATGTCTCGAGAAAGCGGTGCGCGCATCTCCCGATGAAGACCCCGGTTTCAGATAGTCCGGTGGTCTCTTTCGAGGATTCATCTTTTTTGAAGGGGATGCGGGCGTCTGTTTTAAGCCGTGTCGGAGAGATAAATACCGGCGTGTTTTGAATCGTATCATAGGTTTCAAAGCGCGCCGCCCACTGCCGGGCGACAGGCTCAAAATGGATCAAGGCCTCCGGCCTTTTTCCGACCTGTGGCGGGGGCGGGTCAATGACAACTTCGGTTCGCACCCGTTTTTCAATCACGCCGTCCCCCATCGGAACCGGCCCTGAATGTTCATCCACCAGCGCCGCCCCGTTCTCCCCCGCCGCCGTCTGCAGATGGGCGAGAAGGCTGCCCGGTGGAATGCGTCCATTGAGCGCGGCGGAAAACATTAAATGTTCACGGGCGCGGGTCATGGCGACATACAGGATCCGCTTTTCCTCCTCGCCTTCCCGGAGCCGGTTTTTCTCGGAAAGAAAGACGGAGACGAGGTCCCGCGTATCTCCGACACGAAGCCCCCGCAAATGCGTGGACCAGTCGTGCCGGAGGACGGCGGTTTCGCGCTCCCCCGGTGGCGGGCCGCTCTGACAACCCGCCAGCACGACGACGGGAAATTCCAGCCCCTTGGCTTTGTGGATGCTCAAAACCTGGACGGCATCGAGCCCCTCTTCGGCCAAAGGGCTTTCGGCTTCTTCCCTGTCTTCTAAAACCGCGCATTTAAAGACATCAACCACCGACCGAAAAGAGAGGTCTTCCTCGCAAGCCAGCCGCGCCGCTTCCTGTTCGAGCTTGGCGAGATTGGCGAGAGCCTGCTCCCCATCCACAGTCGCCGCCGCGAGCAGCTTGAGGGGCGTGGCTTCAAAAATACGAGAGACCGCGAGCCCGGCCGGAAGCCGCGCCGCCTCATCGTGAAGCCGGTTGAGCAATGTGTGCAGCGCTTCGACGACCGGGGGCAGCGAGGCTTTCCCGGACGAGAGGCGGCGGTAGTCCAGTTGATTATTTGCATGAAGGGCAAGTATTTCCGCGTCCGTCAGCCCTCCGAGCGGCGCGCGAAGCAGACCTGTGAGGGCGACGCGGTCGTGCGGGTCGGCGACGGCCCGGAGCAGGTTGACGGCGTCGTTGACCACCGGGTTTCGATAAAAATGACGTTCGCCCTCGACGAGGTAGCGGATGCCCGCGCGTCGAAGCGGCGCCAGGATGTGATGGACGCCGGTGAGCGAGCGCATCAGTATCGCCACGTCCCCTTGTTTAACTTTCCGCGGAAGACCGGCGTCCATGATCTCCGCCTTCCCAAGAACGGTTTCGGACAACCATCGGGTGATGGCCTCCCCTTCGCGCTGTTTGGCGGTTTCGGCGTTCATAGCGCTTCCTTCACTTCGAACGCATTGGAAAGAGACGGCGCGGAAGGGTCTTGAGTCCGCCGGGTTTTCAGCCAATGACCTTTTCTCCGGCGCGGGGGCGATGGGGATGTACTCGGGCTGAAGACCGGACTTGGGTCGTATCAGCGGGGAGAGCACGCCGTTGACGGTGTCGAGTATTTTTTTATGACTTCTGAAATTGGTTTTCAGGGTGCAATGCACGCCGTTTTGTTGAAGGATCATTTCTCGGACCGCGTGATAGGCCTCGATGTCAGCCCGGCGGAAGCCGTAAATCGACTGCTTCGGGTCGCCGACGACAAAAAGCTTTCCCGGTGAAAGTGAAACATCGCGCCAGTCCTTGGCCTGCCCCCCCGGCGCTTCCGCCAGGTAGAGGAGGATTTCATATTGCACGGGGTCGGTATCCTGAAACTCGTCGATGAGAATGGCGCGGTAGCGATGCTTGAGCGCCTCGCGGATGACGGGGTGATCCCGAAGCAGGTCGCGTGTCTTGGCCAACAGCGCATCGAAGGTCATGAGGCCTTCGCGCCGGGCGCGTTCATGAAAGCGGGTGATGAAGGGCGCGAGCAGTTGAAGCAAGTGTGCCACAGCCTGATGATCCACTTGAAGCAGTTGTTTCGCGATGTTAATCAGGCATTCAGCGTCTTTAAAATCAGGTTTTTCCCAGCCTTTGACCCGAGAAGGCTTGTTCCCGGAAAGTTGCGCCCGTTCCGCTTCGAAGGCGTTTTCCGGGATGTCGCCCCGCTCCCGCGCAGCCTGAAACAGCGTCAACGCGGCCCTCAGCATTTTTTCGATCTTGCGGTTTTCGGGGTGGGCGGACAAAAGCGTCTCCGCCATGTCTTCAAGGGATTTCAGCCAGTGGCGCACCGGGGGCGGGACGGCTTGACTCCTTGTTTTGTTTTGAAGCGCGGAAAGCGGGGCGGCTTCCGAAATCAGTATTTTGGCCGTCGCCTCAAGCTCACCCATCGTGTGCCGGTCAAAGGCCCGACGCCAGGCCGGGGCGCGGAGGCTGTTGGGCGCGAGTTCCTTGTTTAACCAGTCCCGCCAGCAGGTCTTGAAAAGTTCTGCCGCGCGTCTTCCGTCTTCATCGATTTGAAAAAGGGGATCGACGTCGGCTTGAAGGGGGTAGAGCCGGAGCAACGACGCGGCAAAATGGTGAATCGTGCCGAT
>JBHHXB010000228.1:0-2909 GCA_046756825.1 Nitrospiria bacterium | reverse complement strand
CCGCGACACGACGGTCGCATCGTACGGAGAAACAAAGCCGTCCAGAATTTTAGAGGCGCAGGAGGTTTGCACGCCCTCCGTGCACAAATTGTCCTTCAAAGCCACGGGGATGCCTGTCAACGGACCCGCATTCCCGCCTGCAATTGCACGGTCGGCCTCGTCGGCCTGGATGAGTGCCTGATCTTGAAGCAGTGTTAAATAGACCTTTGTTTGTTCCTCAACGGCGTGAATCCGCTCGAAGAACGCGGCAACCAGCTCTTTTGAGGAAACCTCTTTTTTGAGCAGCGCGTCGTGCAGTTCATGGGTGGTCCGGTCTATCCAGTTCAAAAGGAGCTCCTGATACTCACGATTTGATTCTTTTTATCCACCTTGCAGAGACGCGGCTCGTAGGTTTTCATTTCCGCCTCGTTGTAAAAGGCGTAACAGAAAATAATCACTTGATCCCCCACAGCGCCTTTTCTCGCAGTCGGGCCATTTAAGCAGACCTTGCCGCTGCCGCGTTCTCCCGCCAACACATAGGTCACAAAGCGTTCGCCATTATTTAAGTTGGAAACCATCACCTGTTCAAAAGGGTGCATGCCCGCCGCCTCAATCAAGGCTCGGTCAATCGTAATACTCCCTTCGTAATCGAGCTCCGATTCCGTGATCGTCGCCCGATGAATCTTTGTTTTCAACATTTGTCGCAACATTTAATTTCCTCTTACCGGGTTCATCGTTCTGAAAATATGCGTCATTCTATAATGTTTGGCACCTTAAAAAAAGTCGTCTCACGCTCCGGCGCATTTTCCACAACTTTTTCGACAGGCAGAGAAGGCCGCACCGCATCCTCTCTAAAAACGTTGGCGATCGGCAGGACATGGGACGTTGGTTCAACCTCGCTCGTATCCAGTGCGTTGAGTTGTTCAATATAGGAAAATATCTCGTTCAACTGGCCCGCGAACCGCGTTGTTTCATCAGACGTCAGCGCCAGGCGCGCCAAAGTCGCGACATATTCAACTTCTTTTTTATCCATTTGAAACTCCCTTTCGACCTATGCTCTTTCCAATTTTGCGTACCTGAGCACCATTTTTTTGAGCCCGGCGGACTCAAACTGGATCGTCACCTTGCATCCTTCGCCCGCTCCCTCGTAACATTCCACCCGTCCAAGCCCGAAACGGCCATGGCGAATCACCGCGCCCACTTCAAATGCCCCCGGTTCGGCCCGCGCGCTTTGTTTCCTCAAGACCGTTCGGGAAGGCGTTGGCATCTGCGAAACACGCCCCGACTGATTTTGGAATCGCCCCCATGTGGTTTGCGTCTGACCTCCTCCGCAGGATCGTCCTCCATACTCGTTCCCAAACCTGTCCGGCGCGGACGACGCAATCACCTGAAGCATATCCTCCGGCAGATCCCGAATGAACTGCGAAGGATTGTTATAGTGCGACGTCCCGTAAAGCCGCCGCTGCGTCGCGCTCACAAGGTACAGACGCTCCTTCGCACGGGTCATGCCAACATAACAAAGTCTGCGCTCCTCTTCCATCTCTTTCGGCTGTGTCAGTGATCTTGAGTGCGGGAAAAGCCCTTCCTCCATGCCCACCAAGAAGACAACAGGGAACTCCAGCCCCTTCGCCGAATGCAGAGTCATCAGCGTCACGCCCCGCGCCGTTTGATCATTTTCTTCTCCGCTCGAAACCAGGGCAATCTGATCCAAAAAGGCCTTCAGCCCCGAAAGACCGGTCCGATCCAGTTCGACGAGGTTTCCCTCAAGATCAAATTGCTCTTGCGCGTCCTGTAAAATAAACTCGTCTGCGGCGGCAATCAACTCCAACACATTTTCAATGCGGCTTTCGGATTCGTTCCCGAAGGCCTTTTTTAAATAATCGGAATAGCCGATTTCATCAATCAAAAAACGGACCAGTTTCGGCAGCGGCGCGGCTTCCGCGAAATCACGAAGCCGTTCCAGCAGATCCAGGAATACGGCGACACCGCGCTTTCCCTGCGGCGACACACCGGCTTTTCCCGCATGGGTCATGGCGTCAAACAAGGTCATTTGCGCGGTCTCGGCAAAATATGCGACACGCTCCAGCGTCACGCGGCCGATGCCGCGCTGGGGCAGGTTGATAATGCGTCTCAGGCTGACATCGTCACCCGGATACACGATCAACCTCAAATAAGCGATCAAATCCTTGACCTCTTTCCGGTCATAAAAGCGCAGTCCGCCATAGACAAAATAAGGCGTGCCCGCATTCCGGAAGCAGTCCTCAATCACACGGGACTGCGCGTTCGTCCGATAAAGGACCGCACAGTCCGAAAGCCCGTAGTCTCCGTTTTCCTGAAAGACCGTGATCGTCTTTAAAACAAAGCGCGCCTCGGCATTTTCATCGGCCATCTTGCCCCAGACGATTTTTTCGCCCCGGCCGTTTTCCGTCCAGAGATTTTTTTGTTTTCGCTTCTTGTTTTTTTCGATCATGGCCGAGGCCGCGGACAAAATGCGCTCCGTGGAGCGGTAGTTTTGATTTAAAACCACGACCTTCGCGTCGGGGAAATCGCGTTCGAAACTCAGGATATTCCCGACGTCCGCCCCACGAAAGGCGTAAATCGACTGATCATCATCCCCCACCACGCAGAGGTTTCTTTTTTCCGAGGTCAGGAGACGGATCAACTGATATTGAGCGTGATTCGTGTCCTGGTATTCATCGACCATAATATATTGGAAGCGTTCCTGATAGGTCTGCCGCAACGCGGGCCGCGATTGAAAAAGCCGGATCGCACAGCCAATCAAGTCATCAAAATCAAGGGCATTTAAACCGGAAAGACGGGTCTGATACAGGGCATAGGCCTTTTTTAACACCGCCTCAAAACCAAAATCCCCGGCCTTTTCCGCATAGTCTTCGGGTAAAATCAGGCGGTGTTTGAGTTTGCTGATTTGT
>JBHHXB010000227.1:0-2930 GCA_046756825.1 Nitrospiria bacterium | reverse complement strand
GTGACGATGATGTGGGGCGGTTTTCTGAGCATGGCCCGGCGTTCCGATTGCGGGGTATCGCCCGTCCGGACGGAAACGCGGATCTCCGTCAGCAACAGGCCCTGCTTTTCCGCCCGTGCGCGGATCTCGGCAAGGGGCTCTTCCAGGTTTCTCCTGATGTCGTTGCTGAGGGCCTTCAAGGGCGAGACGTAGACGACACGGCAGAGATCGCTCAGCCTACCAGAGATGCCTTCACGAATGAGTTGGTCGAGGCAGGCCAGAAAGGCCGTAAGGGTTTTACCCGACCCGGTCGGGGCGGCAATCAAAGTGTCTTTGTTTTGAAGGATGGCCGGCCAGCCTGAAGCTTGCGCCTCGGTCGGATTTCCGAAACGGCTTTTGAACCACTCCGTAATGACAGGGTGAAAAGATGAAAGCGGCATGGGGAAATTATAGAGGATTGGGGAAGGGAGGGGAAAGGATTGGTGTTTTGCTGAGAGAAAATCTAGCTTCAGACTGGCCCAAGTAGGTCATTCTAAGACGCGTTACGCGCCGAAATCACTTTTTTCTCAAGCTCCCTCGGCATCTCCTCATAATGGCTAAAGGATGCGGTGTGGCTCCCCTCGCCACGGGTGAGGGAACGTAGATGGATTGTAAAATCATATTGCTCCGCCTGCGGCATTTGCGCTTTGATGGCCTGGTCACGACCATTGGAATCGATCCCGATTATTTTCCCCCTCCGGCTGGAGATATCCCCCATCACACTCCCCATGGAAGCCTCCGGAACGATCACTTCTAAATTGTAGATCGGCTCCAGCAGGCAGGGGTCGGCCGCCAGCACGGCCTCTTTCAAGGCATGGTGGCCCGCGATTTGAAAAGCGACGTCCTTCGAATCCACCGGATGTTGTTTGCCGTGGTAAAAATCGACTTTCAGGTCCACCACCTGATATCCGGCCATTACCCCCTCTTTACACGCCGCATAAACCCCTTTTTCAACCGAAGGGACAAATACCCGGTCAACATGCATGCCGACAAGGGATTCCGTAAATTCAACCCCGCTTCCGTGGGCTTTGGGTTCGATCCGAATCCAGACCTCTGCGAACTGTCCCGCGCCGCCGGATTGTTTTTTATGACGGTATTTCGATTCGCCCTTTGTTTTGATCGTTTCACGATAAGGGATGTTCGGTTTGACCAGATCGATATCAACATGAAACCGGCGTTTGAGATGCTCGGAAACCACTTTCAAATGAAGTTCTCCCTGACCGGAGAGGATCGTTTGATGCAGCTCCGGATCGACCCGGTGGGAAAAAGTCGGGTCCTCTTCATGCAGTTTGGAAAGTCCCAACGCAATCTTTTCTTCGTCCCCTTTTGATTTTGCGCGTAAGGCGGCGTGCAGGTTCGGCTTGGGGTAGTCCGGCTCCGGCAGGGACACGATATGTTTTACGTCGCAAAGTGTATTGCCGGTGTGACTGTCTTTCATTTTTACGACCGCACCGATGTCCCCGGCATGCAGGACTTCGACGGCGGTGCGTTCTTTGCCGTTCAGGATGTAAAGCTGGCCGATTCGTTCGTGCACCCGCTTCGTGCTGTTGTAAAGCTCGCTCCCGGCTTGCACGGCACCAGCGTAAATCCTGAAGAAGGAAAGTTCCCCCACATGGGCTTCGCTGAGGGTTTTGAAGATGTATGCAACCGGCTCAGGATCGGACAAGCGGATTGAAACTTCGGTCCCCCGGGCATTAACGCCTTTGGCTTCTTCATGATCGACGGGGGAGAAACCGTATTTTGCAATAAAGTCCATCAGCCGGGCAACGCCGACGTTTTCCTCCCCCGAAAGACAAAACACCGGGATGAAGGCATGATTTTTCAGCGCGGGATGGAGCCACTTTCGCATCTCATCTTCTGTGAGATCCCCTTCCTCCAGGAATTTCTCCAGCAGTGTGTCATCCGATTCGGCGATGTATTCGATCAGTTCCTTGTGGAGCGCATCGACACGCGCCTTCCATTCTCCAGAGGCTTTGGATTCCTCATTCTTTCCACTTCCATCGGTTTTGTACGTGGTGATTTCGCTCCGCATGACATCAAGAACCCGATTAAAACCGGGGCCCGGATTGACCGGGATGTTCATCGGAAAAACCCGTTTTCCAAAATGCTGCCGAATGGACTCCAAAACGCTGTCAAAATCAGCATGTTCCTTATCAAAACCGCTGATCACTAGAAGTTTGGGGACGTTATATTTCGTGGCATAGTCCCAGACCTGCTGCGTTACCGCTTCCACACCATGATTTGCATGGATCACAATCAAGGCGAAATCACTCACTCGAAGCACATCCAAACGCTCTCCGATAAAATCAGAATAGCCCGGCGTATCGATGATGTTGAATTTTTTTCCCATCCATTCCGCATGAAGCAGGGAAGTATGGATTGAGATCTGACGATCATGTTCGTCTGTGTGGTAGTCTGAAACAGTATTCCGGTCGGCGATGCGCCCCATCCGGCCAATATTACCGCTGCAAGCCAGCATCGCCTCGCTCAAGGTTGTCTTGCCCGAAGCACTGTGACCCACAATTGAAAAATTTCGGATATCTTCTGTCGGATATTCTTTCATCAGCCACACCTCCTCTCCTCACATGAGAAATCCCCCGTGTGATTTTATCATTTTAGTAATGATCCCCGCATCCTGTTCAGTTCGAAAGCCTCTAAAAACACCCTATGTCTATAATGCCCTAGCCTGGGAAAAAACAGGTTCATTTTGGGTGAACGGAAAGTTATGTGCCCATAAAAGCGGCCCTATTACAGAATTTGGATTTGAACCAGGCGATGAGTTTTGGTAACCAATGGATGTTGTTGGCGCGCCCAGAGAGATTCGAACTCCCGACCCCTTGGTTCGAAGGGGGAAAAGGGCATTTTTTATAAGGGCTTGATTTTAGGCTGGTTTCCCCGAAGTCCGTTTAAAA
>JBHHXB010000226.1:0-2981 GCA_046756825.1 Nitrospiria bacterium | reverse complement strand
CCTGTCTCGGAGGTTTGAGGATGCCCGCTGAGCTGTAATGCCTTTGCGATGTGTTCGAGCAGCCGCTTTGTGTCAAAGGGTTTGGTGAGAAAGCTAAAAACCCCTTCCTTAATCGCAGTGACGGCTTCGGGGATGGTGCCGTGGGCGGTTAAAATAATGATTGGCAGACCCGAGTGCTGCTTGTGGATGATTTGGGAGAGTGCCATACCGTCCATGCCGCTCATTCGCAGATCGGTCAAGACCACGTGAGGCCGAAAGGCGGGAAGAAGCGCCAGGGCATCTTCGGCGCTTTCCGCTGTTTCGACGTGATAACCGGTCGCGATCAGCCGAAGGGATAAAATGCCGAGAAGCGACGTGTCGTCATCTACGACAAGAATACGATGTTTTTTCTTTTGACTTTGTTTGGATTGGCTCATGGTTAACCCGGGTGCTCCCGTTCCATAATATTTTTTTCGATGGCCTTGAGTTCTTCGATCATCTTTTTCAGTGTTTTGTTTTCGTTACTTTTTTCCCGCAGCTTTTGGGAAAGATCCTGCCGGTGCCGGGCGTCGTTTTTTAATTTTTGAATCATTGTGAAGAGCAGGAAGGAGAAATCGCTGAGCATCGGATCCTGATCCGGGTCTTTTGAAATGCCCTCAAGGAGAGACAGGGAACGGCTTGTGTTTTTGGGGTCGTGATTCTTCAGCCCGAGCACCATGGCCAGCCTGAGGCGGTTGACCGGGCTTTGGTCCTCGTCAAATTCCTGCCGGGTGCGCTGGCGTTCCTGCTTGATCGCTTGTTGGGGGAGGGCGTTCAAAAAACGAAAATAGCTGATAATGATGGCAAGATCCGACGGTTTTTCAGGTGCTTGTTTTTCCGTGACCTCCGGCAGTTCGGGGGGGGCGATTGTTTCGACGGACTCAGGGACGGCGATCGGAGGAGGTTCTTTTTCCACCGCCACGGGTTTATCCGGGGGCGGTACGGGCATCGCTGGTTCGGATGGTTCTTCTTCGCGGGCCATCGGGGGTTCGGTCACGGGTGGTGTGATCTGTTGTAGATATTGACAGCCGGTGGAGAAAAAAACAAAAGAGATGAGCAGAACACGAGATACGAGCGTGCGGTACATCAGTCATCCTTAAATGGGTGAAGCGGCAATGTAACCCGAAGATGGGCGCCCTTTGATGGGCCGTCAAGGATATTGATGGTGCCGTGGTGCGCCAAAACATACTCCTTGGCCAGGGAGAGACCAAGCCCCGTGCCCTCGACATCCGTATTCGGGCGGTGCCGGCCCTGATAAAAGGGGTCGAACACCCTGTCGTGGTCCTCCGGTTCCACTCCGGGACCGTCATCCACAACGTCGAGTTCGAGTTGGTCGTCTTTTTGAGCCAAGTGAACTTGAATGATCCCGTTGTGCGGGGAGAATTTAACGGCATTGGAGACCAGGTTGTCAATGACGGCGATCAATTTATTTTCGTCACCGGAAATGGATTGGTCAATCAGTTGGGCCTCGACTTTGATGTTTCTCGCCATCAGGGCCAGATGATGGTCGGAAAGTACCTTTTCGACCAGGCGGCTTAATACGACGGGTTTCAATGTGAAGGTGGCGTGCCGCTCAAGCACGACACTGAAATTCAGCAGGTTTTCGATCATTTTCTGAAGTTGAATCATGCTTTGATGCAGAATCTGGACAACTTTTTCCTGCTCCGCGTTCAGCGTTCCGAGGACTTCATCACTCAAAAGCTCCGCGCCGGCCCGCGACGCGGTGAGCGGGGTTTTGAGTTCATGGGAGACATGTCTTAAAAATTGCGTTTTCTGCTCTTCCAGTTCCTTCAGGCGTGAACGCAGCCAGTCCAGGCGTTTTCCGAGGATTTCCAGATCCCGCGGTCCTGAAATCGCGATTTCGCCCGTGAATCTGCCGTCGCCCAGTTTGCGGATGGCTTCATCAATTTGCCCGATGGGGCGCGCGATGAGAAAGGTAAATGCGACGGCAAAGGCCAGAGCAATGGGGGTCACGCCCATGGCCTGCCACAGTACAAGCTGCTGGGTTTCTTTTGCTTTTTCCTCCATCTGTTCCACCTCACGGCTGACGAGTCGGCGGTTTTCGGCCAGGATGGACTGGGCCAGTTCCGAAAGCGTGGCAAAGGTTTCGACCGCGATTTTTCCTTCTTCGGATTGGTGAGACACTTTTTTGAGTGTGCGAAAGAGGGACTGCTCTTTTTGCGTGAAGTCATCGACGAGTCTCCGCTGTGTTTCCTCAATAGACAGGCGGGACAGACCGTTTGTTGTAATCTGAAGGTCCTGGCGTGACTGCTCATAGAGTTGAAAGAGGGATTGATCGCCCAGAACCTGAAATTGCCGGATGTTGCGCTCCATGCTCTTAATTTGCTCCACGAGCGCCAGGCTGCCTTTTGTGGCCTGCACAGCCTGAAAGACGGCTCGCTGGCTTTGATCCAGGAGGCGGTCGACGGAAATCACCGCGTAAATCAGTGAACCGAGCAGGGGCAGGGCGACGATGGAAAAGCCGATCAGCACAAGGCTCAGGATTGATTTTGGCCGGAAGCGGCTCATCAGATTGTGCATTTCGGTCTCTGCTGTCTTTAAACCGAGCGGGCTCATGTCTCTTCCTTCCAAAGGTGCTGTTGAATGGTGTGGAGGAGCGGAAGCAGGCTGTTTTTCTCCAGGGCCGAAATGCCGATGGCATGATATCGCGCACAGAGAATTCGAGCGGTTTCCTTGTCGACCTGATCCACCTTGTTCAAAACCAGCAAGGACGGGGTTTCGGAGAGTTCGAGGTCGATTAAGATGTTCTCGACGGTTTTGATTTGCTGTTCGAGACGGGCGCTGCCGATATCCGCCAAATGGATCAACAGGTGCGCGTCGGCAAGCTCGTCCAGGGTGGAGCGGAATGCGCCAAGGAGGTCTGGCGGCAGGGACTGAATAAAGCCGACTGTGTCCGTCAAAATGATTTCCCGCTCCTTCGGAAAGCGCAGCCTGCGGGTGGC
>JBHHXB010000225.1:0-2992 GCA_046756825.1 Nitrospiria bacterium | reverse complement strand
AATTCAAGAAGAATGTGCGTCCCTAATGTCTCCACGTTTTTCTTTGCCATACAATGAAGATTGCAGTCACGCTTGGACGGTACCTGGATTCACCCGGCCCAAAACACGGGAAAAATCGGTTTTATATATTAGTAATCCCTTAAATTGTCAAGGGAAATGACACGGCCAAGGCCTCCCCGACAAATGCGCTTTTCCCCAAAGAACAGCAAAAAAGAAAAAGACCCTTCAGTAAAGATAAGGGCCTTTTTTCGTATTAAATTGTGCGCTGCTCTTTATTGACGGTATTGAAGAAAACCGTCATGGCTTGCGATTTTCGGAAAATACTTTTCAGGAATATTTTCGACTTCGGGGTCCCGCAAAGACAAGACAAAGACCGTCAGCGCCTCAGCCTCTTCCTCAGTCAAATCATAATTCGGCATAATGGTCGGAGACGTCCGGTCCTTCGGGTCGGGAGCATCGGGATTTCCAGGCACAATCTTTTGCGGATCAAGAAAATGCTCGTATTCCCAAGTCCGCGTAATATGATCGTGCGACTCGATCCGGGAATAATCATGCACCAGCGTAAAGGCCAGTTCGGTCTTGCTGCCCATATTGGAAAGCTCCGGGGCAAGCGGCGGATTTGTGCCGAATTGACGAATCGCGTGGCAGGCTCCGCACCCCAATTCATAAGCCAGTTTCTTGCCCTTCATTAAAACATCGGCCTCTGGCCAGTTCACCTCTCTCACATGCAGCTCATAGTGGCACTTTGTACAGGAGGCTTGAACATAGGGTGCCGACAAGGGTTGACGGTCAAGATGCTTCACCACGCCATGCGTCGCCGCGACCGTGACGGCCTGACCATTTCCTTCGTGACAAATTGTACAACCGAACTTTTCAAAGGCATGTTTTGAAATATATCCCCCGTCTTTAAAATGGGGGTGCGTGGTGTAGGGCTGAGGTTCGTTTTCAAAAGCAGGGTTGTCAATGCCCATGTGACACGTTTTGCACCGGTCCGCCCGATTAAGATTTTTATCCCAGATTTGAACCACTTGAATCGGGGTGCCCGCAATCCTGGGATCATCCACAGCCTCGGCCAGCTTCTGATAGTAAACTTCCTGATACCCCTTCCATTCCGCAGTCTCTTCACGATAAACAAAAATACCCAGTTGAAGCACAACTAAAAAGCTTGAAATACCGAAGACTATGTGTTTGACCATACGGTGATTCTTCCCCCTATCTCCACTACATCCTGCGCCGCATTAGAAATACCGCTTTACTTTTTCTTGTCGTCTTCCTTTAGTGCTTTTTCAAGCCAGACCGCCGCGCCAATAAAGGCGCCCATAAAGAGAAGAGTTCCAACAACAAAAAAGATCCCAATCCCCAAGCGATAAGGATAAGCCCAGATATCATCCATTTTAAATCCCTCTTTCTTGCCGGTTAGATTTTAAACCAAGGCGTCACGAGAACATATTTAATATCCGCCAGCAATCTGACAAAAATTTTCATGGGAACCCCCATCATTGAAATGAAGAAAAACATGACGAGGTTGTAGCGAACAAAGCCCAGCTTTCGGTAAAAGTCTCGGCAGAATATAAAGGGAACGGTAAAACCCACGCCATAAAACCCCAAAAATATCGCCCATGTTAAAAGATTGGAGATGGTCACCGCATATCTCCCCAGCGTCACCAAGGGGGCTTCACTCAATCCCAAAATATTTTGAAGAAATATTTCTAAATCAATAAGCTTGACCGCACCCGCCGGTTGGTGGACGTGGGGATCATCCCAAGGCCAATACCAGGACCAGTCCAAACCCCTGAAAAAAACACCAATCAAAATCAAGACCCACCAAAGGGCCAAGCCAAAACTAAAACCCAGCATGGAAAACTTCCGCTCTTTAAAGGTGTAATACCCCTTCCCGAGCGGACTGGGATCCACATAAGGAATCAAGACCAGACCGATAATGATGAAGGTGGGCAAGACCATGCCGGCCAACCAGGGATCAAAATAAACCAGGAGTTCCTGTAATCCCAGAAAATACCACGGCGCCTTTGTCGGGTTTGGCGTGGTGTCCGCGCTGGCCAATTCCTCCAGAGGCGCGGGAGAAACCAGGGAAAGAAACAAAATAATGGCGACGGATACCATGATGGCGATGAGTTCGAGATAAACCAGGTTCGGCCAAACCAAGACGGTGTCTTCCGGCCCGATTTTCTCCGATGCCGTTTTCTTGATGAGTTGGGCCAGTTTGCTCTGTTTCGGCGAAGCCGGCGAAGATTCAGAGATGTTTTCCGACATAGATGTCCTCTACTTTTAAATCAAAAGGTTAAAGCGGCCCGGAAAAACCGTCTTTACGAATTCTCCAAAAATGGACGGCGATGAAAAGCGCGGTAATTAAGGGAAGCGCGAGACAGTGCAGAACATAAAATCGAAGCAGCGCGCTTTGCCCGACGACAGTGCCGCCCAAGAGCGCAAAGGCCATGTCATTCCCGGAATTTCTGCCCAATTCCGGCCCAAAAGGACCGGCCGCCCCGATAAACGGCGTCGCCTCCGCCATCTTGCTCCCAACGGTCACAGCCCAAAGCGCCAACTGATCCCAAGGAAGCAAGTATCCCGTCCAGCTCAACACGAGGGTCGTGACCAGTAAAATCACACCGACCACCCAGTTAAATTCCCTCGGTGGCTTGTACGAACCCGTCATAAACACACGCGTCATGTGCATCCACACGGCAAAAACCATGGCGTGAGCCGACCAGCGGTGAACGGCACGAAACAGACTTCCAAAATAGATGACTGTCCCCAAATCCCGAATGTCGTTATACGCACGGCGCGTGTCCGGGACATAGTAAAACATTAAAATCACACCCGTAATCGCGAGCAGGATAAAGAATAAAAATGTCAAACCGCCAAGGCACCAGGTGTATTTAATCTTGAGGGCACCTCTGCGGACACGAACGGGGTGCAAATGAAGGATCACGTTACTAAACATGACTAATGCGCGATTGCCGTCCGTATCCGG
>JBHHXB010000224.1:0-3005 GCA_046756825.1 Nitrospiria bacterium | reverse complement strand
CTTCGACCAAGGCATGGGATTCAACACGGACATCGTGGGAAAGAATGGAGCGGATGACCCGGGCCCCGATAATAATATCCCCCCCGGCCAGGGAGGCGTTTTCGACAAAGCCGACTTCGCCGGAGGTGGAGGGCACCATCCGGGCCGAGGGGAATTGCCCGTGATAGGTTCGAATCAGCCAGTCCTTTTGATAAAGATCAATCGGGGGGACGGGTTCGAGTAAATCCATATTGGCCTGATAGTAGGCATCAACAGTCCCGACATCCCGCCAATAATAGTCTTGCGTGACCCGGCCGATTTTACCTCCAAAATGATAGGCCCCGACGGTAAAGGCCGAGTTCATGAGGCCGGGGAAGATGTTGCGCCCGAAGTCATGCGCGGACGCGGTGATGGCGTGGTCTTCCTGCACCGCATCAAGGAGGGAGTCCGTGTTGAAAACATAGATCCCCATGGAAGCCAGCGCGGTGTCCGGCTTTCCCGGTATGTGCGGCGGATTCGGCTCCTTTTCGTAGAATTTCCGAATCACCATGTCATCGTCGATTTCGACGACGCCAAAGGCGGCGGCCTCTTTAATGGGAACCGGCATACAGGCCACTGTGACATCCCTTTTTCTATTGATGTGGTCCCGCATCATTTCAACATAATCCATCCGGTAAATGTGATCGCCCGCGAGAATCAGGGTGTACTTGGCCTCGCTTCTTCGGATGAGGTGCCGGTTTTGATAGATGGCGTCCGCTGTCCCGGTGTACCAATCCTCCCCTGTCTGTTTTTGCGCGGGAATGGCGGTAATGTATTCTCCGATTTCAGGGTTAAAGATCGACCAGCCGTCGCGAAGGTGTTTATTGAGTGAATGGGATTTATATTGGGTCAGAATTAAAATTTGACGCAGGCCGGAGTGCAGGCAATTGGAGAGTGCGAAATCAATAATGCGGTAAATGCCGCCGAAGGGAACGGCCGGTTTTGCGCGCTCCGCCGTGAGCGGATGCAATCTTGAGCCGACACCGCCGGCAAGAATCACGGTTAAGGTACTGTCAGAGACGCCCATACTACGCTCCGGGCTATCAGGGTGCGAATGCGAGATGATTTATCTTATGAAAATGATGAAAAAAATGCAAGTCTTGCGGGAATTTCAATTTTTGTGTCCAAGAGGAGGACTTGGGCGCTCTGGTGAAATGTTGTGAAAAGCCCCATCGGTGATTTTTTGAGGGGAATCATCGACGGGGCCATTGGTGTAATAACGCGTTTTATTTGCAGGACGGGGCGGGTGTGGCCTTGAAATTGTGCGCGACGCCCGGCGTGAATTGAATGTTCATCATTTCAAATTCGCCCAGGGCGATGTGCCGAAGCCAGTAGCCTTCTTGTCCCTTCTCCCCACCGTGCCCGTGTTTATGCCCGTCGGCCTTTTGTGCGCTGTGAAAATGGACATAGCCGGTTTTTCCACCGTCCGGCTGGTCTTCCGCGCAGAACCGGCCCTTGATGGCGTCCCCCATGAAAAGCAGCTTATTTTCCTTCGCCGAGGCGGGTTTGGCGAAATGAAAAAAGGTCATCTTGTCCTGGTCTGTTTTCATCCAAAGATGGTTTTTAAGCGGCGGATCAAAGGGTTCAAAGGTGAAGAGGTGTCCCACTTTAACCCCGATGGCGTGCAGGGCCTTATCCGAGGCTTTATGCGTGTCCCCTGCTTGACTCATCTCTTGTCCGACGAGCGTCACGATAATCAGTGCGCTCAAAAAAGCGACCATTCTTAATTTCATGATTTTCCTCCTAATGGTTGGGTGCTTCCTTGGTTATGATGCCCAAAATGTATGTTCAGGCCGACCTCCCGAAGCGGGAAGCCCAGGGGCCAATCTCTCCGTTTTACCGCAACTGACATCGCTCGACTCAGCGTGGCCTAAGAATAGGGAAGATTGCGCAAAAAAAATGTGGGCCGGACTACAAAGGGTGGGGAATGCTGCTTATTATTGGGATTGTAAATTTAGAAAAAAACAGATTCGGTGCGTTTTTTCAAATGGCTCGGTTTGAGGAGTTTGATTTGGCGACCTTCAAAGGCGATCCAGCCGTCCCGTTTGAAATCACCCAGGACGGCGCTGACCGTTTCGCGGATGGAGCCGATCAGGTTGGCGATTTCCTGATGCGTGAGCTTGATTTGCAGAAAGACGCCGTCCGAAGTCTCCTTGCCGTAGTCCTTCGCCAAGTCGAGCAGAAGATGGGCCAGACGCGCGGGCACATCCTTGAACACCAGGTCTTCCACGCGGTTTTCGATTTTGCGCATGCGAAAACCGATCAGTTTTGTCAAACGAAAGGAAAATTCCGGTTTTCTGCTGATCATTTCCAGAAACAAATCCTTGCTGACCACGCAGATCTTGCTGTCATCCAGGGCTTCCGCCAGGGTGTCGCGGGGCGCATCGCCCAGGACCTCGAGTTCGCCAAAAATTTCGCCCGGCTCCAGAAGCGTGATCGTCACCTCACGACCCTCCTCCGAAATCCGGCAAAGTTTAACGCGCCCCTCCTTCAGCAGATAGACCTGCTTACTGGGGTCACCCGGGAAAAAAATAGGCGTCTTCTTGCTCACAGACTCCATGCGGGTTTTGCGCGCCAGGGTCTCCATCTCTTCCGAAGACATCTCGGTGAAAAGATTGATTTTTTTCAAATACCAGAGTTTGCTTTTTTCTTCCATACGCCGCATCATAATGTAAGTGTTTTCAGAAAGCAATCAAAGGCCTGTTCCTTCGATACGCACAAATTTGATACAATCGCGCGATGTTGATTTAGACGCTCAATAAAAACGTAGGATAGGCTACATCGGCCTGACGGGCTTTCATTTATAAGTAGTTCGACCAAAGCAATACATTGCGTTGAATCATTGATTACGGAGTCTACCCCATGACGGATATCGTACAAAAAGACAGCCGCATATTTGCCCCCCTGTATCAAGAAGTCGTCCGCCGCGGCGTCACCCTGCTGATTGACCCCGAAGGCCCGCACTGGATGACCACAGACGCACGCGG
>JBHHXB010000223.1:0-3023 GCA_046756825.1 Nitrospiria bacterium | reverse complement strand
TCGGCACAGCGCAGCATCTCGGAAGGCGTGCCGCCGTCTTCGGGATAAACGGCAATTCCCACCGTGGCGGAAAGCCGGATCTTTCGTCCATTGATATTGAAGGGCCGCTTAAACCGCTCCAGAATACCGGTGGCCACGGGCCGGGTATCGGCCGCATCCGAAAGCCCCCCAAGCAGGACGATAAATTCATCCCCCCCGAGCCGTCCAACGGTGTCGCCGTTTCGGACCACGGTCCGCAGCCGCTCCGCCGCCTCCAGCAACAGCGTATCACCCGCTTCGTGCCCCAGCGTATCATTGACCTTTTTAAAATCATCCAAATCGACAAACATCACGGCGACCTGGCAATCCACGCGCTCCGCCTCTTTCAAGAGTTGAGACAGTCGATCCAGAGAAAGAAAGCGGTTGGGGAGATCCGTCAGGGAATCGAAATGCGCCTGATGCAGAAGCCGCTCCTCCTGCTTCTTGCGAAGGGTAATGTCCTCCTTCACCGCCAAATAGTGTTGTATAACCCCGGACTCGTCCAATACGGGGGCAATGTGGACGGACTCCCAAAAGGCTTCTCCGTTTTTCTTTCGATTCAACAACTCCCCTTCCCAGGATTTGCCCCGGGTAATGGCCCGCCACAGCGCCTGATAGCGGTTCTTCGGCGTGCCGCCCGATTTCAGTAACCTCGGATTACGTCCGATAACCTCTTCTGCCGTGTATCCCGATACTTTCTCAAAGGTGCTGTTGACATATTCGATGTTTCCATCGGTGTCCGTGATGATGACCGACACGGGGCTCTGTTCGACGGTCTGCGAAAGCGTGCGGATCTTCGTCTCCGCCTGCTTGCGCTCGATGGCAAGCCCCGCGAGATGTGACATGGATTCGATCAAGCGGATCTCATCCGCATCGGGGCCACCGGGCTGCTCGCGATACAGGGCGAAGGCACCCAGGACATTTTGATCCACGCCCAGTATGGGCTGTGACCAGCACGCGCGGAAGCCGTATTCCTCGCCCAAATCGCGGTAGCCCTCCCACAAAGGATCGGTGCGGATATCGCTGACCACAACCCGCGCCTTGCGATACATGGCCGTGCCGCAGGACCCCGCCTTCGGGCCGACTTCCAGGCCTTCCAGCAGGGCATTGTAAGCGGACGGCATGCTGGGCGCCGCGCCATGGCGGACAATGCCGCCTTCAAGGATCAGAATGGAGCCGCGTACATCCGGACAATAGACTTCCGCAACTTCGGTAATGCGCTCGAAAATTCCGGTCAGCGAGGTCTCGCCGCGTGTGATGAGTTCGAGCACCCGGCGCTGTTCGGATTCCAGCCTTTTCGCCCGGTTTTGCTCCGTAAGATCCCGTTCAATCCCCACATAGCAGCTCACCCTTCCCTTGTGATCACGTATGGGAAAGGAGAAAAGCTCAATCTCGGTCTTTTTCCCCGACTTCGTGCGTCCGAGGAGTTCTCCACGATAGACGCCTTTTTCGGAAAGCTGAT
Source organism: Nitrospiria bacterium (assembly GCA_046756825.1). Classification (GTDB taxonomy): domain Bacteria; phylum Nitrospirota; class Nitrospiria; order SBBL01; family JAADHI01; genus JAADHI01. The sequence goes on along the minus strand of JBHHXB010000223.1, from coordinate 1,543 downwards.
TCAAAATATTTGCAAACACCGCCTCTCCCAAATGAACCGCCGGTGTTTTTCCCCGAAGTTCCGCATCGGAATAGCCGGTCAAAGCGCGGTGAGCGGGATTTTGCTCCATATAAAATCCGTCCCGGTCAAGGATGGCGACGGCGTTTTTCGAGTGAAAAAAGATGTTTTGATACAAGCTCAACTCCGCAACCTTTTTCTCGAGTTTCGCGGACACGCTTTCTTCGTACATTCCGAATAATACAGATGTTTTTTCCTTAGGCTTATCCGGTACCGGAAGCACCCCGGCTTTGCACTCCGCCATAACCTCCTGAATCATCTCAAGAAAAGCATCCGGGGCCAAGGGTTTCGCAATATAGCGGGAAGCCCCAAGATCGAGCGCAAGCTGCGCGTCCTTTTCATCCAGATAAGTGGCCGTATAAAACACAAAGGGAATTTGCTTCAACGCCGGGCTGGACTTAATTTCGCCGCACAGTTTAAAGCCGTCCATCTCCGGCATCAGGATATCCGAGATAATGAGGTCGGGCGGATCGGCCCTGGTCTTTTCGAGGGCCTCCACGCCATTTCGCGCCGTTTCGGTCTCATGTCCGTCGTGCGCCAAGGTCCTTTTTAGGATGGCGCGCGCGTCCTCATTGTCATCGGCGATCAACACCTTCACGAGCCTTCTCCCTCATTTTCTTGAAGAATCGCTTCAATTTGCCGCCCCACGGCGGCCGGATCAATCGGCTTTTCGATATAGCCGTTGCAGCCCGCCGCCATGAGCCGCTCCCGGTCCCCGCTCATGGCGTACGAGGTCATGGCGATCACCGGGATATCGCCGTCGGCCTCCGAGGCGCGGATGGCGCGCAAGACCTCAATGCCGTCCATGTCCGGAAGTTGAATATCGAGAATGATAAAGGCGGGCCGTTTCGACTTTGCTAGCGCGATGCCCTGCGCTCCGTTTTTTGCCTTGAGGGTCTTATAACCCCGCTTTTCCAGGATAAAGGTAATGAGGGCCATGTTATCATCGTTGTCTTCAACGACCAGCACGGTTTTCATGTCCCGGGCTCCTTTCGCGAAACCTGAACGTTCATCGGCAGATTGAGGATGAAAGTGCTGCCCTTGCCGTGTTCGCTCTCCACGGCAACGGAGCCCCCCAGCACTTCCTCAGCCAGCTTCCTGGTCAGATAAAGCCCCAGTCCCGTGCCAGGCGGCGCGGACTTGCCAGACACGTTCAGGCGTGTAAACGGTGTGAAAAGTTTCGGCATGTCTTCCTTTTGAATACCCATGCCGGTATCCCTGACGCAAATTTGCATCCCCTGCCCGACGGCCTCGGCCGTGATGGTGATCTGTCCCCGCTCGGTGAACTTGACGGCATTTGAAAGGTAGTTCAGGATGCACTGCAACAGCCGGGTACGATCATTTTTTAATTGTATCCCGGGCGGAATGACGGTCTCAACCCGAAGATTTTTTTGTCGATTTGATGCTTCAGACCAGCAACGGCCTACGAAATCAGGGCATGCAACGCAAAACGTGTCGGGTAAACGCCGACCTTGCCGGCCTCGAT
>JBHHXB010000222.1:0-3024 GCA_046756825.1 Nitrospiria bacterium | reverse complement strand
TGATCCAAAACGGGGTCGTAAACCTCTGAGAGATTCAGACTTTTAAAACCCTCCCCGCCTCCGCCGAATGAATAAATTTTATTCTCAAACACTGAAACCGCCGGATGGGAACGGCCAATGCCCAAGGGCGCAAAGGCGCGCCATTCACCTAAGTTGCCGGATAGATTGATAAGCCCCTCCAAATCGAAAAAGGATGCCGCTAAGTGGTAATCGCGCCTTCGGAAGCCGAAGCAACGTGACGGGCGTATTTCGCCATGACGCCTTTTGTGTAACGCGGCACCGGCGCCTTCCAATCATTGAGCCGTGCGTCGATTTCTTCCTGAGGTAATTCGAGATTCAACACCCGCTTTTCAAGATCGAATGTAATAATATCACCATTTCTGACAGAGGCAATCGGACCGCCCACGGCGGCCTCGGGGGCGACATGCCCTGCCATGAGTCCGCGGGTCGCGCCGGAGAAGCGCCCATCGGTCAAAAGTGCGACGGAACTCCCCAAGTCCGCACCGACAATGGCGGCCGTCACCCCCAGCATTTCCCGCATGCCCGGTCCCCCTTTCGGGCCTTCGTAGCGAATCACGACGACATCACCCGATACAATCTGGCCAGACTGCACGGCGGCGAAGGCCGCCTCTTCGCAATCAAAAACCTTGGCGGGGCCCTGATGATGGAGACGCTCGTAACCCGCGACCTTGATCACACAGCCATCCGGTGCCAGATTCCCCTTTAAAATCACCAGGCCGCCGGTCGTTTTAATCGGATCCGAAAGCGGATGCAGCACCTGCTGACCCGTCGTCTCTTTCGCAGACACCGCCTCTTCTCCAATAGTCTTTCCGCTCACGGTCTTGACATCCGGATGAAGCCGGCCTGCGTCGAGAAGGCGTTTTGCGATCAAGCGCACTCCGCCCGCCCGGTGCATGTCGGTCGCGACATATTTTCCCCCCGGCTTCAAATCCGCCAGCAAGGGGGTCTTGGCACTGATCCGGTCGAAATCGTCGATATCCAGGGGAATACCCATTTCACGCGCAATCGCAAGCAGGTGCAGAACAGCATTGGTCGATCCGCCCGTCACGGCGACGGCGGCGATGCCGTTTTCAAGTGACTCGCGCGTCAGGATTTGATCGGGCCGAAGATTCTGACGTAACAGTTCCATCACCCGCTCCCCGGCTTCAAATGCTATTTGGTTCTTATCGGGGTCTTCCGCGGGCACGCTGCCGCTTCCCATAAATGAAATCCCCATTACCTCGAACACCGTCGCCATCGTGTTCGCCGTAAACTGTCCCCCGCAGGCCCCGGGCCCCGGACAGGCATTGTCTTCAAGCACCTTCAAATCCTCCGTGGACATCTTCCCCTTGGCGACGGAGCCGACGGCCTCGAACACATCCTGAATCGTCACGTCGTGACCCTGAAAATGACCCGGTGCGATGGATCCACCGTAGAGCATGAGCGAGGGCAGGTTCAGCCTGCCCAAGGCCATGACGGCGCCGGGGATGGTTTTGTCGCAACCCGAAAGCGCGACAACGCCATCGAAAAAGTGGCCGCGCGCCACGAGCTCGATGGAGTCCGCGACAACCTCGCGCGAGATGAGCGAGGTCTTCATGCCTTCCGTGCCCATCGTAATACCGTCGGAAATGGCGATGGTGTTGTATTCGATGGGCGTGCCGCCCGCCGCGCGAATCCCCTCTTTCACTTTCGCGGACAAGCGGCGTAAATGATAATTGCAGGGCATGGTTTCAATCCAGGTATTTGCCACGCCGATGATGGGTTTGGAGAGATCCTCGTCGGTCAATCCGATACCCTTCAGCATGGCCCGCGCCGGGGCGCGGTCAACGCCGTCATTGATCGTCCGGCTCTGTTGTCTTAAATGGGCGTCCATCTTTACTTGCTCCTTTATGATTTTTGAACTGTCACAGAATGTAAAAAAACCGCGCGGCGGCCTTAGTTGACTTCCAGCAGTTTCTCCGGGCAGGAGGTCGTGTGCTTCAAATCCAAATCCTCGATCATGCGCAAGTCGTCTTCCGCCCGGCGACCCGAGGTCGTGAGATAGCTTCCAATCAAGGTGTGGCTTGCGCCCGCCATGAACATCCAGGACTGCAAATCCCGCAAATGTACTTCACGTCCCCCGGCCGTCATAATGTCCTTCGAAGGCAGCATCAAACGATAAACAGCAATGATTTTCAGGATTTCCATGGGGCGCAAGGGGGGGACATCCTCCAATGGCGTGTCCTTAATGGCGTGCAGAAAATTCAAAGGCACGACGTCCACATCCAATTCCTGCAAGGCGGCAGCAAGCTCAATGCGCTGATCCGGCGACTCCCCCATGCCGAAAATGCCGCCCGAGCAGATGCCGATGCCCGCCGCCTTGCAATATTCGATGGTTTTAATCCGGTCTTCATAGCTGTGCGTCGTGCAGATTTTTGGGAAAAAGGAGCGTGCTGTTTCCAAATTGTGATTATAAAAGGCCAACCCCGCTTCTTTGAGTTGAAAAGCGATTTTGGGGTCGGCAATGATGCCGAGCGAGGCGTCCGTGCGGGTGTGTCCCGCCGCCGAAAGCGCGCGGATGCGCTCTAAAATTGCATCCAAATCCGGCCCTTCACGCAAGCCCCACCACGCGACGACCACGCCGAAGGCCTCCGCCTTGTGCGACGCGGCAGCCGCCGCCTCCGAAACCAGTTTTTTTGAATCCGTGAGCGGATAAGTATCAATGGCTGTGCCGTGATAGGCGGACTGCGAACAGAAACTGCAATTCTCGGAACAATCCCCGGATTTGGCGTTGGAAATGGAACACAAATTGATGTGATCCCCGCAGTAATGCAGCCGGACCCGGTTGGCGGACGTGATCAAATCCATGATATCCGCGCCCTCGGCCCGCATTAAACGGCAACCCTCTTCATAAGACAGGCGCTCGTTCGCAATCGCCTTTTCTTCCATTTCACGTATGAATGTCCGCATAAAATCCCCTTTTCGATCACTGAAAATTTTGGGGGAGTTTAGCACAGGGAAGGCTTTAAAGTCATGTTGAAATCA
>JBHHXB010000221.1:0-3071 GCA_046756825.1 Nitrospiria bacterium | reverse complement strand
GCGTCCGACGAATTCCGGGATGAGGCCGTGGTGGATTAAATCCTTGGCCTGCACTTTCGGCAGAAGATCCCCGATTTTTCGGTCCCCCTTGCCCTTGATTTCCGCGCCGAAACCCATGGATTTTTTATACACCCGGTCTTCGATCTGGGTTTCAAGACCGATAAAGGCCCCGCCGCAGATAAACAGGATATTGGTCGTATCGACTTGAATAAACTCCTGATGCGGATGCTTCCGGCCGCCCTGAGGGGGGATGTTGGCGACGGTGCCTTCGATTAACTTTAACAGAGCCTGCTGCACGCCTTCGCCCGAGACATCGCGCGTGATGGAAGGGGAATCGCTTTTCTTGCAAACCTTGTCCACTTCGTCGATGTAGACGATGCCGCGCTCGGCTTTTTCGACGTCATAGTCCGCGGCTTGTAATAGTTTTAAAACGATGTTTTCGACGTCTTCGCCGACGTAGCCCGCCTCGGTCAGGGTGGTGGCGTCCGCGAGGGTAAAAGGCACGTCAATAATGCGGGCCAAAGTCTGCGCCAGCAGGGTTTTGCCCGTTCCCGTCGGGCCGATCATGAGGATGTTTCCTTTTTGAAGCTCGACGTCGTCGCTTTGGGCATTGGAGGCGACCCGTTTGTAGTGGTTGTGCACGGCGACGGAGAGGATTTTTTTCGCGCGTTCCTGGCCGATGACATATTGATCCAGCGTTTTCTTGATCTCGGCGGGTTTGGGCAGCGCGGATGAGCGTTCCTCTTTTTCTTCCTCCCACTCCTCCGCGATGATGTCATTGCAGAGATCGACGCATTCGTCGCAAATGTACACCGTCGGCCCAGCAATGAGTTTTTTGACTTCGTCGCGGTTTTTGCCGCAGAAGGAACAACGCAAGAGGACATCTTTTTTATCTTGTTTCGACATGTCTTTCTCCAAAAAGCGCGGTTCAATCATCCGCGCGGGGTGCCTTATTTTTTCTTAATATTCTCGGCGTGCTCGATGACTTCATCGACCAGGTGATAGGTCTTCGCCTCCTCACCGGACATAAAGTAGTCCCGCTCCGTGTCTGTTTGTATTTTATCAAGCGGCTGCCCGGTGTGCTTGGCGAGGATTTCGTTCAAGCGTTCCTTGATCCGCAAAATTTCCTTGGCGTGAATTTCGATGTCCGTCGCCTGGCCCTGAAAACCGCCGAGCGGCTGATGAATCATGATTCGGGCGTTGGGCAAAGAATAGCGCTTCCCCGCCTCCCCGGCTGTTAAAAGAAGCGCACCCATGCTGGCGGCCTGCCCGATGCAAATGGTGGAGACATCGGGTTTGATGTATTGCATGGTGTCGTAAATCGCAAGTCCCGAGGTCACGATGCCTCCGGGGGAATTGATGTACAGATGGATGTCTTTTTCGGGATCTTCCGCTTCAAGAAACAAAAGCTGGGCGATAATAAGGTTTGAAACATTATCGTCAATCCCCGTTCCAATAAAAATAATCCGATCTTTTAAGAGTCTGGAATAAATGTCATACGCGCGTTCTCCGCGGCTCGACTGTTCAATGACCATCGGCACTAACATCAGGATTTGTCTCCTTTCGCTGGTTCGGCTTCTTCTTCCGTCACATTCTCAAATTTCGCTTTTGAAAAAATCAGATCGAGCGCTTTCTGTTCCTTGAGTTGAGATTTTAATCCTTCCAGGGCCCCTTCTTTTTGATGAAAGGCCTGCTTGACTTCCTTCAGGGAGGTCCCCCGCCGTTTTGAAATCTGAGTGAGCTCTGTTTCAACTTCGTTATCGGTGACGGCGATGGCTTCTTTTTTTACAATTTCGCTCAAAATCAGGGATTCCGCGACCCGGTGGCGGGCGAGTGGTTCCAGTTCCTTCATCAAGGTTTCCCGTTTATCCGCTTCTTCGCCGATGGCTTTTTGATCCGGGAACGAGCCCATGATGATGTTGAGCTCCCGCGCGACGAGGGCGTCCGGAGTTTCAAAGGGGTTTTTCTCGATGAGTTGATCGACCAAGGCCTTTTTTTGATCCTGTGTTTGTTTTTCCTCCGCCTGCTTTAACAGGGTTTCTTTTGTTTTTTCTTTAAGTTCGTCCAGTGTCTCGTGCCCCAAGTCCTTGGCGAATTCATCATCCAGGGCGGGCAATACCTTGTGCTTCACCTCTTGAATCTTGACATGGAACTGTACGTCTTTCCCGGCGATGGCCTTGTTTTGAAAATCTTGCGGATAAGGCACCGTGACGTCTAATTCGTCCCCTTTTTTCTTGCCGGTAAGTTCCGATTCCAGGGGCGGTGGAAAGGTCTTGGAGCCGACTTGAATGGTGTAGCCCTCCTGTTTTCCGTCCTGAACAGGCTCCCCGTTTACGGCGCCTTCGAAATCCACGATGACAAAGTCTCCCGAGACGACGACATGATCTTCCGACCGGGTTTCAAGCTGGCTGTGCTGCTCTTGCTGGGCACTCAGCGCTTTCTCAAGGTCTTCATCGGAAACCCGGATTTCCCGCTTGGGCAGCACAATCCCCTCATAATTACCGACGGTGATGGCTGGCTTGACTTCCACTGTGGCGGTAAAGGAAAGCGCTGCCCCCTTTTTCGCCTCCACCTTATCAAAGGACGGGTATTCCACAGGGAAAATGCCCGTTTCCTCGACGGCCTTTTCATAGTAGTCGGGCACCAGCTTCCGGATGATGTCGTCCGCGACAGCGGCCCCGTATCTCTTTTCGAGCAGGGTCACGGGCACCTTCCCGGGCCGGAAACCGGGGACGCGAACCCGGCGGCCTAGGTCAGCGTAGGCCTTTGAAAAGGCTTTGGAAACGACTTCTTCAGGAATTTCGACGGTGAGGGATTTCTTGATGGGAGTGATTTCATCAACTTGAACTTTCATAGACCTCTTCTTTTGGCTGAAAAGCGCATATTTTATCGTTGAGGGTGGATGTTGTCAACTTCACGACTTCCCGGGGCGGGCCGGAAAAAGACCTCCGAAAGTTCTCCAAAGATCTGTACGAGAGGGGGGACTTGAACCCCCACAGGATACCCCACCAGATCCTAAATCTGGCGCGTCTACCATTCCGCCACTCTCGCTTTTAAAGAAGCTATTCATA
>JBHHXB010000220.1:0-3109 GCA_046756825.1 Nitrospiria bacterium | reverse complement strand
AACATCGGGATAAAAAGCACAGCAATTGAACGTCCGGCATTCATAGGACAATTAGTGGTTAGGTTAGAAGCTGACTTCGAGTGACAGGCTGCCGGTTTTGGGATCGGCAATTCCCCGGGCAGGGATCAACTATAAAGTACTGGATGATTTGAAAATCTGCGGAAGACATTTGCGGAGAATCGTATTGGTCACGAAGTAGGCGCAGAAAAAGCCGTGTGAGGGTTTACGAAGACCGATTCTTCTTGCTTTTTGGATTTTTCCTTCATAGAGTTTGTTGCAAGAAGTCCACCAAAAAAAGAGAGGCGCACGATTGATGAACAACATCGAACGAGGAAGCACTATCAAAGGCCCGCACTGGCCGGAACCCGTTGAAGTCAAGCTCATTGAGGAAGCCGGTGATTACGTTCACATCGTAGGAGCCACTAAGAACTCGAGACAACACGTCGACGACCTAGCATGTCCCAATTAAAAACGATTACTGGTGAGCGCACCGTTGCTATCCAGGAAATCAAAGACAAAGTCAATTTTGTGAGTGCGTTGCGAGAATATCGCGCGCGAAAGCTTCCCAATTTTGACGCTGCTGGTTTTCATGCACAACAATGCATCGAAAAATATCTTAAGGGTTTACTCCAAAAGCATAGTGTTAGATTTGAGTAAATTCACGACTTGTTAGCCTTAAAAGCACTACAATTCAAAATCGTTGGTGATGGCTACGACCCCATGCCCGACGACTTTGACCCTGCCGCAGGCACCGTGGCTCGTGCCGTGGCCACCTGCCTTGTGTGCGGCTCGATGGTGGAAGCCAAAACGACACGTAAATTGTTCCAACCCGTAGTGGCCTAGATGGGAGAATACCTCAGAGGCAATAAAACAACTCTTTTCCAGGCAAGCCTTACCAATGCTTTGGGATTATGTGGAAGTTAATTCATATAGTAATTCCTCGGGCAGTTTTGAGGCAGGTTCTGAATATTACTTTAAAGTCATAGAACATACTTCAGATGGAATTTGCAATCATGGTTCGGTTTCAAAAACTTATCATCAACTGCCCTTGAATACCCGGCTGATTTCTTCGATGCGGTTTTGACGGATCCACCTTATTATGACAATGTACCATATTCATACTTGTCCGATTTTTTTTATGTCTGGCTCAAGCGCTCGCAGGGCGCAGCCTATCCGGAACTGTTTTCCACCCCACTCACGCCCAAGAAAAACGAAATTGTTGCCTATTCAAACGGCCCGGCTGGATTTGATGGCGGAAAGCGTTTCTTTGAGGACATGCTCAAGAAGTCGTTTCAGGAAATCAATCGTGTATTGAAACCCAATGGTTTTGCTACGGTCGTCTATGCCCACAAATCGACGGAAGGCTGGGAAACGCTAATCAACTCCCTCCTTGATTCAGGTTTAATTATGACCGGTGCTTGGCCTTTGAACACAGAAATGGGGAGCAGGTTACGAGCCAGTGAATCTGCGGCACTTGCTTCATCAATTTACATCATCGCCCGCAAAATGGAACGCCAACCCACCGGCTTCTACACTCAGGTCAAAGAAGAACTCAATCAGTACCTGGCCAAAAAACTCGAGCGCCTCTGGCAGGAAGGCATCAGCGGCTCGGACTTCTTCATCGCCGCCATCGGCTCGGCCATCGAGGTCTTCGGCAAATCGACGTCCTGCATAAAGTGCTCTTGCTCTGGGAGACCAGCAAACGGGACGAAATGGTGGCGCTGCTGCAGGAAACCGGGTACGGTCAGAGCGAGGCGTTTTACCGGGTGGCGCAGGCCATTTCCGAGACCTTGCCAAACGACAACAAAGAGAAAAAGCTTTTGGATGGATTTTTGTCGGGAAAAGAGCGTTTAAAGGATGAGGTAAAAAAAGAAGTAAAACAGGGGAGACTGTTTGAATGAAGGCAGAAAATCATAAAAGTATTACAAAAAAAATTGTCAATACAATTGTTGAATCGGTGTATCCGGAAAAAGTTATCCTCTTTGGTTCAAGGGCAAAAGGAAATTACAGAAAAGACAGCGACTATGATTTCATTATCATAAAATCGGGGGTAAAAAACGAAAGAGAAGTTTCAAGACGCATTTACAGAGCTTTGTTTGATAACAACATAAGAATCGCAGTAGATATTATTGTAGTTGACTCGGACAAATTGGAAAAAAATAAAGACAATCCTTACTTGATTTACTCCTGGGCTTTAAAGGAGGGCGAAATTGTTTATGGGTAAAGAAGATTATGAGATCTGGCTTGAAAGAGCCAACGGTAATTTGAAACTTGCAAAAGAAGGTAAAGTCGAAGGGGTCTTTCTTGAAGATCTATGTTTTGAAGCACAACAGGCAGCGGAAAAGGCTTTAAAAGCACTTCTGATCTATTTAAGTGATGAATATCCAAAGGTTCACGCATTCAGTGTTTTACTGGATGACCTTGAGAAACATATTGAAATTCCAGATTCGATCAAGGAGGTTTTGGATCTGTCAGATTATGCCGTTCAAACACGTTATCCGGGAGATTATTATCCTGTAGGTGAAAATGAATATAGTAGAGCAATAACAATTGCTGAAGAGGTTATCAATTGGGTCAAAGAACGCATTGAACAAAGGAAAAGGGAGATGGACCAAGGTACCCAAGAACCCGGGGTTTGAAAGCATGAGGATTCAAACATGGAGGATTTAATGCAATGAAACCATTCCACACCATCGCCGTGCCCCACGAAGACATCTTAAAAGGCCGCCTCACCATGGATGTGTTTGCGGCCGACCTCTGGGAAGTGAGCCAGAATCGCGGCCCGGATGAATATAAAGACGCCGAGACCTTTTTCAAGAAAACGTACCTGACGCAGGGTCTGAACAACCTCCTGAGCATCGTTAAAAAGCGCGTCGACGGCAAGGGCGGCGACCCCATCATCCAGATTCAGACGCCCTTTGGCGGCGGCAAGACGCACGCTTTGATCGCCATGTACCACAAGGCTCAGGAGTGGGGCGCAAAGAAAGTAGTGGTGGCCGGGACCGCGCTTGGCCCCGAAAAGACGCTGTGGGGTGTCATTGAAGAACAGCTTACCGGCAAGATTGAGAAATGTACTGGTCAGGTTTCGCCTGGCAAAGAAACCATCCGG
>JBHHXB010000219.1:0-3129 GCA_046756825.1 Nitrospiria bacterium | reverse complement strand
CCGAAAAACAAGCTGAGGATAGCTTAGCACGCCCTTCTCGACAGGGTCAATTTGAGGAGACGAATAAAAAATCAATCGAAATTCGGCCATCAAACCACACCATTCACCGAAAGTCTCACCGCGCCTTCGGCGCTTTTTATTCATCCCTTTTTGTGCTATTCTCCTCCCATGCCGCATTCGAAAAAAATTCTCTACGAAGTGCAATGCGCTTTTGACGCGGCGCATCGTTTTGAAAAAACCTTTGCCATTGAAACCGGTTCCGAACAAACCGAAACAGAGGTTGAGGCTTTCTGTCCCTACTGCAACAAGCAGGTCACCGTTGCAGTTGAGGGCAAAGTCGTGCCGGACGCCGCGTTGTTGCGGAAATTCAATCTTTAAGATTCATCCCGTTTTTGTTTTAGACTGAAGTAAAAAACCACAATTCAATCAGAGAGGACGAAGATGTACTGGAAACAAGTCCACCTCGAACTCAGTGACGGTCAGATCGCGGCGCTTGAAGCGCACAATGCCAAACTCTTTAAACACCTTGAAGAAAACGAGCCGCTTCGCGTTCGTATATTAGACGATCTCAAAGCCGAGCTGTCAAAAATTGTCAACAGCACCCCCGGTTTTGTGGACGTGCTGCAACAGATCAGCCATTCCGGAGATCATGTGGCGCTGCAAGTGCTGAATAAAAACAATGAAATCCTGAACCTGCCCTGGTCGATGGCCGTCGATGACCGCTCCGGCCAAGCCCTGGGGCAGCTTCGGCAGCTCAACTTGATCAAAAGTCTGCCGGAATACCTTCACCCCGTTGCGCGCCCGACTGAAACCGCCGCGCCGCCCTTGAAAATTCTCGTCATGATTTCCTCCCCCGAAAATGCGGATCACACGACACGCCTTTCTCACGAAGCCGAAGAATTTCAAATCCTGTCGGCCTTTGAGCCCCTGCTCCAGTCCGGCCAGGTCGAAATCGATTTCACCGAGGACGGCTCGCTTGAAGCCCTCGAAAGGAAGCTGCGCAAAAACCGCTACCACGTCCTTCATTTCACGGGGCACGGCCAGTTTAAAAACGGCAAAGGGTACTTGCAGTTGGAAAACCCCTTAAATCTTCACGCCGAAGAAACCGAGGCCGAAACCTTCGCCCAAAGCCTCAACTGCGACCCCGACCATAAAATTCCGCTGGTCCTGCTGTCGTCCTGTCAAACGGCGCAGGGCGGCAGCGAAGCCGGGCTGCGCGGGGTGAGCAATCAACTGTTAAAAATCGGCACCCCGGCGGTGATTTCGATGGGCATGTCGATCAAAGACCGCTACGCCAGTGAATTTGCCGCCGCCTTTTATCGCCGGATTGCCGAGCGGCAAACCATTGTCTCCGCCTTTCAAAACGGGCTTCAACACATTCGCGACCTGGAATATGCCGACCAGCAACAGGCCCGCGTCCCAAATCCCATGCCCCTGCAATGGATTATCCCCAATCTCTACATGAGCCGCCCCATTGAACACCTCGTCAACTGGCAGGCCCCGGCGGAAAAACTCCAGCTTGCGTCCCATCGCTACATCACCGAAAAAAAGCGCCTCTTGCTGGCCCACGACAAGGGCTATGTTTTTATCGGGCGTCGGAAGGAAAAGGCAAAAATCTTAGCGCCCTTTTTTGAGAAACACCCCGTACTGCTCAAAGGACAGGGAGGCGTGGGCAAAACGGCGATGGCCGAATATCTTGTGCAGCGCCTGATCGCCCGCGAGCCGAAAACCCGCCCCATCCTTTTCAACGAACACATCAAATCCATCGAAGAAATCAACAAACAGCTCAAAGCGGAGCTTGTTGAGTTGGGAGAAATCGCGGCCACGATTCATGTCACGCAATTTGAAAAGGCCATTGAACAATTCCAGTACCTCGTTTTTGAATTGGCGAAAACAGCCCCGCCGGTTTTTATCTTCGACAACCTCGAAAGCTTTCAGCAAAATCCGGGCGAGGCCTTTGGTGACGCTCATCAGGATATCGCCGAGGTCATCGGTTTTTTGTGCGGCACCCGGAAATTTCACCTGATTCTCACCTGCCGCTACCCGCTGGCCGGTTTTGAAAATATCCGTCCTTTTGATTTAAACCAGGTCGGTGTCAACGATTTCTGGAAAAAATGTCACCACCTTTCCCTCGCCCGGCTGCAACCGCTGCTGCTTCAAAAAGAACAGGCCGTGAACCGCGAGGCCCCGCAACAAGCCCCGCTTCGCTTCATCGGCATCGTAAGGCAGCTTCACCAAAACTTTGGCGGCAATTACCGCGCCCTCGAATTTTTTGACGGGCTTTTACGGGAAAAACCCGGTCAATTACAAAATCTCCTTCAGAGCCTCGACACCTTTCAGACGCGAACGGCGGCGGATCGGGAAAAGGTGCAAACACGCATGCGCGAGAATTTAAACCTGCCGCGGCTTTTTGGGCTTTTGGGCCGGGAAGAAACCGCCCTGCTTCAACTTTCCGCGTGCTTTCGCATTCCCGTCCAGCGCATGGCCTTTCAGCTTCAAATCGCCGCCTGTGACGCAGAGGCACTGAATACGGCGGGCGGCCTCGCGGAAAACATGGGCCGTATTTTATCAATGCTTTCAGACCTGACCCTCATCGAAACCTCGCTCGATCCCGAAACCGAATTGGCCTGTTATTACGCCACGCCGATTGTGAAAGACCTGCTCCGCGCCGAAACGACGGACGCCCTCCCCTTTTCGCACAAGGCCGCCGGGATTTATCATCGGCACATCGTCGAAAATATCGAGACCTCCGTCACAGAGATGGAGGAAGCCTTTTTTCATTTTTTCGAGGCAAAAGAAAAGGCACAGGTCGAGGTATTTGGAGATCGGCTGTCAGACTTTTATTACGGCTGCTCCCTGTTTCAAAATGCCCATTATTACGCCTCCGCCGTCGTTCATTTACTGGGGGATAAGGCCAGCGCCGGCGTACTCAATCGCCTGGGTCTCACATTTCATCTCTTTGGTCGTTATGACGATGCCGCACGGTGTTATCACGCCAGTTTGGAAAAATACCGCGAAATCGGCGACAAAAGCGGCGAAGGAACAACGCTCAATAATATTAGCCAAATATTCAAAGCCCGGGGCGATTACGAGACCGCACTGCAATTTCTAGAACAGAGCTTGACCATC
>JBHHXB010000218.1:0-3138 GCA_046756825.1 Nitrospiria bacterium | reverse complement strand
TCACCCGTACGGTGAGGAGGCCGTTGGCCGATAACGCAGTATTTTCAGGCGAATCGGCGGTTTCAAATTCTGCGGGCCTGTACATCGACCTTCCCTTCTGCATCGCCCGCTGTGCTTTTTGCGCCTTTCACGTCGAGGGGTTCCGATCCCGCTGGGCGGAAAAATATATCAGAGCGCTTCACAAGGAAATCGAATATTACGCGGCCTTGCCCGAGCTTGCCGAGTACAGCATTCCCACCCTCTACCTGGGTGGCGGGACACCCAGCCTTTATGACGTAACTGTTTTAACAGACCTTATCTCGCGTTGCCGTGAACTGTTTCAAGTCACCCCCGACGCCGAAATCACCCTCGAAGCCCATCCCGCGACCTTGAATGCGAAGAACCTCTCCCGTCTTCTCAAAGGCGGCGTCAATCGGCTTTCCATGGGCATCCAGTCTTTTTCGGATCACGATTTAAAGCGTTTGGGAAGACATCACACCGTCGATCAAGCCAAAACAGCCTTTCACGCCGCGCGGTCCGCCGGTTTTGAGAACATCGCCATCGACCTGATTTTTGGTCTGCCGGAACAACGCATCCGTGATTGGGAAGAAACGCTCGAAGAAGCCCTTTCTCTCGCACCGGAGCATCTCTCAATTTACGCCCTCTCCATCGAAGAAGGGACGCTTTTCGCAAAAAAAACAAGAGAGGGGAAGCTTGCACTGCCCTCGGAAAGTGAGACCCTTTCATACTACGAAACAGCCCGCTCCGTGCTGAGCGCCGCAGGGTATGCGCAGTATGAAATTTCGAACTTTGCAAAGCCGGGTTACGCCTGCCGACACAACCTCTTGTACTGGGATCAGCAGGAAACCCTCGGCTTCGGCCTGGCCGCACATGCCTATTTCAAAGGGGAACGGCGCGCGAATATTGAGGCAATTCCAGCCTACATCGACGCCGTCGCCGCGGGAAAGCGACCTCTGGCTTCTGTCGAAAAAGTAAGGGCGGACAAAGCACTGATTGACAAGATTATTTTCGGACTCAGAAAAACCGAAGGGATCCCCTTTGAGTGGATAACGACCGATCCGGTTTTAAAGAAAACAACCCACAGCCTGATTCAGCACGGATGGCTTCAAAAGACCGCGAACCGAATCCAACTGACCTCGGCAGGCCTGAGCGTGGCCGATGAAGTCGCAATCGCCTATTTGTGAAAAATACGGGCGCTTCCCTGGCTTTCAAACCCGTGCGGCCCGCTATTCCCCTTCAAGACCGGGTTTTTCCCGCATCCTTTTTTTCGTACGCCGCCGCTCTTTTTCCTGAAGCTCACGCGCCCGCACGGCGCGGCTTTTTTTCGAGGGAATGCGTCGTTTTTGAACCCGGTTGAGTTCCGCCAATCGTTTGATCAGACGCTCGAAGGCCTTTTCCTTGTTGCGAATTTGAGAGCGGGACTCCGTGGCCGTAACCACGACACCGGAAGGAGGATGCACCAGACGCACGCCCGAATCGGTTACATTCCGGTGCTGCCCTCCCGGCCCACTCGCCCGAAAAGTGTGAACCGTCACGACATTTTTGAGGGTCTCCAAGTCAACGGCGTAACGCGGGCCCGGGATTGGCTCGCAGGTCTCTCCATCTGCCCGCTTTCCGGACGGAGTGTTTTTTTGAGGTCGTTTTTCTTTCTCCGTCATCATTTAATTCACACACTTTAAAACCCTAGTTTAGCAAAATCAAAGACCTGCTCACATCCCATGTTGCTTGACATCGTTCCGCCTCGCCTGCAATCGCCGGTCATAAAAACCTTTCTTTCTTGACCAACCTTATGGGCTCATAACAGAACCGGGCAGACATCCGCAAACAACTTGGGACAGGACTCGATTACGGCGATTCTTATCGCAATCCATCACAACCCGGCTCCATTATGGAAGTCGGACCCGTCTCCGACGGACTACCGCGAACGCCTTGATTTTTTCGGAAAAAGGACCGAGGGACTTGGAGTGGAAAACCGTGCGAGACCGTCTCGGGAGCGACTTTTCCCCGGACATGCTCGACACCCCGAGATTCGGCGGGGATTCTCCCATGATCCCGATCAACGGGAGCGAAGACAACGCTTCTTATTTGGCGTCGGATGAGATAAAATTCACATTTTTTGTGGATGCGATAAAAACAAAGCAAACCATTGATGATGTTGACCGCCTATCTCAAACGCATTCTTGAAACCGCCCGGCGGGGCGACGCCCGCGAGGAAAGTTATTACGCCGGGCTTGAAACGCTTTTTTTCGATTATGCCAAGGCCACCGGCAAAACGGCCGTTCACATTACCACCGCGCCCAAGAAAACGGAGGCGGGCAACCCCGACTTTCGCATTTGGGACGGCAAGCAAAACATTATCGGCTATATTGAGGCCAAGCCGCCCACTGAGGAAAACCTGGGTCAGGTCGAACAGAGCGAACAGCTCAAGCGCTACCGCAGCACCTTTCCCAATCTGATCCTCACCAATTATTTCGAATTCCGGCGCTACCGCGACGGCGACCTGGTGGAGAAAGTCGAGATCGCGCCGCCCTTCGTTCTCAACACGCTTAACATCCTGCCACCCCTTAAAAACGAAGCGGCGTTTTTCAATTTGCTGGAACAGTTCTTTTCTTTTTCGCTGCCGCATTCCTACACAGCGCTTACCCTCGCCGTCGAGCTGGCGAAGCGGACACGGTTTTTGAAAGAGCAGGTCATCGCCGAGGAACTGAGGGAAGAAACACAGCAGGGCGGCGGCTTCATCCTCGGTTTTTACGAGGCTTTTAAAACTCATCTGATCAACCACCTCACGCCGGAAGATTTCGCGGATCTCTACGCCCAAACCATCACCTACGGTCTCTTCGCCGCGCGGACGCGATCCCAAAACGGCTTCAACCGCAAATTGGCCTATGATTTTATCCCGCAGACCATCGGCATTTTACGGGATGTTTTTCAATTTATTTCGATGGGGGATCTGCCCAGGCAAATGGCGTGGATTGTGGATGACATCGCCCAGGTTTTGGCGGCGGCCGACGTGAATCAAATCTTGCACAACTATTTTCACGAGGGCAAGGGCAGCGACCCCATTATTCATTTTTACGAAACCTTCCTCGCGGCCTACGATCCGGCGGAGCGCGAGCGGCGCGGCGTCTACTATACCCC
>JBHHXB010000217.1:0-3170 GCA_046756825.1 Nitrospiria bacterium | reverse complement strand
AAAGGGCGCACCCTTCTTATTCCGGCATGGTGAAACGCATTGTCGGTTTTAATAAAAAGGATGTCTCTGTCTACGGGGCTCGCGAGATGGCGTCTTCTGTTTGGGAATGGACGGTCGGCGGAGATGCCCGGGAAAAAGTGGTCCGGGGTGGTTTGTGGAACGAGCATTTGGACTATGAATACAGCGCCACAACCGACCGGATTGAAATGAAGCCCGATCAACGGTTTATTTTCGTGGGGTTTCGATGCGCGCGTTAAAAACAAGGGGCCGGAGAAAATTCATTAAAAAGGTCGTGGCCGGGATGCTGGGTTTTGTGCTCTCTTTTTTTGAGAAAAAGGGTGCTGTTTTTGCCAGGCTCAATTTTTGGGCATCCTCGGAATATGTGGGTAAAACCCGTGGCGGAAAATATAAAACATTCTACATCCAATATTACAAGTCGTTTAAGAGAATCAAGGCCGAATCGTGGCGATTGAACGTCAAGGGCCTGTGCCGGAAACCGCAGGCATTGCGTTTGGATGAGATTAAAATGCTGCCGCTCAAAGAACAGGTTTCACGGATCAAGTGCGTGGAATGCTGGTCGGCCAAGGCGTCCTGGGCGGGGTTTTCGATGACCGAGTTAGAGAAACGGGTCGAGCCCCTGCCGGAGGCGGTGGGGGTGTTGTTTTACTGCGCGGACACTTATGTCGAGTATCTGTCGCTGGAGGATCTCCATCATCAACGAACGCTGCTGGCGCACACGATGAATGACGCGCCGCTGTCGGACGAACACGGTTTTCCGCTACGCGTGATTGTGCCATATAAATATGGATATAAAAGTCCGAAGGCAGTTTTGGAAATCGAATTCGTGGATGCGCCGGGAAGGGGCACGTGGAACCGCATCGGCCCATATTCAGTGGACGGCACGATTTTACCCGGCTATGATCACCCCCTGGATCGGGGTAAAAAGAGACGTCGTATTTTTGGCGGGGAAATCTTTGACTAAAAAATGTATCATTTTTTATTGGGTTCGACGGTTTTTTTTTGAAAAAACGGTCAAAATGGGGTCGCCCGTTACGCTTTCTGAAAAGGAGCCGCCAACCTTTATTTTTTGTTGACAATGTTGCTGAATTCGTTATGATTAGGATTGTTATGACTTCGTCAGAGTCCCGGGGGAGGGCTTTGGCGATTTTATTTTTTTAGTTGGCGGGGTTGTGACTGTGTTTATTTGCCGAGTTTTTTATTTTCTCTTTTCCTTCGTCCTCATCACTTTACTGACCGTCGCTCCGGCATCCGCCTCGCTTTCCATTTGGGGTTTTGAGGATCCCGTTGTCGAAAAGAAAATGGAACAAGTCCGCCCCGAGAACGCGCCTTCAGCATGGGGTGAGGCAATAAGCGGTCCCGCCCTTGAGGAAGGAGGACAGACGCCGGAGCCAAGTGTTTTCGAAGCAGAATCTGAAGCGCCGCTCTTGAAGGAGGAGTCCTCCCAAGAGCCCACACCGACTGAAATCGAAGAAGTCATTCTTTCCCATGAAACGCCTGAAATGACGGACGAGGCCCTTTCGGATCTGATTACGGAAGGTGAGGAAAACACGGCGGCCACGCACTCCGCGTTGAATGAGCAGGCGTTTGAAGTGACCTACGACATGCCCGTTGCCCCCGACAACGAGCACGTCAAGAAATATATCTCACTGTTCCAAAATCGCCTGCGCCCGAATTTTGAGAAATGGCTGGCCCGCTCCGGGCGATATATGGATATGATTCAAAAGACGCTTCGGGAAAATAATCTTCCCGAGGATTTGGTGTATCTGGCCTTGATTGAAAGTGGATTTAGTCCAAAGGCGCATTCGAAATCAAAGGCAAGTGGTGTTTGGCAGTTTATGAAGGGGACGGGGAAACGATATGGGTTGCGGGTTGATCGCTGGATTGATGAGCGCCGTGACCCCATTAAATCAACCCGGGCGGCGGCCAAGTATTTGACGGAACTCTATGACATGTTCGGCTCCTGGCCACTGGCTTTGGCGGGCTACAACGCCGGAGAAGGGCGTGTTTACCGGACGATTGTTCGTGTGAGGACCCGGGATTTCTGGACGCTCAGAAAGTCAAGGCATCTGCGGGCGGAAACGCGAAACTATGTCCCGAAGTTTATGGCTGCGACGATTCTGGCCAAGGATCCCGAGCGCTACGGGTTTTCCATTGAGTATGAGGACCCGTGGGAATTTGACGAGGTCGAAATTCAACACGCGACCTATTTGAGCGCCATTGCCAAATACGCCGGTATCTCTGTCAAGGAGCTCAAAAAATATAATCCTGAATTAAAACAGAACATCACGCCGCCCCGCGCGCCCGGATATAAAATCAAACTGCCGCCGGGGAGAAAGGAAGCTTTTCTCGCCGCGTACTCCCCGGACAAGGAAGAGAAGATCTTTGTCGGCCGCACGTTTAAACACCGCGTGCGACGGGGGGAAACCATTTCGTCGATTGCGGCACAATACGGGGTGAGCACCCGAATGCTCCTGAAAACCAACAATCTCAGTAGTCGGAGCATTATCCGCATCGGGCAAAAAATCTTGATTCAGGAAAGTCCGACCGTTGCCGGAGACAGGCATCGGATTCGCAGAGGCGAATCCGTCAGTACGATTGCTTCAAAGTACCGAGTTTCGATCCGCAGACTGCTCGAAGCCAACCAACTGAGCCGAAGAAGCGTGATTCGCGCGGGTGATACCCTCATTATCCCCTCGTCATCATCTCGTAGAAGAGCCTCCGCGAAAGCCGGGGGTAGTCCAAAGCGGCACCAGATTCGGACAGGGGAGTCCATCAGCACCATTGCCCAAAAATATGCTGTCCGCATGAGAGACCTTCTCAAGGCAAACCGGTTGACGAAGAACAGCGTCATTCGGGCGGGGCATACCTTGATTATTCCCTGAGAGGGGAATGACTGCCGAATTTCCAAACAACATTTCTTCTGATTTAAGATCATGACGTTCCCGTCTCTTTATTTGATTGCGGATCCGGTTTGTTATGCGGATTCAAGCGCGCTACGATCCGTGGTGGAGCGGCGTTTTTTGAATGGCGTCCACGAGGCGATTGAAGGGGGCGTACAGTGGATTCAGTATCGCGAGAAACATGCGACTCGAGGGCAAATGTACGCCGTCGCGAACAAACTTTCTCAAATCACACGAGACACGGGTGTG
>JBHHXB010000216.1:0-3183 GCA_046756825.1 Nitrospiria bacterium | reverse complement strand
TAGTCGGGCTGGCTTTTCGGCCGCTTTAAATATCCCTCGACAAGGGCATCAATATCGCCGTCCATCACTGCTGCGACATTGCCGACTTCGATCCCCGTCCGGTGATCCTTGACCATCTGGTAGGGCTGAAAGACATAGGAGCGGATTTGGCTGCCCCAGCCGATCTCCTTCTTCTCTCCCGTCATTTTAGCGACCGAGGCCCGTTTTTCCTCCTGCTGAAGTTCATAGAGGTGCGACATGAGGACACGCATGGCGATGAGCTTGTTTTGGCGCTGGGAGCGCTCGTTTTGACACTGGGTCACAAAACCGGTGGGAAGATGCGTGATTCGAATGGCCGAGGAGGTTTTATTCACGTGCTGCCCCCCCGCGCCGCTGGCCCGGTAGGTATCCACGCGGATGTCCTTTTCGTCGATTTCAATGTCCGCGTCTTCCTCGATTTCCGGAGAGACGAAGACCGAAGCAAAGGAGGTGTGACGCCGCTTGTTCGCGTCAAAGGGCGAAATGCGGACCAAGCGGTGCACACCCGTCTCGGCGCGGAAGTAGCCGTAGGCATAGGGGCCTTTCACGAGCAGCGTGACGCTTTTGATGCCCGCTTCGTCCCCGGCCTGCAGATCGAGGGTTTCGACTTCGAAGGCCTTTCGCTCAATCCACCGGTAGTACATTCTCATGAGCATCTGCGCCCAATCCTGGGATTCCGTGCCGCCCGCGCCGGGGTGAATCGTTACAATCGCATTGTTGAAATCCTTGTCCCCGCTAAAAAGGGTTTCAATGGTGAGACTGTCGATTTTGGCTTGCAGAGAATCAAGGGCCCGCTCAAGATCCGTTTCGAGTGAATCGTCTTTCTCTTCCCTGATCAGTTCAATATAAAGCCCGGCTTCCTCCAAATCGGCATCGACGTCCTCCCATCGCTTGAGTTCTTTTTCGAGCCGGGTTTTCAGGGCCATCTTTTCCTGGGCCTGCGCCGGATTGTCCCAAAAGCCTGGCGCGGAAACCTCTGTTGTCAGTGCTTCGATTTGCTGCGCGGTGCCCGCGAGGTCAAAGATGCCCCCGAAGCTGTTCGCTTTCGAGCTGCAAGGTTTTCAGGCGTTCTTCGTATTCAGAGAGCATCGTGTTTTCTCCTGTTGAAAAATTCAATGACTAAAATGATGGCGGTGATGATAGCACAGAGCGCGGCAAAAAAATCACCCCATTGCGTGTAGAGGGTTGTTTGTGTTCGCCGAAAGAGTGTTTCGGTCGCCGTGGCCTCCACAAAGAGCGGGCTTGTTTGCAAAACGCGTCCTTTGGCGTCGATAAAGCCGGAAATCCCCGTGTTCGCCGCGCGCGCAAAGGGGATGCGGTTTTCGATGGCGCGAAACTGCACCATTGAAAAATGCTGAAACGGCGCGGAGGAGGTTCCAAACCAGGCGTCATTTGTGAGCGTGGTCATGATGACCGCGCCGTTTTGGACAAATTGACGGACGACTTCCGGGAAGATGACTTCGAAGCAAATCACGGCCGCGACGCGGGTTTTGCCAAGATCAAAGACTGTCGCCGTCTCTCCGGGGAGAAAATCGCCGACGCCCTCCACCAATTTCCCGATAAAAAAAAGCAGCTTCGGTAACGGCACGTATTCCCCGAAGGGGACGAGATGCAGCTTGTCGTAGCGGCCGATCTGTTCTGTTTCAGGCGAAAAATAAAAGGCGCTGTTGCGTAAGGTTAATTTTTCCGTGTCCTCCCGCCGCATACTCGGCGCGCCGAGTATGAGCGGTATATTTTGTTCATCGACAAAATGACGAAGCCGACGCTCGTGGCCGGGCTCCGAGCCAAAGACAAAGGGCAAGACGGCCTCGGGCCAAAGCAGGAGATTGGGCTTTTCTTCGTCGTTCAGGGTCGATAAGGAGAGGCGTTCGTAAATGTTCAGCGTTTCTTCCTGAAAGGCACGATCCCACTTTTGATCCTGCGCGATATTGCCTTGAATGACGGCGACCCGAAGCGACCGCCCGTGATTCACCGGCTCGGACAGACGAAAGAGGCCATAGCCCAGGGTCAACAAAAAAAAAGCCCCGGCGACGCCGAGGGGTTTCCAGGAGAGTGCTCGCCAGCGGAACGTGCCGTGGAAACACGGACGGAGACTCAAGTAGAAGGCGCGGTTTACGAGCATCATCACAAAGCCCACGACATAGATACCGCCGAAGTCGGCGATTTGAATGATTGAAAGAAACGGCGTTTGGGAATATGCGAGACTGGCCCAGGGGAAGCCGGTGAAAAAATGGCCCTTCGCCCATTCCAAAACCACCCAGAGCGCGGGTGTAAAAAAAAGTAATCCCCCCTCCGTCAATCGAGCACAAGCCTGGAGCAGAGCGGTGAAAAACCCGACGTACACCGAAAGATACGCCACAAGCAGGAACATGGCCGTAAAGCTGAGCCACGGGGAAAGACCGCCGTAGTTTCGCATGCTGAGCGTTACCCAGGAGAGTGTCCCGAAAAAATAAACCAGACCAAAGAACCCGCCGAGGAGAAAGGCCTGGGTCGGTTTTCGTCCCTCAATGGCGAAAAAAAGGGGAACAAAAGCAAGCCAGGCCAAGGGGTACAGATCAAAACGGGGAAAACTTGCAACCAGCAAGGTTCCGGCGGACAGAGCAAGCACGATGGCCGTCAGTGGCTTGACAGGGTGGGTGTGCCGCAAGGGTTTAGCGGAGCGCAAGACCGTGTTTTATTTCGGGCCTCTGGGGTGGTGGTCAATGCCGATATAGGCTTCGATAAAACGCCGGATGCGGTCTTCGTCAAATGCGTCGAATTTGTCGATTTTCCCCCAGGCCGTGAGTGCGATTTTATTGCCGATGCCGCGGTACGGCCCGACGATGAGGTGGCGGTACTTGCTGCGCCCGCCCGATTTTTCTTCTTCCTTGGCCTGCTTGAAATAGCCCCGGGCGAGCTTTTCGATCTTTTTGATCATGGCTTTGCAGTCTGTGCAGTCGTACTGGATGATGACCCCGCCGTCTTCAAGATTATGCACTTGAAGTTCATCCGGGACTTGCTGACGGTAGACCCCCCATTGCGCGACATTGTGGGTATGCGGCCCGGAAGTGGGAGGGACGCTGTTGTACGGCGCATGGGGTGCCCGGATTGAGGAAATATGCCGATTGCCCTGTGTGGGGACATCGGTTCCCGGCCCCTGAGCGGCCGCATCCTCAGCGCGAAGGG
>JBHHXB010000215.1:0-3208 GCA_046756825.1 Nitrospiria bacterium | reverse complement strand
AAGGGGACTTTCACCGCGTGCAGTTTACTCCGGATCTCTTGCCCGCTGACTTGACTGGCACGGAGGTTTTCCGTCCGCAGGACGGCTCGTTCCAGTTTCAAAAGGGGCCGCTTTTTCACAATTTGATTTTGGCGGATGAGATCAACCGCGCGCCGGCCAAGGTGCAGTCCGCCCTTCTGGAAGCGATGGCGGAGCGCCAGATTACCGTGGGCGCCGTGACCTATCCGCTGCCCGAACTTTTCCTCGTCATGGCGACGCAAAATCCAATCGAACAGGAAGGCACCTATCCGCTGCCCGAGGCCCAGCTCGACCGGTTTTTGATGCATGTGCGCATCGACTACCCCGATGCCGCGTCGGAGCAGGCCATTCTCCACTTGGCCCGTGGCGAGGCCCGTCAAACACAAGCGGGTGATCCGGCGTCTGCTCCGCTTTCTCAGGACACCATCTTCACGGCGCGCGAAGCCGTACTGGACCTTTATATGTCGAAGGACATCGAAAATTATCTGCTTCAAATTGTATTGGCGACACGGCAGCCCGAGGTGTACGACGCCTCTCTGGCGAGATGGATTCAATATGGTGCGAGTCCCCGGGCCAGCATCGCCTTGGATCGCTGCGCGCGGGCCCATGCCTGGCTGGATGGGCGGGATTTTGTCGCGCCCGAGGATGTTCAGGCCATGGCCTATGACGTCTTGCGTCACCGTGTCCTGCTCAGTTATGAAGCGGAGGCGGACGGCATGACGCCGGACCGGATCATCGAGGCCCTGATTGCCCGCATCGCCGTTCCCTAAGCTACAACGATGCCGCCTGGATTAAAACGATTCAAAAAAACACTGCAACCCCCGCCGTCGAGGCCGGGACGGAAGCCCGATGGCGGCGCCGAAAGTCCGGTGCGAGTCAGCAAAAAATCCTTGATTGCACTGAATCGGCAGGCCGAATCTCTTTCCTTAAAAACGACCCAAATTCGCGCTCAGCACGGCGGGCAGTATCTTTCCCCGTTTAAAGGACGGGGGATGGAATTTGATGAAGTGCGGCCCTATCAGCCGGGAGACGATGTCCGCACGCTGGATTGGCGCGTCACCGCCCGCACCGGGAAGCCACACACCAAGCTCTTTCGGGAGGAACGCGACCGTTCCGTGCTGTTTTGGGTGGATTACCGCGCCCCCATGTTTTTCGCGACGCGCGGGTGCTTTAAGTCCGTCGTGGCCGCGCGCGCGGCGGCCCTGCTTTCGTGGAGCGCCGTTCAGCACGGAGACATGCTCGGTGGACTGGTCTTTTCCGAAACAGAGCACCAGGAAATGCGTCCGCAACGTGGGAAAAAAGGGGTGCTCCATTTTATCCGTTACCTCGCCGAACATCCCGCGTGGGCAAAGACGAGGACAGGGGAGGATCGGGAAGAGGCGGCCCGGCAGGCCCTCATTCGTCTCCGCCGCGTCGCGCATCCGGGCAGTCTCGTTTTCTTAATTAGCGATTTCAGGGCGATGGGGGAAAGCGCCGAACAGCACCTGGCGCAACTGGGGCGTCACAATGATGTTGTGATGCTTTTTATTCATGACACGCTCGAAAAATCCCTGCCGCCCGCGGGCCTTTACCGCCTCGGGAATGGCGTGTCCGAAATCTCCCTGGATACGACGAACCGCGTTCTCTGCGAGACGTATCATTTTAAATTTCAACAACGCGCCAACCGGCTGAAACAGTTGTGTCGCCGTTACGGTTTTTCGTATCTGCCTTGCGCGACATCGGACGACGTGCTCTCGACCCTGCAACGCGGGCTGGGGCTTCAAGGGGGGAGGCGCTGATGGGCGAAGTCGAATCCCTCCCTTTGCGGGACATTCATCTCCCCGATCCCGTATCCTGGTGGCCGCCCGCCCCCGGCTGGTGGGTGCTCTTGGGCGGATTGATTCTTCTGTTGCTAGCCCTTCTCGCTTTTCGCGTGGTGCATCGCCGACGCAGGGTGCGTGTCGCGGCCCTGAAGGCGTTGCAAGCGATTTCTCTGGATTTTTCGACAGATCGGGATGCCCACCGGCTGGTGAAATCCCTTTCGATTTTACTACGCCGGACGTGCTTAAGTTACTTTCCACGCGCCGAGGTCGCCGGGCTCACCGGAGAAAAATGGCTGCGCTTTTTGGACGACTGTCTGGATTGGGGGAACCTCACGGATCGCTTCAGCGAAGGGGACGGACGGGTGCTCATTAGCGCGCCGTATCAGCCGCAGGCCGCGATTGATGGAGACAAGCTCCTCTTTTTGTGCGGTCACTGGATACGGGCCCTGCCGCTTTTAAAAGAGGGCAAGCAATGATTCACTTTGAATGGCCCTGGCTTTTCCTGCTGATTCCGCTGCCCTGGTTCGTGCGTCTTTTTTTCCCGGCGGTTGCGCCCGCGCGGGACGCCGCGCTGCGTGTCCCTTTTTTAGAGGAATTCGAGGCGGCCAAAAGCGGCGTGAACAAGATCAAAGTCGGCCGGGGCATTGTGTGGATCGCGGGCCTGGCGTGGCTGCTGCTTGTGATGGCCAGTGCGCGTCCGCAGTGGCTGGGCGATCCCGTCACGCTTCCCATGCAGGGCAGAAATCTGATGCTGGCCGTGGACCTTTCCGGCAGCATGGAGGTGAAGGATTTCGAATTGAACGGCAGGCAAGTCAACCGGCTCATTGCCACGCAGTCGGTCGCGGGGGCCTTTATCGAACGGCGCGCCGGAGACCGACTGGGTTTGATTTTGTTTGGAAAGCAGGCCTATCTGCAAACCCCCTTGACCTTTGACCGGGCGACGGTGCAGACCCTTTTGTCCGAGGCGGTCATCGGGCTGGCCGGACAGGAAACCGCCATTGGAGATGCCATCGGCCTGGCGGTCAAACGGCTTCGGAAAAATGACGGCGGACAGCGGGTGTTGATTCTATTGACCGACGGGGCGAATACGGCCGGTGAAGTTGAGCCGATTAAGGCGGCGGAACTTGCGGCGGCGGAGGGTTTGAAAATTTACACCATCGGCATCGGGGCCGACGAAATGACGGTGCGCTCCTTATTCGGGTCGCGAAAGGTGAATCCTTCCAGCGATCTCGACGAGGCGACGCTTTCGGCCATTGCCGAAAAAACGGGTGGGCGCTACTTCCGTGCGAAAAATACAGCGGAATTTGAAGAAATCTACCGGCTTTTGGATGAGCTCGAACCCGTCGAACAAGAAAAACAATTCTTTCGGCCCACTCGCGCCCTTTACC
>JBHHXB010000214.1:0-3209 GCA_046756825.1 Nitrospiria bacterium | reverse complement strand
CTTCGGATTCATGGTGCAAAGATGGAAAACACTGAAGGGCAACAACTCTCCAAGGTAGGGAGTGTGGACGAACATAAGCAGTCGCAGGCAATGCCCGACTGGCCGGAACGGCTCAGCGAACTAATCCTTGCCGCGGCGGGGGAAGGTATCTATGGTCTCGATGCCGAGGGGAAGACAACCTTCGTCAATCCCGCCGCCGCTAAAATGATCGGCTGGGCCAAGGAAGAACTCATCGGCTTGCCTCAGCACGACGTCCTGCATCACAGCAAACCAGACGGCACACCCTATCCCCGCGAAAGTTGTCCCATCTACGCCGCATTTTCCGACGGCGAAGTTCATCATGTGGATAATGAAGTGTTTTGGCGAAAAGACGGCAGTTCATTTCCCGTTGAATATACCAGTACCCCGATTCGGGAAAATGGGAAACTGGTCGGTGCCGTGGTGGCTTTTCGCGATATGACCCTAAAAAAGCAGGCCGACGACGCCGTTCAAAAGCTCCGTCGTCAAAATGAATTGATTTTAGAGGCTGCTGGCGAAGGCATCTATGGTTTGGATACCGAAGGGCGAACGACCTTCGTCAATCCCATTGCCGCGAAGATGATTGGCTGGGAGGCCAAAGACCTCATCGGCCTCCCGCAACACGACATCCTACATCACTCTAAACCGGACGGCACGCCTTATTCCAAAAAAGACTGCCCGATTTATGCCGCGTTTTCTGATGGCAAAACCCATCATGTCAGTGATGATGTCTTTTGGCGAAAGGACCGGAGTTCATTTCCCGTTGAGTACACCAGCACGCCGATTTTCGAAAATAAAAAATTGGTCGGGGCTGTGGTTGTATTCAAAGATATCTCTGAACGCAAAGCAGCCGAAGCCGCGCTAAAAAAGGCGCACAGAGAAGTCGAAAGTCTTAAAAACCGTTTGCAGGCAGAAAACATCTACTTGCAAGAAGAAATTAAGATAGAAAAAAACTTTGATGAAATTATCGGTCAAAGCCCGAAGCTCAAAAAAGTGTTGAAAAAAGTTGAGCAAGTCGCGCCGACCGACGCCACGGTTTTGATCCACGGCGAAACAGGCACAGGCAAAGAACTCATCGCCCGCGCCATTCACAGCTTGAGTACGCGAAAAGACCGACCGCTTGTAAAAATGAATTGCGGCGCGATTCCCCAGGGTTTGCTCGACAGCGAACTGTTCGGTCACGAAAAAGGAGCCTTTACCGGAGCGCTTCAAAAACGCATCGGTCGTTTTGAACTGGCCCACGGCGGCACGGTCTTTTTGGATGAAATCGGCGAGTTGCCCTCGGAAGCCCAAGTCCGTCTGCTTCGCATATTACAGGAGCAGGAATTTGAACGTGTGGGCAGTTCACAGGCGGTGAAAGTCGATGTGCGTGTCATTGCCGCAACGAATCGCAATTTGGAACAGCTCTCCAAAGAAGGGAGCTTTCGCACAGATCTTTTTTACCGACTCAACGTTTTTCCTTTGACATTGCCATCGCTTCGGGAACGGCAAATGGATATCCCCGCCTTGGTCGATTTCTTTCTCAAACGTTTTGCAAAAAAGATGGGCAAGGCCGCACCGGATGTTTCGATTAAAACCATGTCAAAACTCACGAACTACCCTTGGCCGGGGAATATTCGAGAACTGGAAAACGTCATCGAACGCACGGTAATTCTTTCCCAAGGGCCGACCCTGGCTATCGACGAATCGTTTGAGGCGCAAATCAACGCGGCTCTCCCGACGTCGGCAACAACGACGGAAAACCGGTCTCTTGAATCCCTGGAGCGCGCCCACATTCATCGCGTGCTCAAAGAGACGAACTTCGTGATTGACGGCAAACAGGGCGCCGCCGGAATCCTCGACATCCATCCAAACACCCTCCGCTTCCGCATGAAAAAATTGGGCATCGAAAGACCGAGATAATTCCCGCACAAGAACAGTCTTTATCAAAAGGCTTCGCACCTTTCTTCATTATCATAGATACTCCACCATATTTTGTGGCGTCACGAAATACGGTGAGTTCACACCATCCAAAAGCACAATACCCGGAATCCGTATCTTCCTCATAACTCATTGATTTTTAAAATAGTATTTTTTCATTTAGGACATTTTCCCGGATGGCACACCGATTGCTTTTTTGCGTAGTGCAATCACGTTGAATCGGTAAATCGATTTTGAAAACGCGGCACACCCGCGGTTTGAAAAGGCAAAAGGAGGTGCGACATGGAATGTTTACGATGCAGCGGTTTGATGGTGCTCGAACATTTCTGTGACTACTTGGATGACACGGGGCGGATCGACTTTAAAGCCTATCGTTGCCTGGTTTGCGGCGAGATTTTGGACGGGACAATTTTAAAACATCGCAAAAGTCTGAAACCGGCTTTGACACCATAAACGGCCGGGCCGAGCACCATCATGCAGGGAGGACAAAAATGGAAAACGAATTGATCTATTTATATCAAGCGGAATGGTGCCCTTATTGCGCCAATGTGCGCTCAAAACTGACAGATCTGGAAATCGACTATCTGACGATCAAAGTGCCAAGAGCGAAGGCGGATCGCGATGACCTTTTTCAGGTTTCCGGGCAACGCGGCATCCCAACCCTTGTGCACGGGGATGTTCTGATAGCCGATGATGACGAGGCCATCAATGCCTATCTAGATACCCTTGACGCAGAGGCGCAAAAAGCGGTCGTCATTCCGAGAGAAGCCGTGGGGTCTTAAAAGTCTTTCACGCAACAATATCATTCATAAAGGAGGAAACATCATGGAAAATCAAAATCACCCCCTGACATTGTCGGACAACAACTTTAAAGCAGAGGTCTTGAAAAGCGACATCCCCGTGTTGGTTGACTTTTGGGCGGGATGGTGCGGCCCCTGCCGCGCAATCGCCCCGGCCATTGAAACCGTCGCGGCTGAGTTTGATGGACGGGCCAAAATCGGCAAGCTGAATGTGGACGACAATGCCGAAACCGCATCCGCCTATGGGATTTCATCCATTCCTACGCTTCTGTTTTTCAAGAAAGGTGAGATCGTTGATCGCGTGGTCGGTGTCGTTTCAAAAAAGGTCCTAAGCGAAAAACTTGATGCGCTATTTCAGACGGAAGTAGTCGGCATTTCTTAAAAATATAAGGAGGAGACCAGAATGGATTTTTCAAAAAAACAGGTGCTCATTATCGGCGGCGGCAGCGGCATCGGGCTGGCCGCCGCCGA
>JBHHXB010000213.1:0-3215 GCA_046756825.1 Nitrospiria bacterium | reverse complement strand
TTCGATTCCCCAAGGGCGGTAAAATTCGTTGTACAGCCCCGTGCGGTGGAAACAGGCCTTCGAGATGAGATCGGAGAGCTTCACCGGCTGCGGGGCATCGGTCCGGGCGTGGGTCTTGATGAAGTAAATCAAAAAGGGGTGCTCGTGCATGTGCCGTTCGAAGGTTTCGGTGTTTTTCGGCGTGAGGAGCTCGGAAGGGGCGAGGGCGTACATTCCCGCTTGGGCCTGAAGGTTGATCTCGTCGTAGGAGGCGAACTCAAAGGGAATGATCTTCTGAAGGATCAAAAGAAAATGCGCGGGAATGTCCTCGACGTCGATACAGGCGTAGATCTCCCGCATCGTTTGGGAGAGAGCCAGGACATCCCGATGCGACAACTGCTCCATGAGGGCCGCCCGACGAGACCAATGTACGTAGTTTTACGTATTTACAAAAGTTCGGGGTTGATTTTAAATAACCCAGGCGGAGAAGTCAAACGCCGGTACGGGAAAAAGCGGGGGAATCCCCTCAAACGAGGGGGTTGACAAAGATGAAATGGCTTAATATAAAAGACCCATTCTACCTCATCCTTCGGCGGCCTACGGAAGCGGAGTTTAAGCGTGGTTTTTGCCTCCATCGTCTTCATCCTGTGTACAGGTCTTTTCTTTTTGAGAAGTCTTGATCTTTTATCGATTCCGGGCGTCCTTGCGGTCCTTTTCGCAAGGACGTTTTTTTATCCCTCTGTTAAGCGGTTTCGTGAGGTGATCCGATGAAAAAAGCGCAATCCAGTGCGGGTCGATTTTTATTCAAGTTTTTATCCGTTTTTTCCCTACGGCTTGCCCTCGCCGCCTGCGACGGCGGGGGGGGGGACGGAGAATCGACAGGTAAGGTGGTGGTGGAATAAATGAGGGGAGGAATTTTCTAAAAATCCAATTAGACCAAGCGATAGTGACGGATCAACATAAGTGAGGGAGAACTGCAATGGCCAGATTGAGAAAAGTGAGTATGACCTTGTTCATTTTAGTACTACAGCGAAGATTTTAATAGACAAACCAAATTGCATCGTGTAATATCCTTTCTCGGGGCGCGTGAAAGGGTGCCGATTTTCTTTGTCGAGAGAGAATTTATTGCCTCGGCAGCAGAGGATACTTGTGTCCTTTGGGAGTGACTTGACTGCATCGTCATGGCGAAAGATATTTCCTCAAAAAGCAACTTACTTTTGGTGCAACACGAGGATCAAATCGATTCATCGCCTCTTTGCGGTGTGATACATACGTTGCCGCCGATCGATATTCAGGTAGCCAGTCAGTCGAATTTAGAGCCGCTGTGGGATCACCTAGTGCGCCGATATCACTATCTGGGCTATCGGAGGCTCTTGGGGCATCGACTCAAATATATTGCATTGATCCAGGGTCGGCCGGTTGCGGTCCTCTCTTTCAGCGCCCCTGCGCTTACACTACGCGTACGGGACAAGTACATCGGCTGGTCCTCTTTACAGAGGAGAGCGCATCTTTGCAGGCTGGTCAACAACAGCCGGTTTCTTATCCTTCCCTGGGTTCAGGTGAAGAATCTTGCCTCACAGGTTCTAAGCCATGTTCTTTCCCGACTTTCCCGTGATTGGCAGGCAAGATACGGGCAACGCTTGTGGTTTGTGGAGACCTTTGTGGATCCTGCGCGGTTTAAAGGGACATGCTACCGGGCGGCCAACTGGCAATTTATTGGTCAGAGTTCCGGCAGCGGCAAACAGGGAAAAGGCTATGTTTATCATGGCGCCATCAAGGAGGTCTATGCCTATATTTTAGAATCTCGCTTCCGGAAATTAATCGGATGCGAGAAAAAATCCTACAGTCTCTTTCACCGTCCTTCACCCTCAATCCAAAAAGTGGAGGACCTCAAGATGATCTTACGTCACGCTAAATGGCATCCCGATCTTGTTCCGTGTATGGAGCTCACGGAATCGGATATGGGTTTGATCGCCGAGGAGCTGGTCAAGTTTCACGAGCAGTTCCATGATTGTTTTGGCCGGGTTGAGCAGCGGCGTCTGGGCATGGCATACATTTCTGGGCTTCTGAGCAACCAAGAGGCCAAATCGGTGGAACCGATTGCCCTTGCGTTTCTGGACCAAAACGCCGTGCGGCCCCTGCAGCAATTCATGAAATCCCACCGCTGGGATCACGAGGGGATGGAGAAGCGCCACCAAACCCTGCTTTCGCAAACGATTGTAGATCCTGCC
Source organism: Nitrospiria bacterium (assembly GCA_046756825.1). Lineage (GTDB taxonomy): Bacteria > Nitrospirota > Nitrospiria > SBBL01 > JAADHI01 > JAADHI01. The sequence continues at coordinate 1,005 of JBHHXB010000213.1, read as the reverse complement.
GGTATGATCAGCATCGACAGCAGCGAGTTCGCGAAAAAAGGATTCGAGTCGGTCGGAGTCGCCCGACAGTATTGCGGCGCGCTCGGTAAAGTTGACAACTGCCAATCCGGTGTCTTCTTAGGCTATGCAAGCCGCAAGGGATATGGCCTTCTTTCCGGCGGGCTCTACATGCCGGAAAGTTGGTTTAGTCAGGAACAGGCACAGCGGCGCAAGGACAACTGGGTTCCCGATGACCTTGTTTTTAAGACCAAACCGCAAATCGCCAGTGACCTTATCGAGAAAATCGCCCCCTGCTTTCCCGCCAAATGGATCGGCTGCGACGCCACCTTTGGCTCCGACTGGACGTTCCTTGAATCTTTGCCGCAGGGGAAGTACTATTTTGCCAACATCAGGTCCAACACACAGGTCTTCCTACAAAAGCCGGTCGTTGGCTTGCCGCCCTATCAGGGCAGAGGGCCTCGGCCCAGCAAACAGTGCGTTATGAAGGGCAAGGCCTATAAGGTCAGAGAGATCGCCAAATTGAGCGAATGTGCCTTTACCCGTGTTGTCTTGGCCGAAGGGGCGAAAGGGCCGATCCTGGCAGATGTGGCCTGCTTGAGAGTCTATCCGTCCCAGAGCGGATTGCCAAAGGAGTCCGTCTGGCTTTTTTTGAGGCGCATGCAAGACGGCCAGGTCAAATACGCCTTCTCGAATGCTCCCCAAGACACTCCTCTTGCCGAGCTCTGTGAAGCGGCGACCCTGCGCTGGCCAATCGAACAATGCTTTCAGGATGGGAAGAGTCAAGTCGGCATGGATCATTATGAGCACCGCTCCTGGCCAGCTTGGCACCGACACATGATCTATGTGTTTCTCGCTCTTCACTTCCTGCTTCGGCTTAGAATGCGCTTTAAAAAAAACACCTGCGCTGACCCTTCCGCAAGCGCGGTTACTGGTCACAGCCATTCTTCCACAAAAGAGGCTGACACTCGCCTATACACTGGAACTTGTGAAGTATCATACAAGGAG
>JBHHXB010000212.1:0-3228 GCA_046756825.1 Nitrospiria bacterium | reverse complement strand
CAAAGGACAGGGCCTCTAAAAGTGCGTTGGGACAGCCCTCATGTTTTGAAGGGAGAACGAAAAGCGTGGCCGCGTTCAGATAGTCCGAAACATCGCGCAACCACCCCGTGAAAACGATCTTTACCTCACTTTGAAGTCCGTGGACCATCTTTTCAAGCCGGGGTTTTTCCGGGCCCTCACCGGCGATGAGCAAGATAAAATGCTTGTCCAGGTAGGCCGCGGCCTGGATTAACACGTCGATATTTTTTCGCTGATCCAGTACGCCCATCGTGAAGATGATAAAAGCCTTGTTGTCAAAGCCCAGCTTTTTCCGGCTTAGATTCTGGCTTTGGGCGTTCCGGCTGAGATCGCTGATGTTGTTTTCGAGGACGAGCACTTTTTCAGGAGCGATTCCGTAACGCGCGGAAATATTTTCCTTGAGCGGCGCACTCACCGCCACGATTTTTTGCGACATCTTCAAGGACAGTGACAGCAGTGTGTCTTCCAGGGCGATTAACAAAGGCGGTCGCTTTAAAATGCGGCCGATCTCGCGGGAGTCTGCGCGGACAAAGGTCAGGACGGGAGTTTGTGAGAATAGTTTTAAAAAGAGCGCGAAAAATCCGTAGACGCCCCCGAAAACCGAAACCAGATCAATCCGTGTACGGCGGCCGATCACGAAGGCATAAAACGGCGCGGTGAGTGCGAAATAGCACCAAAAAAGGAGGCCGCGATGATGCTTGAAAGGCGTCCAAAGAATGTGAGAAATGAGCTTGGGGTGCGTGACGGGGTAGGGCGCCACGGCGATGTAATGCACCTCCGCGCCTTGGGCCGTCAAGGCCTCGAACATCATGTAGAGCCGCTTACAGAGTCCGCCCGGCTTGTGCTGATAGTAAATCGAGAGGATTTTCTTCCCCTTTAAAGACGAAGTGCTCCGGCGCGCCGCTTCGGTGGATGTCGCCCTAGACATGTGAATCGGCTCCCATTTCCCACAGGCGATAGACCAGAAGCAACCACAGTTTGACGCTGTGGTCTCGAAAGCCGTCTTGATGCTCGCGATTCAAGTGCGCGATGTAAGCCGTGTTCAACAGCCCCAGGCGATCGGGTTTCAGCAGGATTTCTTCAATATAGGGTTTCAACTCTTTTTTGAAGAGAGATCCCAAGGGGAGCATGAAGCCGTGTTTTTTCCGTTGCGTGATTTCTCTTGGCAATAGGTCTTGAAAGGTTTTTTTTAAAATGTACTTTGTTTGAAGTCCCTTTAATTTCAAATCCACGGGCATGCGAAAAGCGGCTTCGATGACCTCTTGATCCAGAAATGGGCAGCGGACTTCCAGGCCGTGGGCCATGCTCATGCGATCCGCCTTCACCAAAATATCGTCTGGCAAGTAGCTGTTGAAATCCGTCCGAAGCATCTGAGTCACGGCGTCGAGGCTGGAAAAACGCTCGGCCAGGGTTTGAATGGCGTCTTGATCCTCCATTTTTAACTGCGCCTGTGTTTCGGGGCGGAACAAGCGCATCTGCTCATCTCCCGTGAAAGCCTGAGGGAGGATGTTGTTCGGATCGGCCTCAAGCCGCTTTGAAAAATGGACAAAGAGCCGAAGCTGCTTGACAAAGCTGTCAGCGTAATAGGCGCTTCCCTCCGGAAGGGCGTCGGAGAGCCGCTCCACACATTGTTTTCGGAAAAATCGAGGGAGCTGCTGGTAATAGCCCAAAAGTTTTCTCGCGACGTAGCGGCGGTAGCCTCCGAAAATCTCGTCGCTTCCGTCCCCGGAAAGGGCCACAGTCACCGACCGGCGCGTCATTTTGGAGAGTTGATGGACGGCGACGGAGGAGGCGTCGCCAAAGGGTTGATCGAACTGTGCGATGATTTCCGGGAGTACGAGCCTTAAATTCAGACGGAGGGTTTCGTGATGGTGATCTGTGTTGAAAATGGTGGCGACGCGCTTTGCAAACGGGGTTTCGTCGAAACTGTCCTCGGAAAAACCAATGGAAAAGGTCTTGAGATCCTCCGCTCCTCGCCTTCGCATGAGGCCGACGATGATGGAGGAATCAAGCCCGCCGCTTAAAAAGGCCCCCAGTGGGACATCGCTGACCAACCGCCTTTTGACGGCTTCTTCCAGTTTTTCACGGAGGATCTCCCGGTAGTCCGCTTCGGAGGATCCGGACGCCTCGGGAGGCGGCAGCGTCCAATAGGGTTTGATGTCTGTTCCTTTTTCGTCGACGGTCATGAGGTGCGCGGGCGGCAGGGCGCGTATGTTTTGAAAAATGGTCTCTGGGCCCGGAATGAATTGATACTTAAAAAAAAGTGCCAAGGCTGGCAGGTTGAGGGGCGGGCGGAGTCCGGCAGCGGACAAGGCCTTGATTTCAGAAGCAAAAAAAAAGCGGTTGTGTTCACGGGTGTAATAAAGGGGTTTTTTACCCGCGATGTCCCGGGCGACATGCAATTTTTTTCGGCGCGCATCCCAGAGCGCGAAGGCAAACATGCCCCGGAGCCGCTTGACGCAGTCCATGCCTTCCGACTCGTAGAGACGGATAATGACCTCTGTATCGGAGCGTGTTGTAAAGACGTGCCCTTTTTTTAAAAGGGCGTCTCTGATTTCCTGGAAATTGTAGATCTCTCCGTTAAAGACAAGGGCGATGGAGCGGTCTTCGTTGAACATGGGCTGCGCCCCGCCTTCCACGTCAATGACCGCAAGACGCGTGTGCCCTAGGGCGATAGGGCCATTGGCGTAAGTGCCCATGCCGTTGGGCCCGCGATGCGCGAGCCGGGTCGTCATTGCCCCGACCGTGTCCGAGTCCGGGTCAATGGGCCGTCCCTTTAGGTCGAGGATACCCGCGATGCCGCACATGCTTTCCGATAAACCTCCAAATAATGACGCGCCGATTGTTCCCAGCTTAAATTCATGGCAGTAATATACCGGTATCCCCTGCGCCCCATTTCCCGCCGCTGCTCGGGCTCGTGGATCATTGTCATGAGTTTTTTGGCCAAGCCCCTCGCATCACCCGGTTCCGCCAAAAGCCCGGTTTCGCCGTCTTGGACGACTTCACGGATACCCGGAAGGTTCGAGGCCACGACGGGCAGACCGGACGCCATTGCTTCCAGAACGACGTTGGGCATGCCCTCGGACAGGCTGGGGAGCACGAGGCAGTCCGCCTCGCGCAGCAGGGCCGGTATCGTCTCGTGAGGTTGGACGCCGGTAAACGATACAAAATCGCCCAGGCCCTTTTCACGAGTCAGTATTTCCAGAGCAC
>JBHHXB010000211.1:0-3237 GCA_046756825.1 Nitrospiria bacterium | reverse complement strand
GTTTCGAAGGTTTCGATGGCTTCAAAAACCCTGGCCTCCCGCAAAGCGGACACGGCCCGTTCAACCTGCGGCACCGTCGGCAAAAAACAGAGGAAAACACCGCCCGAGCGCAGCTTTTCGGCGGCGTGAGGCACAACCCGGTGCGGCTCCGGCAGGTCGAGTACGACGCGGTCAACCGCTTCTTCCAGGATCCCCTCGTAAATATCGTGATGATGCACGATGAGGCGGTCGTTCACGGGAGAGACATCGAAATAGGCCTCGATGTTCTTTAGCGCACGCGCCGCGAAATCCTCGCGTATTTCATAGCTGAAAAGACGGCCTTTTTCCCCGATGGCGTTCAAGAGCGGAATCGTCAGCGCACCGGAGCCGATACCCGCCTCGATGACCGCCGAGCCGGGATAAACATCGGCCCAAAGCGGAATAAGGGCCAAATCCTTCGGATATAGAATCTGCGCGCCGCGCTTCATGTGCAGCGTGTATTCCGCCAGCGTGGGCTTCAGCGCGAAAAACCGGCTTCCCCGCGAAAGCGTAATTTCGCTCCCGTCGGCCAACCCGATGATCTCATCGTGATCAATGGTTTCTCCGCTGAACTGAAACACCGCCCCTTCTTTAAGCTGCAGACGGTAAACCCGGCCTTTTTTATTACGCAGATGAATTCGGTCGCCGGAAGCAAAGTGTGTCATGATACGGCGGTCGCGCGTTCGATCAAGCGGCAATACCCGCACTGAACACCCTGGCTGGGCTGACCGCAGCTTAAACAAAGGCCGTCATGTTTTTCAGGCGGCGGCGTGGGGAAGGAGGCTTCCTTCTGTTTCAAAAAGCCTAAGTAGAATTGGTGTTTCGCGCCGGGAGAGGCCTCTTCGAGGCGGTTCAGGGTGTCTTTGTAAGTAAACATTTTCGCGCCCTTCGACATGGGGCATTCCTCGACAATATAGTCGATGCGGTTCAAAATGGCGTAGGCGGCAATTTCACGCTCGGGCAAACGGTAGAGCGGCTTCACTTTTTTTGCCCATTTTCCGCCGTCGTCCGAAAGCACGGGAGACTGCTTTTCAAGATAGGGCACCTGCCACTTCAGTAAGTTCCCCAAAAGCCGCGCCGCTTCATCATCCAGATTATGCCCCGTGGCCACGACGGGGTAGCCTTTCTCCAGGGCAATCCGGTTGAAGTGATGCCGCTTCATCGTCCCACAGGCGGAGCAGGCGGGACGCGCTGATTCTTTTGCAATGTCCACCACCCCTAAACCATAGGCCGTCGCATAACTGTGGGTAATCAATTCCAGGCCCCGCGTGGCCGCGAATTTTTCCACCATCGTTTGAGAGGTTTCCGAATAGGGGCCGATCCCCAGATTAAGATGCAGCCCCGCCGTCTCATAACCCAGCTTGATCAGGATGTCCCAAAGCGCCAGGCTGTCCTTCCCGCCGGAGACCGCCACCAGGACGGGCGCGTCCTTCGAAAACATTTTCCCGGAGGAAATGGCCTTTTCAACCTGCTTGAGTAGATATTCCTGAAAACAAGGATCGCAAAACGCGGTGTTGTGCCGGGGCATTTTCATCACGGCAGGCCCCTTACATCGACGGCACTTCATTCATCCTCCTGATATGACGGGACGTATCTCGATCACCGCGTCGTCGGCAATCATGGCGTCTTCCGTCATCAGCATGTCATCACAAATCACAAGGTGGGCCTCTTTTTGCAGACTTAAGGCCGTCAAAATAGACGAAACCGGCTTCGGCCCCTTCAATGATATTTCACGTTTTGGATGATAGAGTGTGATCCGCATGGGGAGGTAGTTTAGTCAAAAGCAGCGGGAAATGCAATTTTTGAACAGCCCTTCAAAAAGGATCCTCTCCCTTGAAAGATCGCTTCGCCCTTCCTCTAAAAACACACAATTTTGTAGGATTTCAGAAAAGATTGTCGCAGGCCTCGCCCCAAATTTTCGGCTGTTTTCCAAAAGCTTAAACTACAACTAATTGATTTTAAAGATATTTTATAAAGAATAGTCTTTTGGCGCTTTTATTGCTAAAGACACAGGGGATATTCAGAGCGGGAATACTGACACATCCCGAAATATGCCACAGAAGAGGGGGATCATCTAGTGTCCGACGCAAAGTTAAGATTATTATCGTTCACCGGGAAAATGCGTATTCTACATCTTTCCTGGATCGCCTTTTTCTTCAGTTTTTATATTTGGTTCAATCACGCGCCTTTGATGGCCTCCATCCGGGAAAGCCTGGCTTTATCCTCCCAAGAGGTCAAGGCACTCCTCATTTTGAACGTCGCGCTCACCATCCCGGCCCGCGTGGTCATCGGCATGCTCGTGGATCAATATGGCCCAAGAAAAATGTATGCATTGCTTTTGTTCATTTCCAGTTTTCTTTGTTTCGGATTCGCGATGGCCGATACCTTTGCGCGCATGGCGCTCATGCGTTTTTTGCTTGGCTTCGTGGGCGCGGGCTTCGTCATCGGCATCCGCATGGTGGGTGAGTGGTTTCCGGCCAAAGAGGTGGGACTGGCCGAGGGCATCTACGGCGGCTGGGGAAATTTCGGCTCCGCCGCGGCGGCCATGACACTTCCCCTCGTCGCGCTCATCTGGGGCGATTGGCGCTACGCTGTGGGCGCAACCGGCGTCCTCTCGCTGATTTATTCGGTCATTTACTACCTCTCCGTTTCCGATACCCCAAAAGGCGCGACCTATTTCAAGCCGAAAAAAAGCGGCGCGATGGAGGTGACCAGCGTCAGCGATTTCTATCTCTACCTCGTCATGAACATCCCCATGTATGCGGCCCTGGCCGTCCTGACCTGGAAGCTCGGCCCGTCGAACCTCGGCTTGATCGGCGGGCAAGCGTCCGCCTTTATTTACGCGGGGTTATTTGGAACCTGCCTCTTTCAGAGCTTCCGCGCCTATCAAGTCAACAGGCATATCTTCAGAGACGCCGGCCCGGAAATTGAAAAATATCAATTCAAGCAGGTCGCGATTTTAAACCTCGCCTATCTCGTCACCTTCGGCTCGGAACTGGCGGTGGTGTCCATGCTCCCCCTCTTTTTCGGGGACACCTTTGGGCTTTCCCAGACGACGGCAGGATTGCTGGCCTCGGGATACGCCTTTATGAATCTTGTCGCCCGGCCGGGGGGCGGACTTATCAGCGATAAACTCGGCCGCAGACCGGCTCTCATTTTCCTTCTTGCGGGTCTCTCCGTCGGCTATTTCGTCATGGGACGGATTGACGCCGCCTGGCC
>JBHHXB010000210.1:0-3319 GCA_046756825.1 Nitrospiria bacterium | reverse complement strand
CGTTCGAGCGGGATTTAGGCCTGGGCAGTCTTGAGCGTGTCGAACTTTTAATCCGAATCGAGTCGCACTTTTCAGTCACATTGCCGGATACCGCCATTGCGGACGCCGCAACCCCCGCGGCGCTGGCGGACATTGTCCTGAATGCGGGGCCCTCGCAAAAAAGATCGCTTGGCGCACGCGCCAAATTACCAAAAAATCGCGCAGCGACGATGACGCATCCCGTCCGAACCTTGAGTGAGGCCCTGATCCACCACGCCGAAGCAGACCCGGAGCGGCCTCATATTTATCTCACCACCGACCACGGGACGGAAGAAACCCTGAGCTATCAGGATTTACTCTCGGGGGCCACGGCCATTGCAAATGGTTTGCGCGACAAGGGGCTTTCGCGCGGCGAGACAGTCTCCATCATGCTTCCGACGGGCAGGACATTTTTTGATACGTTTTTCGGTGTGCTGCTGGCCGGAGGCGTGCCGGTGCCGATTTATCCCCCCTTCAAACCGAACCAAATCGAAGCCTACGCGGCGCGTCAGGAAAATATCCTGAAAAATGCCGAAGCTGCCTATCTCATTACTTTTCAACGGGTTGAGACGGTGGCGCGTTTATTGAGACCTCGCCTGTCTGGATTGCGGGCCGTGCTCACCCCGGAGAACCTGAGCGCCGGGGGCCAGGGGGAGACGTCTCCGCCGGTTCTGGCCGCCGAAACCGATCCGGCCTTGATTCAATATACCTCGGGGAGCACGGGCAATCCAAAGGGCGTTTATTTGACGCATGAGAATCTTCTCGCCAACATACGATGCATGAAAAAGGCGATGCATATTTCATCCGCCGATATCGGCGTGAGCTGGCTTCCCTTGTATCACGACATGGGGTTGATCGGCTCCTGGCTTTTTTGTCTGACTCACGGCATTCCGATCTCCATTATGTCGCCCATGACTTTTTTAAGCCGTCCGGAAAAATGGCTGTGGGCGATTCACCGCTACGGCGGGACGCTCTCGGCCGCGCCGAATTTCGCCTATGAAATCTGTGCGACAAAACTGCGGGATGAGGTCCTGCAAGGCCTGGATCTCAGTTCCTGGCGTATTGCTTTAAATGGCGCGGAACAGATCAGCCCGGAAACGCTGAAGCGGTTTTCGGCGCGTTTCGCGCCTTATGGATTTCGGCCCGAAACGCATCTCCCCGTATACGGCATGGCCGAGGCCTCGGTGGGCCTTGCTTTTCCGCCGCTGGAGCGCGCCCCGCGAATCGATCGCGTTTCACGCACGCGATTTCAAAAAGACGGCGAGGCCTTTCCCGCCAAACCCGCCGAGGCAAGCCCCTTGGCATTTGTCTCCTGCGGCCTGCCGCTCCCGGAGCATGAGATTCGGATTGTGAATGAATCGGGCGCCGTGCTTGGGGAGCGGATGGAAGGACATATCGAGTTTCGCGGCCCCTCATGCACTTCGGGATATTATCGGAATCTGGAAAAGACGGCCTCCCTTTTTCGTGGAGACTGGCTTGTTTCGGGAGATTTGGGGTACATCGCCGATGGGGAATTGTTTATCACCGGCCGCAAAAAAGACGTCATCATCAAAGGGGGGCGGAATCTGCATCCTCATGAAATCGAGGGAGTCACCGCCGAGGTGCCGGGCGTGAGAAAAGGCTGTATCGCCGCTTTCGGTATTCCCGATAAAGGACTGGGCACCGAAAAGCTGGTCGTTGTTGCCGAGACCCGCAGCAAGACAGAAGCGGAACAAACCGCCTTAAAAGCCGATATTCACCAACGCATTTTCGATGAGATCGGCCTGCCCGCCGACGTGGTCTGCCTTGTGCCGCCCGGCGCCGTGCTCAAAACATCCAGCGGTAAAATTGCGCGCTCCGCTTGCCGAGCGGCCTATTTAAAGGGGGAACTCACAAAGCGGCCCCGGCGTGTCTCAATGCAGTTCACCCGGCTTTTCGCGGCCTGGCTCAAGTCGTGGGGGACGCGGTTTTTTTCCAGACTTGCCCGGCTGTGTTACGCCGCCTATCTGATTTTCATTTTATCCGCGCTTATAATGCCGGCCTGGTTGCTCGTGTTGGTCTCGCCCGCGAAAAGGACGGGGTATCTTTTAAAAACCGGGGCACGTCTGTTTTTAAAGCTGGCCGGGGCCTCGCCAACTGTGCGAGGAGAGGAAAATATCAAGGGTGCCGAAAAAACGCCGGTGGTCTGGGTTGCGAATCATGCCAGCTATCTTGATGTGGTTTTTCTGATTTCAAGTCTGCCCGAAGGGGTGCATTTTGTGGCGAAGCGGGAACTTTTAAAAGTACCTTTTCTCAAAACCTTTCTGAGAAAGGGAGGGCATGTGACGGTGGATCGTCAGAATATCGCGGCAGGGACATCCGTGGCAGAAGAAATCACGGCGCTCTTAAAAGGCGGGGCATCGGTGCTGATTTTTCCCGAGGGCACTTTTCGTCCGACGGCGGGACTGCGTCCTTTTAAACTCGGGGCGTTTCAAGCAGCGGTTGAAACGGGATTTCCCGTGATCCCGATTGCGCTGAAAGGAACCCGTGAATTTTTGAGAGACAGAACGTGGCTGCCGAAATGGACACCGGTGAGCCTCAACTATTGTGTGCCGACCACGCCGAAAGGAGAGGGCTGGCGCGAAATCGTCCGGCTGCGGGAATCCGCCCGAAAAGCCATTGCGGCGCATGTCGAAGAAGTGATCCTGGCGTAGCCTTTATGGACATCCGGGAACAACAAGCCGCATGACCGATCAAAAGAAAACAGGCCTCAGTCATTTCTTTCACGCACTCCAATGGTCGCTATCGGGTCTTAAAACAACCTATTGCGACGAAGCGGCCTTTCGTCAGGAGGTCTTGCTGGTGGCGGTTTGCGCACCCCTTGCCTTTTGGCTGGGAAAAACACCGATTGAAAAGGCTCTCATGATCGGGAGTCTCTTCATCATTTTAATTGTCGAGTTTCTCAATACGGCCATCGAAGCGGCGATTGACCGGGTCGGAAAAGAAAAACATCCCTTGTCCAAAAAAGCGAAAGACGCGGGCTCGGCCGCCGTGATGTTTTCCCTGCTGAATGCCCTGGTTATCTGGGGAATGATTTTAATCCCGAAAATCGAATTTTAGGCAACGAAACAAAAACAGTATCCGGGTGACGCATCATCTTGACGGACAAGTCTTGAAGCTGATATAAGCTGGGTCTTCCGCACCAAATATAACTCCTCAAAGCGTATTGCCTTTATTGGAAGTAAGTTTAAATGCCGGAGTGGCGGAATTGGTAGACGCAAGGGACTTAAAATCCCTCGCACCGCAAGGCGCGTGCCGGTTCGATTCCGGCCTCCGGCACCAA
>JBHHXB010000209.1:0-3330 GCA_046756825.1 Nitrospiria bacterium | reverse complement strand
CGAAAGGCCTGCAGGGGTGGGTGATGGATCAGTTTCTGTCCGGGATTCAGTAAGGGGTTTTCGTCGGGCGAGGTGATTTACTTCGGCTCGGGCGTGGGTTGGCCATAGTGAAACCCTTGCAGGTAGTCAAAGCCCAGCGCGCGGCAGGCCGCCGCCTCTTCCGCATTACTCACACCTTCGGCAAGTGTTTTGATATGCATTCTCTTCGATAAGCGCACCAGCAGTTCGACCATCTCTTTGCGTGCTGCGGCGCGGTCGATATTTTTGATCAGGGCGATATCAAATTTAAGGTAATCCGGCGGCATCTCCGCCAGTTCCAAAAGACGGGTTTGACCCGCCCCGAAATCATCGTAGGCCATGCCGACCTCAAGGTCCGTGAGTTCTTCCCTGAGCATTTTGATGACCTTCAAATTCGTGACCGCCTGCTCATGCACCTCTAAAATCAACTTCGGCTTTGGAAATTTTTCACGCACCCTTTGAATCGAGTTCAGCAAACGCGCCGGGTCGTCCAGTTCCCTGGGGTGGATGTTGATAAAAAATTCCAAAGGCGATTTAGAGGCATCGGCCCTCATAACGCCGTCAAAACGGAGCAGCTCCACCAGGGCCAGCTCGCAGCCCGCGCCTTCGGCAATTTTGATCAGCGCGGCGGGGGATCGCGGGAGTTTGGGATGCGCGCCGCGCCCTAAAATTTCAAAGGCGAAGGGTGATTCGTCTTTGCTGTCATAAATAGTTTGAAAGTCGGAAGTGACCTTGGCCCCGGTCAATAATTCTTCCAATTCGACCCAGCCCACGGGCAAATTTGTCGCCGATCCGCCGAGATCCAGATGGGTAGACGTATCCTCCAGCACCCGGTTCATCGGCTCACAGGAAAGACGAAGTTCAATGTTTGCGATATGAAGGATGTCCCCCTCTTTCAGCGCCACCTCGCCTTTTACGGGCTTGCGGTTAATAAAGGTCCCGTTCGTGCTGTTGAGATCCTTCAGGGTCAACTGGCCGTCCCGTTGTGAAATCTGGGCATGGTGCCGTGAAATGCTGCTCGACTCAATCGTAAGTCCCAGACCGGGGTGTCGTCCCATGAGAAAAGGAAGAGGCTCGACACGAATCTTCCTCATCGGGCCGGCATGATCCACATGCCCTTCGAGATACCAATGATACATCACTTCTCCACACGAACACGGGGGTTTGTCCCTAGATTAGTCCACTCTCAAAAAAATGACAATCAAAAATACTTGGACGTTTTTTGAAATCGCCAAGGCATTGCCAAAGGGTTTTGGATTACGTTATACAGAGACGCGTTGCGATTCATTTTGTGATTCAATGAGGAAGATCTTTTGCAAAAAACCGCGATGATTACGGGAGGCGCCAAACGGCTGGGGTACCACATGGCTCTTTTACTGGCCGGGGACGGCTTCGACATCGCGCTGCACTGCAACACCTCTTTAAAAGAGGCCGAAACAACGCGGCACGCCATCGAAACCCGAGGACGCCGCTGCCTCCTCCTTCCGGGTGATCTCACCGATGCCGCTATTTACGACACCCTCATTGACACCGCGTGCGAAAAACTCGGGCCGCTCAGTGTTTTAATCAACAATGCCTCCGTTTTTGAAAAGTCGGATTTCGCCCGGGTGTCGCCCGCCGATTTCGATCAAAACATACAGCTTCACCTCAAGGCGCCCTTCTTTCTGTCGCAGGCCTTTGCAAAGCAGTGTGAAAAAGGCGCAATCATCAATATGCTGGACACCCGCGTCGAAAATCACGACACCGCGTATTTTGCCTACACCTTGAGCAAAAAGGCCCTGAAAGAACTGACGCTGATGTCGGCGAAAACACTGGCCCCGAAAATCCGCGTCAACGGCGTCTGTCCCGGGGCCATTCTCCCGCCCGAAAACACGGGGGAAGAGACGCTCCACATCGTCGCCGGGAAAACACCGATGAAGCGGCCCGGCGGCGTCCACGATATTCTAAACGCGGTGCGCTATCTCACCCAATCCGACTATGTCACGGGGGAAATACTCTACGTCGACGGCGGCGCGCGGCTTCAGTAAGAAAGGACTTTTATGATCGTCAGCATCAAAAATCTGCGTTTGAGAGGCATCGTCGGCGTCTACGATTGGGAAAAGAAAATCCGGCAGGAAATCAGCATCAATCTTCGTTTAACCTTCGACGGCGACAAGGCGGCCAAAACAGACGACATCAACGAGACCATCGACTACAAAAAATTGAGAAATCAAATTATTGCCCACGTTGAAAATACGGATTTTAACTTGGTTGAAAAAGTCGCAAACGATACTGCCGATATCGCGCTTTCCTTCTCCTTGGCGCAAAAAGTCTGGGTGGAGGTTGAAAAACCGGGGGCGCTTCGGCTCACCGACACCGTTTCCATCATCGTGGAAAAAGAGAAGGGCGCACCGTGAAAAACGATGTCATCGTCGGCTTGGGCGCGAATATTCAGCCCGTCGAAAACATCCAAAAGGCCATCGAAATATTGAGGACGCGTTTTTCGGACATCCGGGCCTCCCGTCTCGTGAAAACGGAGCCCCTCGGCTTCAAGGCGCAAGCCCCGTTTTATAATGGCGCTGTCCGCTTCGAAACAGACTTAAGCCCGGAGGCCCTCAAACAATATTTGCTGGACATTGAAAATCAACTGGGCCGCGTCCGGACGGAAAACAAAAACGGGCCACGCACAATCGACCTGGACATCCTGGTCGTCAACGGTAAAATCACCGACCCGGACGTTTACGAGCGGACATTTCTTCAACAATCCATTCGCGAGCTCGCGCCGGAGCTCATCCCCTAACCAAGAGAGGAAAACGACGACATGATCGAACATCTTTTTCCAGGCTTGTCCGCAATGCAGAACACACACCCCTTGTTTGTCCACTTCCCCGTCGCCTTCTTCATCGGCGCCGCACTCATGGAGGCCGTGGCCGTCTTTTACAAAGAGCGCTTTCATTTTGTCGCGACGTGGCTGCTTTACATGGGCGTCTTCGCCGCCGTCATCACCGTCGGCAGCGGCTTCGGCGCGGCGGCGCAGGTCGCGGCCCACGACCCCTTGGGGCACGATTCCCCGGCCCATCACTTTATCCACACACACCGGAACTGGATGCTGCTTTCCACGTTGTTCGGCATGGGGCTTGCCGTTTATTTTTTATGGGTGAATCAGCGGGACAAATGGCGAAGTCACCGTTTCGGACTTTTCGCGGGCAGTCTCGTTTTGGCCCTTTTGGTCAGCATGGGCGCGGACCGGGGCGGCCGGCTTGTTTTTGAATTCGGCACCGGCGTGAATCCGAAAATCATCAAGCAGCCTACGGAGGGTGAACATAATGACGA
>JBHHXB010000208.1:0-3349 GCA_046756825.1 Nitrospiria bacterium | reverse complement strand
CGGCTCGGACGCCGTCGCTTTAAAGCGCGTTTGAATGGGCTCCGATCCCAGCCAGGAAGGAATGGGCATGGGACGGATACTGATGCCCTGCTGTGCGACTTTTAAGGCCGTCACCGCCGTATGCGCCGCGGACTTCGTCGTGACTGTGGGGGCCAGGTTGAGCGGCGCGGGTTCCCCGCCGCTATCGCCGCTTCGCCCGCAAGCCGACAACACAAAGACAAAAAAAACAAAAATAATGCCCCGGCCCGGTTCATCTCTAACGAATATTTTCATCGTTGACAAGGGGCTCAGCATGACAAAAACCTGATGCAATACCGACTTCATCCGAGTTGAAGTATATCGGGTTGTCTTCCCATTTTTCAAATTCAGGGCGGCTCGATAAACAACACCCCTGATTTTACGCGTGAAAAGAGGGAGAAATTTAAGCCCAGGTTCGGTGACTTCTTTGACTTTAACAAAGCGTGTGTGCTAACGTCGCGGCCAGAAAGCGCATATTTGAACGACGCGTTTTTAAGCTGCATGATTCGAAGGAAAGCGCTGCTCATCTCTGATTTATTTTCGATTTTAGAGTCTTTCCTGAAAATGACGGCTTATCACACTGAATTGAACTCGCATCGGCGGGTCAGGGATTTAAGATGTCCGACGCAGTACCTGAGGGGACATCATTGGATGATGAGGGCGGTATCGAAGCGCCTGCGCATCCTCACCCCTCTTCCAGGTTTCATGAAAAACTCAGCCCGGTATTAGCGCTTTACGGGAAGTTTTCAGACAAAGCGCTTCATTCGGAGGGTTTTCTCTCCCGTCTTTTAGAGCAAATCCGGGGAGTCGTCCAGCCTGACATTTTTATCCTGTTCACACGAAATGAGGACGATGAAACCTGGGGGCTCCACTCGCAGAGCGGCGTGCCGGAGCAGCTCTTAAAAGACGGCAAACTCACACGCGCCTGGCAGTCTCTTCCCAACATTGTGAGCCAGGAAGCCGCCCCGCTTTTTTCAGACAATATTTCAAAAGACCGCCGCTTCATCGGCCAGGTCATCCGGGGCATCAATGTGAAAACCTTTGGCGGCGTAACCTTACGCTCCGGTGATCGCATCGTCGGCTCTCTGTTGATTGGATATTTTGAGCCGCAGGCCCTCAATCCGGCCGATCAGGAGGTTTTTCTGGCGCTGGCGAATCTTGTTCTTCCCTTTTTGTGTTCCGAAAAACCAGTCACCGCCCCTCCATCGCGCTCGCCTGCGCCTGAAAAAGAAGTCCCGGCGGGTACTGAGCCGATCACGGTTTTACTGGATCTCTCTTCCCGCATCCAGAGTTGCAACGCCAAATTTTTGGATCTCACAGGACTTGAGGCGGATCAGCTAAAAAACAAACCCCTTTCGAAGGTTTTAACAAAAAGGGGATATACCGCTTATGTCGCGGCCTTAAAAAAGCTGAAAGCCGCAAAGGAGCCAACAGAGGAGTCCTTCGAACTCTCTTTTTTAATCAAGCCAGGGAGACGAAAAAGGGTGCTGCTCGTCCACTTGAGTCTGGAAAAAGAGGAAGAAAAACCGACCGCTGTTGTTTTTAAGGCGGATGATGTGACGCAAATCGCGCCCTTGGAAACGGAACTGGTCTTTAAAAATGGCTTGCAAGCGATTTTAAATCCGATTTCCGAAGCCTTGCGGAAAATTTCGAAAGAGACCTCGGGAAATGCCAAGCATCACCTTGATGAGGATCAAATCCTGGGCGAGGCGATGAAAAAAGGATTTTTGCAATTCGGGATTGAAGGAGGGGCGCTGCTTCGGCTGCAAAGCGGAAAAAAGAAACTATTGATGCTTGCGGATCACGGGCTCTCCGCCCATCAGCAGGAACAGGTTCAGGAGCATGGCGTGGGTGGAAAAGAACACCTGCTCTGGAAAATCATCGAAAAAGGCGCACCCGTCCTGCTCACCGCCAAATCCGAGAAATCCCACTTAAAAAAACGGCTTCTGGGTGAGGAAGCGCTGGTTTCTTTTATGGGCGTCCCGATTGAGTCGGATGATCATCTCTGGGGTCTGCTGATTTTTTTCAGTCGTACGGCCCTTTTTTCCGATGCGGATTTCCGCGCCCTGGGCGAGCTCGGGCAATCGGTGGGGCGTTGCATTGACCAGGTCCGGGCCTTCGGGGTGCTCCAAAAAAAGATCGAGTCCGTCCTGACCTTAAATGAAGTGGGACAGTCCATTTCCAAGAGCCTGAATCTGGAGCAGCTGCTCTCCTCCGTGGCGGACAACCTCAAAAAAATGATTGGCGCGAGTAACAGCTATATTTTTTTAGAGGACGCAAAGCGGCATCTCTACTATGGCGCGAGCGCCTCGGATCAGCGGGCCGACGCCACACGAAAATTCGAATTCAAGATGAACGAAAATCACTTGATCCCTATCACGGCGCGGGAGCGGCATCCCTTTGTCATTGAAAACGCAGCCCATGATCCCAGGGTCGGTAAAAAATGGATGCGGGCCTTTAAATCCCGATCCATCCTCGCCGTGCCCTTAATCAACAAAGACCGCGTGAGCGGCGTGCTCCTGCTTGATGAGACGCGGTATTTTAGAAAATTTACAGATGACGAGATCCAACAGGTCGCTGACATGGCGCGGCAAGTGTCACTGGGCATCGAAAACGCTATTCTTCATCATTCGGTCAGTCGGCACAGAGAGCGGCTTCAGACGCTGTCTTCCGCCATTGTCAATGTACAGGAAGAAGAACGGCGGAGAATCGCGAAAAAACTGCGCGATGAGTCGGCGCGGGCCTTGAGCACCATTCGGACGGAGTTGGAATGGCTGAAGGAAAAAATAGAAACCCCGACGGAAGAAATGACAAAACGTCTTGAGCGGGCGGAGCGTGAGGCGGGTAAAACCTTTGAAAGCCTGAAGAGTCTGTCCGCGGAATTAAGGCCTCCGATTCTGGACGATTCGGGTCTTGTTGCCACCGTTAAATGGGTCGTTAAAGAATTTGAGACCCATAACGGGCTCAAGGTTCATCTTCAAATCTCGGGCGCGATTAAACGCCTGCCGACCCGGATTGAGATCCTGCTGTTTCGTATTATTCAGGAATCGCTGTCCAATATCGGCACACATGCCAAGGCCGAGTCCGCTATTCTTTCACTGGAAAAGCGTGATCCCTATATTCACCTTTACGTGACGGATGATGGGAAGGGCTTCGATGTGAAGCGCTACTTCTCATCCCCGCAAATGATGCGAAAAGAAATCGGCATCCTCGGAATGAAGGAGCGTGTCGAGCTTTCCGGCGGGACGTTCTATATCGACTCCCACCCCGGACAGGGCACACGCATTTCAATCCGAATCCCGATTGTGCGCCGGGGTCAGTCCTCCTCATA
>JBHHXB010000207.1:0-3352 GCA_046756825.1 Nitrospiria bacterium | reverse complement strand
TTCAGCCCCAGCCATTTCATAAGCCGATTTTTTAAACTGGGAAGCGGCGCGAAAAGCTTATCGCCCAACTGCGACAGGATGTCTGAATGCAGTCCTTTCCCTTCAAGAAGCTTGTCAAATTCCGCCTCGACTTCCTCGTCGGGGAGGTATTTCGAGGCCGATGCGATGGTGATTTTCTGGGCCTCCAAACGCAGTCCGGCGAAATTTTCCCGGAGCAGCTTCAAAAGTTCACTCCGCGATTCCTCGGTTTTAAAGCTGCCGATCAGACCGACAACGCTTTGTTTTTCCATTTCATCCTCGACACGGTGCATTAGTTCAAACAAGCGCAGAAGACGGTCCTGGTTAATGGGAAGCGCGGCAATCGCCATATTCGCCTGATCCTTATCGCGCGCGTAGGGGTTGTTGAGGCGCTCGCCGTAGAGGGCGAACAGGGCGTCCCAGACTTCATTTTCCAAGGGAATGGCGTGCCCCTGCTTTGCGGCGATGGCGGCCCGGGACCGCAACACAGCGCAGGATTCACGGCGCACGTTTTCGCTCTTGCTTTTGAGCCCGCCAATCAATCCCTGCATGACCGGCTCGGTGCTGTCATAACCGACACGCTCCCCGCCCTTGGTGAGGGACACGGTCAATGCGCGGATGACATGAAGACGGGTGTCGTCTGATTGGGCATTTTCAAAACCCGCAACAAGCGGCTCGAGGCAATTGGAGGGATGCTTCCTCTGGACATAGAGGGCGAAAACAAAAAGCCCCTCGTCGCCGCCATGGGGCAACAGCTCAACCATTGCCTGACTGACTTCGGAGGCATCGCTCAAAAAGGACAGTGTTTTATAAAGTTCAATCCATACCCCATGCTCTTTCGCGAGATCTTCCCGTTTCAATTTCGCAATGAGCGGAACCAGCAGGTTTTCTTCAACGGTTTTTAAGGCCGCTTCATTTTTTTCAAAAACGAGACGGTCCACAACCTGCCTGACCAGCCCCGCCGCGCCCGAACGAATCGCAGGAGAAGTCGAATCCAACAAGTCCAAGGCCGCCAAAGTAAAGTCGAGCGCGAAGGGGAGCCGCTTGAGCAGACGAAATTCCAACTGCTGAATCCATGACACGGGCTCATCCCCCAAAAGCGGGATAATGGTTCGCCAGAGTTCGGGATCGGGTTTATTGGGACTAAAAACCAGTTTTTCCACCGCCTGTTGCCGCTCTGAATCAGAGCGTTCTTTTGGATTCAACTGCGCCGCTATTTCGTTATTCATGCAGAATTCCTCTCGTCGTAAAATCGGGTCAAACATCCTGCGGGCAAAACCCGCCGGTCAATCAATATTATAATGTGCGGGCCATGCTTCTAAATGAATTTCTCGTAACGTTTAAGGTTTGAATAAAACAAGCCGTTTTTTATACCCCATTTTGTGAATTAAGTTCAAGAGATAGTTCAAAATACGTCGTCGAAAAAAACGGCCGCCATGCACCACCCGCTTCGAATGCTTGCACAAATCGAATCATTTGGCTAGACTTCGGCCACCTTACCTTAAATGAACGGTTCGCTCATCGACTGCAAAAATATGGATCTCGATTTTTCGAAAATCAAATTCAGCAACGGACTGATTCCCGCCGTGATTCAGGACGCCTTCAATAAAGACGTTTTGATGGTCGCCTATATGAACCGGGAATCCCTGCGGCTGAGCCTTGAAACCGGAGAGACGCACTTCTGGAGCCGATCCCGCAAAAAATTGTGGAAAAAAGGCGAAACCTCCGGCCACGTCCAAAAAATCAAAAAAATTTTTGTGGACTGCGACGAAGACACCCTTTTAATCGAAGTCGAGCAAATCGGAGCCGCCTGTCACACGGGGAAAAGAAGCTGCTTCTTTCGAACCCTCACCCCCGAAGGACAGATCGCACCCCGGACAGACTCGGGCGGCAAGCCGGGCGCGCAAAATTCTGTTCTGGAATTGCTCTCCGAAACCATCCTGGCACGCAAACAGGCATCCCCTGCGAAATCCTATACTTCATTGCTTTTGGAAGGTGGCATCGACCGTATCCTAAAAAAGGTCGCCGAGGAGGCGGGAGAATTCATCATCGGCGCGAAAAACGGCGAGCGTGGGGAAATCATCCACGAAACGGCTGACCTCCTGTATCACATGCTCGTGACCTTGGGTTTTTACGGCATTTCATTTAAAGAGATCGAACAAGAACTTCAAAAAAGAACCGCCCGTTCGGGATTGGCGGAAAAAGCCGGGCGCACGCTCAAAAAATCACCATCCGCCGCATCCGCAAAGGAGGACCGGCCATGACCCCGCCACATCTGGAAGAAAACTGTCTTTTCTGCAAAATCATTCAAAAACAAATCACCGCCAACATCGTCTATGAAGATGACCGCGCCCTGGCCTTTGAGGATATTTCACCACAAGCGCCGGTGCATTTGCTCATCATCCCGAAAACGCACATCGCGCGGCTGGCCGACATCAGACCGGGCGACGCGGAAACCTTGGCCCATTTGTTTACCATCGTGTGCAGACTAGCGGAAGAAAAGGGTATTCTGGAAGGCTTTAGAACCGTCATCAATTCCGGCCAAGAAGCCGGGCAAACCGTCTTTCACATCCATATCCACGTGATGGGCGGCCGGCCCTTCCGCTGGCCTCCGGGCTGACCGTTAAGTTGAGCCTCGCCCAGACGCGCGACAAGTGAAAATCGCCACCCCCAAGCCCGGCCTTTTTACAAACACCGGTACAAGAAGCGGGCGAGAGCATATCGTTCCTCCCCGATTAACGCAAAACAGCCTTGTCCAGGCCGTCGAAATCCTGTCGAAGCGCGATCCGGATTTGGCCCGCCTCGCCCATCGTCACGGCCCGCCGCCGCTTTGGGAAAGACCGCAGGGCTTTCGCACCCTGATCCAAATCATTTTGGAGCAACAAGTCTCATTGGCATCGGCCAAGGCGATGTTATACCGGCTTTCGGCCCGCATCACGCCCTTTACGCCCGAACAATTTTTATCCGCCGGCGTCTCGTATTTGAGGGACTTGGGACTTACGCGGCAAAAAACAGCCTATTGTATTCATCTCGCCGAAGCCATTGTACGGCAAGAACTTGACCTTGACGCGCTGGCCCTGATGAACGACCAGGCCGTATCCATGGCTTTGACCCAAATCAAAGGCATCGGGCCGTGGACCGCCCAGATTTATCTGCTAATGGCCCTGCTGAGACCGGATATTTGGCCTTCGGGAGACATCGCCCTGGCCGAATCCTTCCGCCGGGTCAAGGCACTCAAAACCCGGCCTTCCAACGAGGCGCTCGCCGCGCACGCGGAAAGCTGGCGACCCTACCGCGCCGTCGCCGCCCGCATGCTGTGGCATCATTATTTGTC
>JBHHXB010000206.1:0-3500 GCA_046756825.1 Nitrospiria bacterium | reverse complement strand
GGTCGCGGTTCCAAACAGACTGCGGTCGGCCACGCTTCTTGCTTTAATTGTGACGACATTGGACCCCGGGAAAGCACTCGGGGCCGTATAGGTCGCGGTGTTGCCTTCCACGGCGAGCGTGCCCAGCACGGCGTTCCCCTTCACATGGTCATTGACAGACCACTCCAACGCTGGATCGGAAAGCGCTGTGACATCCGCGGAAAACACCGCATCGCCCAAAAGATTCACGACGGTTTCTTTGGGGGTGACTGAAATCGATTCACTCGGGCGGGCCATTTCAATCGTGATCTCAACACTCTCCCCCGAAAACAGGTCAACCGTGTCCTGGCCTTTGAAAACGACGTCGCCCTCTCCGTTTTCACCTGAAAAGGCTTCCACGGTAAAGGTCCGCTGAAATCCGGTCGCCACATCATCCAGTTCAACGCTTAAGGGTTCGTTCGGTGTCACATTCTCAACTTTCGGCGTCGTCGCAGGCTCACCCGTATTTGTCGTCACCTCAACTCGAACCGACTGAACCTCCTCGCTCGGCGCCTTACGCCGTGTTTTGGAAACAAGGGTTTTATTGCTTCCGACGGAGGTCAGTTTCAAACGCACCTCTACCGAGGCCGCACCGCTCGACGGGGCATCCCCCTGACTGCAGGCCGTCAGGACGTAGAACGGAAGCAGACTTAGAAAAAAGAGAAATCGCGTCACTTTTTGGGTCGGCATCGTTATCCTTATTTTTTAAATGATGTGCGGCGGCGGAACAAATCGAGACATTGCCCCCTTCGATCTTGCCCCTGCGGCCTTCAATCTTTCGAGAAGTGTTTTTATTCGACGGCCATCATCAACAATATTTCCATGCGATCCCTGGCTTCTCGATTTTCCGGATCAAGCGCCAAGGCTTTTTGATACGCGGTGAGGGCTTGATCCGTTTTATGCGCTTGTTCATATCGGCGGCCGAGCCGAAGGTAATCCTCACTGCTCTCCGGCGGCCGGGAATGCCCGCCCCCGGCTTTTTTAAGCAGCAGCGCGGCGGTTTTTCGCGCAAAGTCCCGCTCGAGAACCTGTCGTTTCGAAACGGCGCCATCGACTGAATTTGAGCTGACAATCGTCCCGGTCTGCACTTCAACGACGCGGGCATCGAGTCGAAGCGTTCCCA
The DNA here is from genome assembly GCA_046756825.1 of Nitrospiria bacterium. Classification (GTDB taxonomy): domain Bacteria; phylum Nitrospirota; class Nitrospiria; order SBBL01; family JAADHI01; genus JAADHI01. The sequence continues at coordinate 2,359 of JBHHXB010000206.1, read as the reverse complement.
CCACCTCACTGAATTCCCCCATCAGAAGGTAATGGGCACCTAAAAGCTTTCCGAGTTGCAACCGCCCCTCAGCCTGCGTTAAGCCCTGGCTCGACAAAGAAAGCTCATCCAGCAGTTTTTCAATCGAGTCCCGGTCAACAAGAGAAATCCCCGAAGCGCCCGCCAGCTTTTCTGTAATCCGGTCGGCAACGGTCCGCGCCAGCCCCAGGGTTTCCGGGGAGTGCGTGATGCTATGATCCTCAAAAGGCAGTACCGCAACAGTCAGCATTTCTGGAGCCTCTTCTTTCCCGGAGCGGGCTATCCCCGGTTTCGATGAGCACGCGGAAACCATAGTCAATATCGCCATAAAAAGCAACTTGCATTTAGAACAGCTTCGGGTCTTTTTCCACATTTTCCAGGACCTTCTGATTCTTTTGAATGGCGGCGGTTTCTTCCATCAACCTGCCGTATGAAAGCCGCTCTTCCACCGTGACAATTTCAAGCAGACCGACTTTCTTTTTCCGGCGGCCAATGACCACCCCGTCGATGACAATCTCGTCGCCATCCGCGATGATTTTCATTTTGACGCCGGTTTGAATCCCGTGTTTGCGGCCCAGGTTGACAATCACCTGGTGATCTTCCTCAACAAGAGCGATTTTTCCGCGGAGGGGATAGCTTGTTTTGATCTTCCGGCTGAGGGTTTTTCCCGTCGTCTCCGCCAGGGCCATCAGATTTTTATTCGGACCCATTTCATCGGCGTACGTCATTTTCACCGCGGAGGTTTCCGGGTCGATCACGCGCAGACTCAGTCGGATGCCATTCGGCACCTGAATCAGTTTTCCGGTGACAATGAGGCGCGCGGCCAGGATTTTCCCCAGCTTCAAAGCCGTTTCGGGATCGGCCAATTCGGATGATCCAAGTTTCAGCTCCGTCAGCAGTTTTTCCAGTATCTCCCGCTCAACGACGGAAACCCGCTGCGATGCCATGACCTGTTGCGCGATTTCCTGCTGAAGCACTTCTGCCATGCCTTCGCGCAAGAGCCCTCCGCCGATGGATTTCAGGCCTAAAAAGGCGAGCGTCATGGGCCGGGAAGACCACGGATCCGAAACCGGACGGGGACGGACATCCCCTTTTTTGAAGCGCTCGGCCAACCCGGAGACCAGCTTGTCAACGCGTTCCTGACGGGCCATGTCTTCTTTAAAGTCGAGATGCTGCATGATGCGCCTGGAGAGCAGATGGGCCACCTCATCCGCGGGATTGGCGGTCAAAGCCTCTTGATAAAGCGCCAGCGCTTTTTGAGGCTGTCCCTGCTTTTCATACAGCGCGCCCCGGTTTGTTAAAATTTCAGCCGAATAAGGATTCTCGTTGACCGCCTGATCATACATGGACTCGGCCTGTGCATACTCTCCGCGTTCCGAATGAATACGACCCGCCTGGTTGTAGGCTTCGGCCCGCTGAAAATCGGTGCTCAGCTTCCCTTCAATGGCCTCATTGTATTCCGCCAGAGCCCCCTCTTGATCGCCGCGGCTGGCAAGCACATTGGCCTTCATCAAGTGCACGAGGCCATTTTCAGGATCTTTCTTTTGAATCTCCTCGGCCACGGCCATCGCCTGGGCGGTCTCTCCTTTTTTAAGATGGACTACGGCAAGCCCTTCTTTGCCCAAAATAGCCTCGGGGTTGCTCAAGGACACGACTTTTGAAAACGCAGCCTCAGCCTGGTCTAGCTTGCCTTCCCCCAATAAGGCATGACCCAAGCCGGTTTGGGCGGGGATATTGTCGGGGTCTTTCTCCAAAACCTGTGTGTACAGTGTTTTCGCCAATTCGTTTTGCTTCAGCAGCATGCTCCGCTGCGCCACGGTGGTGATGAAGCGCTTCGATGAAGGCCCGCCGCCCTCCAGGGTATCCGTCACCCGTCGTCCAGGACCAAGCACCACAGTGGTCGGCAGGATAATCCCCATCTTGTAATCCTTAAAGATTTTCCCATTGTCTTTGACGACGGGGAAGGGAAGCGCGGCCGATTTGAGATATTCATCCAAAGTGCGGCCCGGATTTTTGCTGACGGCGAAGATTTGAATCCCCGCCTTTTTGTATAAGGCATACTGCGCCTTCATCTCCTCCAAGCCTTTCACCGAGGATTTGGAGGGATGTTTAAAGAAATAAAGGATGACCATCGGCCCTTTTTCACCCTTCTCCAGCGCCTGAAAAGAAGGCGCAACCGTCCCTTTTTTGAGGGCCGCCGCAGCGATGGCCGCGTTGAGGAGGGGAAGAAGCATCACTCCGACAATCAGCATCCGCTGGATTGGTTTCATGGTTTTTCCTCCTCTAGTAGTTTCAGGTTCACGGGAATTTTTTCTCCGGAAGGGACATCAATCGTCGCCTC
>JBHHXB010000205.1:0-3526 GCA_046756825.1 Nitrospiria bacterium | reverse complement strand
TGGATGGCGCGCGAAATCCGGGCGACGATTCCGGACAACCATCGTGTGATTGCAGGCCCCCATGTGGCGGGCGGCATGACAATGCCTCCTGAGGTCATTGTCGAAGAAATTAAAAAGGTACTTGCCAAGAAAAAGGAGGCAGTCCATGGCTAAAGAAAAAATCAAGATCAACCAAGAGTTTTATGACATCATGCCTGTGGAATATCAGGAATTGGTTGAAGAAGGGACCTACGGCAAAGAAGGCCGGGGCTGGAAAGATGTTGGGGAGTCGAAGGAATTGATTGAGGAGCACTCCCTCTGTGCGGGCTGTCCCGAGTCCATCGCTTTTCGATATGTGTTGGCCTGCTTACCCGCACCAGAAGATACCGTCATGGTCGGATCGACGGGCTGCACCAGTCTGGTGTTCCCTCATGTGGCGGTTCATAACATTCATTCTCTGTTTGGCAATCAGAATGCGGTGGCTTCCGGGTTGAAACGGGCGCTTTCTTACCGCTTTCCCGACAAGGTTAAGGACGTCGTGGTTTTGGCCGGAGACGGGGCGACAGTTGATATCGGTTTGGACATGACCCTTCAGTCGTGGTTCCGTCAGGAAAAGTTCACAACGATTTGTTTTGATAATGAACTTTATGCCAACACGGGCGGTCAGTCCAGCGGTTTGATGCAAAAGGGCTTTGTCGCCAAAATGGCCCCTGCGGGGAAGAAGTTCGATAAAGTCAACCTTCCCGAAATCGCGAAAGTTTCCGGGTGCCACTATGTCGCAAAAATGACTGTCAGCAAGCCTAACCGTGTTGAAAAGGCGATTCGGCAAGCCATATTGGTTGCCAGAGAGGTTGGGCCAACCTATATACAGCTTTATACTCCATGCATCTTGGAAATTGGCAAGCAGATGATGGAGGGGCTGCAAGAAATGCGGGACTCTGAGGGGCCGAACAAGCGGTTTGAGTTTGAGGAATACGTCTCTGAAGAGGCGAAAGCCTATTTGGATTCGGTCAACCCAAAGAAGAAAAAGAGAAGAAAAGCGATTACGGTCTAAAGCTTAAGCGCCTGACTGGTGGGTCTAACTTTTAGATATGAGGAGTTTCAAATGAGGAAGCGTATCAATTTGAGGATGTCCGGCCTTGGGGGACAGGGTGTTGTGACCTCCGCGCATGTCTTGGCGACAGCAGCATCAAAAGAGGGAAAATTTGCGATTTCCAATCCCTTTTTTGGGGCGGAAAAAAGGATGGCTCCTGCGGAAAGTTATGTGCGGATGGCTGAGGAGAAAATTTATGACCGAGGGGAATTGGTTTATCCCGACGCCATTATGGTTTTTCACCCTCAAGTGATTACGATGGGAAAGTGTTACACGATGCCTTTTTATTCCGGGATTAAACCCGGTGGGCTCCTCATTATCAATTCCGATGAACCGCTTCCGCTCGAAAAAGACGATATCCGATTTCTTGAAGAGCAGAATATTCCCGTGTTCTATATTGCCGCGACAACCTTGGCGGTTGAGATCGCCGGGACGGAATTGGCCACGAATATGGGGATGCTCGGTGCCTTGATGGGGGCGACAAAGATTGTCGACATGGAGGCGATGGAATTGGCGATTCAGGACCGCTTTGGCAAGAAATATGTGGCATCGGGGGGGACGGCCACGCTTGACGAGGCGATTAAAAAGAAGTTTGCAAAAAAGGAGCAGCTCTTAAAGAAAAACATGGAGACCATCCGTCGTGTTTATGAAATAGGCGCGGAGTGGGCGGAGACGATTAAAACACCGATGCTGGTTTAAATTTAAGGGAGAAATTTGAATGTATGCTGTTGCGGAAGTCATTGATGATTCATGTGTAGCCAACAAGGGGTGCCGTTTATGTATTATGTATTGCCCTGAGGCGAACACGATTTTGTTTAATAAAGAAAACCGGGTCGCAGAAGTTGTAGAGCCGCGATGCAAGGGCTGTGAGCTTTGTGTGGTCGTATGCAGTGCCGCCAAACATAACGCGATTACCTTAGTCCATCGCTAAATTAGGATGGTTTCCGAACCCTTTAATCCCATCACTTTTCAAGTGATGGGATTTTTTTTCGGGACGGAGCGATCGACGATTTATTGATAAGGAGAGTGACGATGGAGGACAGTATAAAAAAATCGTTGGCGGGTGTGCTTGAATCGATGGAAAACCTGAACCACGTCTTCGAATCAAAACTGATAAAACTTGCTCAAGAGGGAGGTGATGAGGGAGATATTAAAGGCCTGGAGCAGGGGGTGCTCGCTATGAAGGATGCCGGACGTCTTTACTTGACCTGGGCCGAGCATTTTATTGAGCGTCTCAATCAGGCCGAAATGTATGACGAAATGGTAGACTGACCTCCAACCCTCGCTTTTTCGATCATTTGCGCAACCCCCGTTCTGGTGGTATAAATAAAACGTCAATTGCCAAGCAATCTTGAGGGTGGGGTCTGCGATGCTCAATCCCGGTTTAGTGTTATTTGAAGAAGACTCACGACTGATCGACAAAGAACTGCAAAAGCTCAATCAGCTTTCAAGAGCCAAGGTTTCCTTCCTGGTTGATAAAGACGGACAACTGATTGCCAGCATCGGCGAGACGGGTGATATCGACACGACCTCGCTCGCGTCCTTAACGGCCGGAAATATTGCCGCGACCGGTGGAATGGCGCAGCTCTTGGGAGAAAAAGAGTTTTCCATTCTGTTTCACGAAGGGCAGCGGGACAATATTCATATTTCCCTGGTCGGGCATCGTGCTATTCTCGTGGTTGTTTTTGATGACCGTTCTTCGCTGGGCCTGATTCGCTTGAGAGTCAAACGGAGTGTTGCTGCGCTGACGGCGGTCCTTGATCAGTTGACCGAAAAGGTGGCTCAGTCCGATTCGAAGCAGGGCGCTTCATCTCCCTTTCAAGAAATTACCGAAGAAGATATTGAAAACCTTTTTAGTTAGCGGGTTCGGTCTGTTCTTTTGCCGACGGCGCACTGCATGAAACCGATGATTTCTTCACAGGAATAAAACATGTCGTTTATAAATTACTCCGCGCGTGAAATTAGCTGCAAAATCGTTTACTACGGCCCCGGTCTTTGCGGAAAAACGACAAATCTGCAATACATATACAAAAAAATCAATCCGGACAGCAAGGGCAAGATGATCTCACTCGCGACGGAAACGGAGCGAACCTTGTTTTTTGACTTTCTCCCTCTGGCCTTGGGGCAAATCAAGGGTTTTAAAGTCCGTTTCCACCTCTACACCGTGCCGGGTCAGATTTTTTATGATGCCAGCCGTAAACTCATTCTTCGCGGTGTGGATGGCGTGATTTTTGTCGCGGATTCTCAAGTTGAGCGCATGGAAGCCAACCTGGAAAGCATGGACAACCTGGTTAAAAACTTAAAGGATCACGGATTTGATCTGGAAAAGTTACCTTACGTCATTCAGTACAACAAGCGGGATTTGGCGAACATCGTTCCCGTCCGGGAGCTGGAAGCGGCCTTAAATGCCAGAAAAGCACCGGCTTACGAGGCTGTCGCAGCCAAGGGAGAAGG
>JBHHXB010000204.1:0-3527 GCA_046756825.1 Nitrospiria bacterium | reverse complement strand
AAACCCAACAGAACAAGAGAAAATTTCCGAAACATACGCATACCCTTTCTCATCATCTATCCTTCGCCTCCATTATCAGACGCGTCTTCCAGCTCTGCATCTTCTTCCATTGCGCCCAACTGACTATTAAATGAATCTATTAAATGACAGCCCTTGCAGTTTTTCGACTCCACAAGTTTTTTCCCTTTAGCAACCCGCGCCGGATTCGCGGCGGACTTGTTCGCGACGGTCGATGCGACAGAGGCGTTTCCATTCAAGCTGTAAAGATAGGCCAAAATCGACCGGATTTGATCATCCGGCATATTAAAATTAGGCATCGGCGTATCAGGGCGCATCGCCTGCGGATTCTTAATCCAGTAAAACATCCACTCCGGACGAATGCGCTCGGTCGCGTACGAAAGCACGGGACCGACTGCGCCGCCCTGCCCGTCGGTCGTCTGCTTATGACACCCATCGCAGGCATAGTCCTCAAAGTAGAGGATTTCACCTTGCTCAATCTCCGCAGGGTCCGTCGGATCCCAGCCCGCCAGTACATCCGGTTGAACCCCCTCATCTTTCAATGTCATCAGATAACTCACCAAGGCTTCCACCTCGGCGTCCGTAAAGAAAAAATTCGGCATCTTTGATTTTGTGAAAGGCATGAAACCCACGGGACGCAAGAGCTCCGGCTGCTTTAAAAACCGGGCAAGCCATTCCCTCCGCAACTTGCTTCCCTCATGACCAATATTCGGCGCAATCGGGCGAAGCAAGGTTTTTTCACGGGAATGGCACATCACACAACCATCCTCACCCTTCTTGCCGACATCGGCAAAACGAACGACCTCGGAAAGCTCCTTGCCATTCGCCTCTGACAAAGTGCGAATATACGCAATAATATCGTTGATCTGCTCCGGAGAAAATACGCTGCCCCAGGGCGGCATGTAATAGGAGATGTCAATCGCCGCGCCGCCGCCTTCGATCACCTCATAAATTTCCTCGTCATCCAGCTTGTCAATGTCCTCGGAGGTGAGATCCGTGGGATGTACGTCTCCCAGATTATCCGCGTTAATGCCGTTCCCTTTTCCTGTGAAACCATGACAAACCGCGCAATAGTGCCTGAAAAGATGTCTTCCTGCCTTTGGGTCGACATCATCTTCCTGAGCTGAGCCTGTCGCAGGCACAAACACAGACGACACAAAGAAGGACAGCAGAACAGAATAAATCAGACGCAAAACAGTTCCTTTTTTCTCTCGCAAAACCTCAACCCTTCCGTACGCAGAAGACACCATACTCTTCAAAATCGTCATGCCCTTTTGAAACAATTGACTGGCTTCCGCAACCTTGCCTATTGGATATCCCGCTTTCATAAAGCAGTGTTTCCAAGGTAAAACATCCCAGCAAAGCGCCTGCCTAAAAATTGCCCCCAGGGATAATTTTCCCGCAACTGAAAACGTAGGGACGAGGACACTGACAAAAAAAGACTGCACAAGAGAACAACGAAAAACAGAATGCCTTTAATCAACATTCGCGAAAATTCTCCGTGCATATCTTGATGGCATCATTTCAACAAAACCCTTGATAAATTCAACAGTTAGGCAAAAAATATGCTGCTTTTATAGCGAAAGTTTTCGAGTTATATCACACCAAATAAACCTTGTCAATTTTTTTAAAAGAATTATGTCGATCTCGGAAAAATGCATTTTACCCCTCAAACATCGGCTCAAAATGCCTCCTCAAAAAGAACGCTCCACAGCCGCCCGTTCCTTAGGGTTCATTGACAGAAAACGAGAATTCACCTATCCTGAGAACATCCATTCAAAAATCGCTTTCAAAAAACGTATCGAGCTTAAGTGAACTCCCTCGCGTCCAACAGGCGGCCTTTTCTTTCTCTTTTTTTCAAAATCAGCCTCATCATGACGGGCCTGATGCTCACGTCTTGCGCGACAGCCGTAAATCAAGCCACTGCCCCGTCTCTTCCTGATCGCTCGGAAGGATATGTTGAGTTTTACTGTATGCGGTGCATGACCGGATTTGCCGTTTTCAGCACAACGGAAGATCAGGAAACCCACTTGGCAAAAAAAATACTCGGGAGAAGACTGCAAGACTCGGTCGAAATGCCTTCCCGGATCAAGAGGATACGCATCTCGCTGCCAGCGGGCACCCATGATGTTATCATTCGACTCTTGCCCCTGACCTTGGTGGATACCCTCTTTCATGTCGAAACGGGCTCTTCAAAATCACTTCAACTCACCGTGAGCCCCAACCAGCTCACCCCGGTTCGGCTTAATTTTTCACGCGTGAATACCACAACGTTCACTTGGAACATCCGGCAGGGCGCGCCTGTTCCCCTGAAGGAAAATGAGGACACCATCGAAACACTCACCATCCTGCTTCAATCCTCGGATTGGAACACCCGCTGGTATGCCGCGCAGTTTTTCGGAGAAATGGAAGGCGAGGCCCCCAAACTCGCCCGCATGCGTCTTGAAACGCTCGCGGGCTGGCCCGCGTTACAAAACTGCCTCAAAAAAGCCACCGTCGTCGAATGCGAGGCCCTGCGGGAAGAGGCCTCGAAGACGCTCCGGCAAATCGAAAGAGCCAGCCGGTAAATTCCCTCGATCTCTTTTTTCAAGTTTCCACTCGAAAAAAATAACGGAATTCTCCAAAATAGGAATACACTTATCTTGAGGAAGCACGATGAACAGCTATGCCATTATTATCCTGATTACCCTCGTCATCGAATATCTGCTCGGCACATACGCGGATATTTTGAATTTGAGCCGTCTTGAAAGCACGCCCCCTCAAGAAATGCAGGGCGTGTACGACCCTGAAAAATACAAAACCTCACAGAATTACACCCGTGCGAGGACAACCTTCGGCCTGTTCACATCGTCATTTATGCTCGTGCTCATGCTTCTCTTTTGGTTTTTAGAGGGTTTTAATCTGCTGGATCAAGTGGTGCGCACATGGGGCCTCGGCCCGCTCGCAACCGGTCTGGCTTACATCGGCGTATTATTGCTTTGCCGAAAAATCATCTCACTCCCTTTTTCGCTTTACAGCACTTTTGTCATTGAAGCCCGCTTCGGCTTTAATCAAACCACGCCCGCCGTTTATATCAGCGACCTCGTCAAGGGCACGCTGCTTTCTTTACTGCTCGGCGTTCCGATTCTCGCAGCACTTTTGTCCTTTTTTGAGTCAGCCGGACCCGCGGCCTGGCTCTATGCCTGGGGCGCGACCACCGTGTTTGCGCTTTTTATTCAACTCATTGCACCGACATGGATCATGCCGCTCTTCAATCAATTCAAACCTCTCGAAGCCGGGGAATTGAAAGATGCCATCATGGCCTTCGCGCAGTCGGTCCATTTTCCCCTGCAAAATGTTTTTGTGATGGACGGCTCCCGGCGGACCAAAAAATCCAACGCCTTTTTCACCGGATTCGGCAAAAACAAACGCATCGCCCTGTTCGATACCTTGATTGAAAACCACACGACTCCGGAGCTGGTCTCGATCCTCGCCCATGAAATCGGACATTACAAAAAGAAGCATATTCT
>JBHHXB010000203.1:0-3568 GCA_046756825.1 Nitrospiria bacterium | reverse complement strand
GATTTTCATTTTCTAAGACCGGACTGGTTATGGCTCCTGCCGGTGTTGGGGCTTTTGCTTTGGGGCTATGCCCGCAGAAAGGCGGTCAGCCGAAGCTGGCAGGCGGTCTGCGACCCGGAACTTTTACCCCATCTGCTCATCGACCGTGCGAAGGAAAGAAGGGCGCGGGATGCGACCTGTATACTGGCCTTCGCGGGCCTGCTTGCGCTTATGGCCCTGGCGGGGCCCGCGTGGGAGCAGTTGGAACAGCCCGTTTTCCGCGAGCAGTCGGCCTGGGTGGTCGTACTGGATTTGTCGCGCTCAATGGATGCGGCGGATCTCAAACCCAGCCGCCTGGCCCGGGCGCGTCATAAGTTGATTGATATTCTCAAAAAACGGAGGGAGGGGCAGACCGCGCTCATTGTTTACGCCGCCGAGCCTTTCGTGGTCAGCCCGCTCACCCAGGACGCGGAGACCATCATTTCGCAGGTCTCCGCCCTGCGTACGGAACTCATCCCCAAGCAGGGCAGCCGTCCCGACCTCGCCCTGGAAAAGGCCGAAGCACTTTTGAAGCAGGCGGGTGTTCCGCGCGGCAAAATTTTATTGATAACCGATGGCATTGAAAATACCCCTCAAACGGCATTGGAAACGGTCGTCGCGCGTCTGACGCGCCAGGGGTACCGCCTCTCCGTCCTGGGAGTAGGCACGGCCGAAGGGGCCCCGATTTCATTGCCCCGGGGCGGATTTTTGAAAAACCGGGGGGGTGAAATCGTCATTGCCAAACTCGACAACCTTAGTCTCCGCATGCTCGCGCTTCAGGGGGAAGGGCGTTATCAGGTCATGACCGTCGATGATGCCGACATTACGGCCCTTTTGTCGGAAATCGCCCCGAAAATTCTGGAAAATCAAGGGGAGGAGACAGGCTTAAAGGCCGACATCTGGCGGGAAGAAGGTCCGTGGCTCTTACTGCCTCTACTCTTTCTGAGTGCCCTGGCCTTTCGCCGGGGCGTACTTGCGGTCTTTCTTTTGACGGCCCTCTTCTTCCCCCGCACCGCGGACGCATTCGAATGGGATGCGTTGTGGACCCGGCCCGATCAACGCGCGGCCACGCTTTTTTCCGCGGGGGATGAAGAAAAGGCGGCGGGGCTTTTTGAAAATCCGGAATGGAAGGCGGCGGCCCATTACCGGGCCGGGCAGTATGAGGAAAGCGTGCGCGCCCTGGAAGGCCTTGACACCCCGGATGCCCTTTATAACAAAGGCAACGCCCTGGCGAAACTCGGGCGTGTGCCGGAGGCCATGCAGGCCTACGACGAGGCCTTGAAAATCGACCCTGAACATGCGGATGCCCGGCATAATCTGGATCTGCTCGAACAACAGCAGGAAAAACAGGAAAATCCAAATCAAAACAAGCCCGAAGAAGGCGAATCGGGTGAAAACGAGGAAGGGGAACCCTCGGATGAGCCCGGCGAAAATCCCGAAAATACGCCGGATCAAACGGGGGATCAAAATCCTTCGGACGATCAGCAGCCCAGTCCCGGAAACGAGGGCGAAGAAAAAGACGGCCCGCCGCCGCAGTCCGCTGAAAATGAGGACGATTCTGAAAAGGAAGGACAGCGCGAGGAGGCGAAAAGCCAGGATCAAGAGACGCCGGGTGACGATAATCAGCAAACCGCGCGGGCCGAAAAAGACGAAGACATGGATATGCCGGACGAAGCCCGGTTGGCCAACGAGCAATGGCTTCGCCGTATCCCGGATGACCCCGGCGGTCTGCTGCGTCGAAAATTTTTATATCAATCCAGACTGCGGCAGGCAGAACCCGGTGAGGAGAACGCATGGTGAGTTTGAAAAATCGCTTGATGTGGATGTTGCTTGTCGTGATGACCGTTCCGGGGGTGCGCCATGCCGGGGCCGCCGAGATCCGCGCCGAGCTCGACCGGAGCCGGGTGTCGTTGAATGAATCCTTTACCCTGGTGTTTTGGACCGACGAAGACGTGGACGGCGAGCCGGATTTCAGTCCGATTGAACGGCACTTTGAGATTATTCAGAAATCCGAAGGCAGCCGCATGGAAATCATCAATGCCCGGATCACCCAAAAAAAGGAATGGACGCTCACGCTCATGGGAAAACAGGCCGGTTTTTTCACCATCCCTTCGATTTCTTTCGGGAAGGATCAAAGCCCGGCGGTGCGGATTGATATCGAAAAAAATCCCGCCTCTCCAAAAAATGGCGCGCCGGAGTTGTTGTTTCTGGACGTGTCGGCGGAGCCCTCGTCGGGCTATGTCCAATCTCAATTTATTTATACGATTCGGTTTTACCGGGCCGTGAGTTTGTTGAGTGCTCAAATCTCGGAACCCGATGTGAGCGACGCCGATGCCGTTGTCGAAAAACTGGGCGAAGACCGGCAGTTTGAAACGACGCTTCACGGCGAGCGCTACCGCGTCGTTGAGCGGAAATACGCCATCTTCCCTCAGCAAAGCGGGCGCTTGACGGTTGCGCCGATTTCCTTTTCAGGGCAGCTTGCGGGCCGGGGGCGCTCGCAGTTTAATCCCTTCCCCGGCGGCGGCCCGATTAAACGTCTGCGCTCGGAAAAGATGACTTTGGATGTTCTCCCCGTGCCGCAGGACAAAATTAAAGGCCGGTGGCTGCCCGCCCGCGATCTTAAATTGATGGAGAACTGGACGGATTTGTCCGACGACGGCGTCACGGGAAAAGTGGGCGAGCCCTTGACCTGGACCCTGCAGCTCGTGGCCGAAGGTTTGACCGCCGCGCAACTGCCTGAAATCAATCCCGATATTCCCTCAGATTTTAAGGCCTATCCCGATCAACCGGCCATGGAAAACGAAACACGCGAGGACGGGCTCGTCGGCATCCGGCAGGAAAAGATCGCGCTGATTCCGACCCAGCCGGGCACGCTGTTGCTCCCCGCCGTGGAAGTGCCGTGGTGGAACACGCGGACGAAAACCGTGGAAATCGCGCGCCTGCCCGCGCGGCGGATACAGGTGGCACCGGCGGAGATTTCGCAGATCCCCGCCGCCCCGCTGCCCGCGCCGAAAACACTTGAAAATGAAAGCCCTATGGTGAACGCCGCGCCGCCGTCTGCCCCGCAATCCGCGCCGGGGATGTGGCCCTGGGTCAGCCTCGCTTTGGCGATCGCCTGGGGGACGACGCTGGCCGCCTGGTGGCGGGCGCATCGAAAAACACGAATGACCGCGCCGGATGTAAAGCAGCGGGAAACGCCGCCCGATACCGGCCCGATTAAAAATCAGCTCAAAAAGTCCTGTCTTCAAAACGACGCGGCCGCCGCGAAAGAGGCCCTGCTCGCCTGGGGCCGAGCCCGCTGGCCGGGGCGCCCGCTGAGTCTGGGAGAGATCGCCACCCGCGTCATCCCCGCACTTTCGAGCGAGATTAAAACATTAAACGCCGTGCTCTACAGTCCGTCGGCTACTTCCTGGGAAGCGGGCGCGGCGCTTTGGGCGGCCTTTGAAGCCGAAACAGCCCATCAACAAAAACCCGCCCCCAAGCCCTCCGCCCTGGCCCCCTTGTATCCGTAGTGCCCCGTTCGAGGGGATTGGATCCCTTCGCTTTTTGC
>JBHHXB010000202.1:0-3618 GCA_046756825.1 Nitrospiria bacterium | reverse complement strand
AGCCTCTGTAATTTAGGGCTTCCTTTGGTTGCTGAGATCGGTTTCACGCCGATTCTACCTCGCATTGTCTCTCTTCAGAATTTTTTTACAAGGCGGTATTGGCTTCAAGACGGGTTTCTCTCCAAAGCCTGAGACTTTTTTTGAAGCGCACAAATTCCGCCACAAGTAGCATTGCGGTCCATGCAGCTTCTTTTTTATGCCGTTCGCGCGGATCGATGTTTTACTCCCGGCCTGTAATGATTATGGTGACAACTGAACCGATAAACCATGATCTCTGAGTGGTTCCAGATTTACTGAGCTAAATTGTTTTGAAAATTATTTTCCGAAGTGGAAGAAAACATCTTGACTTTCAATTTTTGTGGGAATATAATCCCAAAGACTACTTAAGTACGGTAAATGAGGAGATTGTCATGATTGCAAGCGAAAGTCATCCAGGTTTTAAAGAAAACGCAGGCCAAATGATGAGGGTGTTTTCTGCCGCATTTCTTTTAATGGCCCAACTGCTATACACGGCGGGCACAGCCCAAGCGGCCATGATCGAAGAGGCCGAGGGGCTTGCGCGTTCGGGGAAGCACGTGGAGGCGGAGGCGATTTATGACGCACTGCTTCAAGGTGATTCCGGTCATCTCAAGGCCCGTCTGGGGCGGGCGCATGTTCGCTCCTGGCGGGGGAACCACGAAGCGGCTCAAGCCGATTTTCTGGCTGTCCTTAAAGAGGATGCACGCAACACGGACGCGCTTGTTGGCTTGGCGTACAGCTATGCCTGGTCCGGGAGGCATCAGGATGCGGAGCAGCGTTTCCGGGATGCTCTTGATATCGACCCTTCAAGAGTGGATGCGAAAAAGGGCGCGGCCTTCAATATGTTGTGGGGGAACAATACCCCGGAAGCCATCAAACGTTTTCAGGCGGTTACCCAGGAGCACCCGAAAGACATTGAAGCGGTGGTCGGGCTCGGCCAGGCCTTCCTCGCGGGGGATTACGCCGAAGAGGCCCGGAAGACATTTCAGGAAGCCCTCCAGCTATCCCCTGAAAACAGTGCCGCGCATCAGGGTTTGGAAGCGGTGCGTCATTTACCGCCCAATCTTGATCTCAGCCTGTGGGCCGGGCACACCTCAAACGGCGGTGGCACGGGGCTTCGGACGATTGAGCTCTCCGCGTTGGTCAAACAAAACTTTCGGGTCTGGGTGCGTTATGACAATGCCCTCAGTCTCGACAACCCCGCACTGGTTCGGGAAGGCCGGAAGATTCCCTCCTATTTTGCGGGCGGCCTCGTCAATTGGGGGAAAATCCATACCACACGGTTTGAAGTCGGGACGCGTGAACTTCGCGACAACACAGACCAGGCACTCTACCAGGGCGAACACGTTGTTTATCTTTCCAGGGGCTATGCCCTCAAAGTCGGCGGTTTTTTAGGGCCGAAGGAACACGGCGGCGGCACGGACGGGAATATTTACAGCGGAGTTAATGTCCCCGTGACGACGGCGTTCAGCCTCTATCCGACGCTTTATTACACGAAGACCGGCGGCATCGACGAAACCGAATGGCGCATCGTCCTGCCGGTGGAATACCGTTTTCAAAACGGCTGGCGCGCCAGCGCATTCCCGCTTCTTGGAGATCTTGATAGTTCCGTCCCGCAGGCCTCCGGGACCGTTTGGGGGCTCAGTGCGCTTGTCTCCGCGCCGGTGCTTGAAAAACATGAGGGACACCTTTTAATTCGTCATGAAGCACCGTCCAATGCAGAGGCCTTCACGACCGTTGCCCTGGGCGTCACTTTTAAATTGTGGAGGGATAAATAATGAAACGGACGAAAAACAAAGGTTTGGAAGACGTGAAGGCTACGAAAGAGAAGCGTCGTCTCGGCACGCCCGAGAATGCCGCTGACATTTCTCCCAAGCCGCACCTGTTTCTCTTTATTTTTACCTGCTGGCTGATGTCCCTGGCCTGGTTTCATCCGCGTCTCAATCAATTGTTCGAGATGGCGGGGTCACCCCTCCAAATGGCATCCCTCGGTTTTTTTATTATCTTTGTCGAACTGGCCTGGCTTTATGGATTTTATAATATCGGTGTGATTATCTTTGCGTTGATTTACCGTTGGTCTCATCCCGTGTGCGAACATAATGATGAGAGTGCGGACGATCTTTCGAGCGCTGCATCTCCCGACGTGGCCCTGCTTTATACGACGTATAACGATTTTGTCGAAGAAAGCGCGCGTTCTTGTGTGATGCAAAATTATGAAAACTATACGGTTTACATGCTCGACGACAGCACGGACCCGGTTTATCGGGAGCGCGTGGACCGCTTCGCGGCCAAGTATCCGAACCGGGTGCGCGTGGTTCGGCGTGTCGACCGAAAAGGCTTTAAAGCCGGCAATCTGAATCATGCCCTCAAAGGCGTCGCCTCCAATGAGACCGTTTTCGCCCTGGCTGACGCCGACGAAATCATGCCGCCGAATTTTTTGAGTCGGCTTGTGCCGCGTCTGATCAATGATCCGTCCTGCGGTTTTGTTCAGGCCAATCACCGTTTTAATCAACGAAAAGCCACCCTTTTGCCGAAGGCGATGGGGGACGGCGTGGACATTCACTGGCGCTGGTATCAGCCGCTTCGCAACAAATACGGTTTTGTGATGCTGCTCGGACACGGCGCGGTGCTGCGCCGCGAGGCCTGGGAGGCCGTCGGCGGTTTCCCGGAATTGGTCAGCGAGGATCTGGCCTATGCGCTGCGTCTTCGGGAAATCGGCTGGAAGGGCGTCTTTGCCGAGGATGTGATTTGTTATGAGGATTTCCCGGATTCCATCAAGGCCTTCCGCACCCGCTATATGAAGTGGACCCGCGGCACCTGTGAACTCTTGTCCCGGGAGCTGGGGCGGATCATTCGCGCAAAAAAGATTTCCTTTTCTGAAAAGTGCGATATCCTGTTGCCGACGCTGAACTTGCCGCTCTCCATGTGCTACTTTTTGTTTATCATCAATGCCAACCTGGTGATTCCTATCCTTTTCGGTACGCCGAGACCCCTGACTTTAAGCATTGGAGGCAGTGAGTTTGTGCTCCCGCTCCGAGGGCTTCAGGCGGGTTTCGAGGCGGTCTACAGTCTGGATTTTTTCGCCGTGACCCTGCTGACCCTGTTTGCGCCGATTCTTTGCTTCATTATCGAATTGGGCGCAAAGCCCCTGCGCCTGTTCCGTTTTCTCTGCCGCAGCACCACCATTTACGCCGCCCTGGGGCCCTTGGCCTCGTTGGGTGTTTTCTCCTACCTGGTCACGGGGAAGGCCACCTTTCTCGTCACCGGAGATAAAAGCAATGAACGCGTTGCCGTGACCGGGGAAAAGACGGAGGCCTGGCATCAGCGCCTTCGAAAAAACCTGAGAAAAATGTTTTTGGAAAGCCATCCCAGTCACGTCGCCGTGCAGCTCTTTGAAGCATTTTGCGGCTGCGCCTTTGCGACGATGGCCGTCTTTCTGGCGAATGTGTCTTTCCTTGGTCTGGCGATTGCTTTTCTTTTACAGCCCTTGATGCACCGTATTTCCTGGGAACATTCCATGGTGCAGCACGTGGTCTATCTTCCCTTCCTGTTGATCATTGGCGGAATCGGGCTTTCCGTGCTGGGGCTTTTGGGTGTTCA
>JBHHXB010000201.1:0-3618 GCA_046756825.1 Nitrospiria bacterium | reverse complement strand
TGTCCGTCCGGCTGCGGCATCGTGGTGAAGGTGCAGGAGGGGCAGGCCAAGAAAATCGAAGGCAATCCGCTTCACCCCGTCAATCGCGGAAAACTCTGCGCGATGGGGGAATCGGCGCTTCAAGTGCTCTACAATCCCGACCGCGTTCAAACGCCCTTAAAGCGCGTGGGGGAACGGGGATCGGGTCAATGGGAGGCTGTCTCCTGGGAGACGGCAAATCAAATCGCCGTCCAGCGTCTCAAGGCCTTGCAAGACGCGGGGGAGTCCGACCGGCTTTATTTTGTCGGCCGTCCATTGAAGGGGCATGTTCATAAAATCATCTCATTATTTATGGAGGGCTTTGGCTCACCCCATGATTATCGTTACGACTTATTGGACGGCGCGGTGCAACAAACGGCCGACCGGCTCTGTTTTGGCGTGGACGCGCCGCCTCACTACGACATTGAAAACACGGATTACCTGCTTTCTTTCGGGGCGAATTTTTTGGAAACCTGGCGCGCGCCCGTGCGCTACAGCCGGGCCTACGGCGACTTTCGTCAGGGAGAAAACCGAAAAAAGCGGGGGAAGTTTGTGCAGTGCGAACCAAGACTTTCCCTGACCGCCGCCAACGCCGATCTTTGGGTGCCGCTTCGGCCGGGGAGCGAGGGCCTGTTGGCCTTGGGGATCGCGCGGATCATCCTGGATAAAGGCTGGTATGACCCGGGCTTGCCGAATCAGGAAGTGAAGGAGTGGCGCGGGATGTTGGCCCCGTTTCAGCCTGCAAAAGTGGCGCAATGGACCGATGTGTCCGAAGCGGCTATTCTTCAGCTCGCCAAGGATTTTTCGTCCACCCGGCCCAGCCTTGCGCTCTGTGGTGATGCACCGGCGGCCCGGGAAGCGGGTTTGTTTCACGCCGTTGCGGTGAATATTTTAAACCTTGTCGCGGGGAATGCCGATCGGCGTGGCGGTATCCAGTTTTTCGATCCCTTTGAGGTTATCGGGGAAAAGCAGATGAGTTGGCGGGATTTGAAGACTTTTGCCGGGAAAATGGCCTCGGGCGAAGTCAAGGCCTTGATTTTAAATGAGGCCAACCCCGTCTTTCACGCACCCGATTCGCTGAATATAGAGGCGGCGCTAAAAAACATTCCCTTTATCGTCAGTTTTTCCTCTTTTATTGATGAGTCGAGCGCGTTGTCGGATCTCATTTTGCCCCTGCACACGCCGCTAGAATCCTTCGGGGACGTTATTTCCGAAGACGACGGCGGACACCGGAGTGTCGGCCTGATGCAGCCTGTCGTCGTGCCCTTGTATGACAGCCGTTACCTGGGGGATGTGCTGATGCAATGGGCGGGTGCCCTGGGCGGGGAGGTGTCGGAGCGGTTTCCGTGGGACAATTTTGAGGCCTTTTTTAAAGAATATTGGGAGGAGTATTTCTTTCTGAAGGGTTTCGAGGACGGCTTGGGCTTCGGTGTCGATTTTAAGCCCTTCTGGACCGGACTTTTGCAAAAAGGAGGGCGATGGGATGAGGAACCCTCCAAGCCGAAGGCTGTCCAGCCGCCGGATATGCCGCGTTTTAAGACCGTTATTGATAAGCGGTCCAAAACCGAAAAGACCGGAGAGGGAAATTTTCATTTCCTGCCCTATCCCTCGATCTTTTTAAGAGACGGACGCGGCGCGAACCAGCCCTGGCTTCAGGAAGCGCCCGACCCGATGACCACGATCACTTGGGGAAGCTGGATTGAAATCCATGTCTCCACTGCCGAGCGACTGGGTATCCGGGAGGGCGACGTCGTCCGGCTCCAATCTTCGGAAGGCGTGATCGAAGCGCCTGCCTATCCGACGCCCGGGATACGGTTCGACACCTTGGCCATGCCTATCGGCCAGGGCCACACTGCCTACGGCCGTTATGCGGAAGGTCGGGGCATTAACCCGCTTAAAATTGTTGCTCCGGCCTTTGAGGCAGAAACCGGTGCGCTGGCCTGGGCGGGGACGATGGTTTCGATTGCCAAAACCGGGAAACGCGTACAATTGGCGAAAACAGAAGGCCACGCCCGTCAGGTGGATCATCAAATGGCGATGTCGATCAGCGGCGCGGAGGCGGCGCGGCTGAAAGGACAGGCACCGCTTTCGCCCATCGAAGCGCTGCCGAGCCGGAAGGGGGTGACGCTGCCCGCGTTTTTCAATCAGGCCCTTTCCAAATATCTCAAACCTCAAAAAAACAATCAGGCCGGGGATTACCGCTGGGGCATGGTCATCGACCTCGACCGTTGCACGGGCTGCGGCGTTTGCAATATCGCCTGCCACGCCGAAAACAACCTCCCTATCGCGGGGGAGACGGGCGTGAAAAATCAGCGGGAAATCAATTGGATTCGCGTTGAGCGCTACTGGCCGAAGACGGCGGAAGCGCAAAAGCCGCCCCTCTTTCTGCCCATGCTTTGCCAGCACTGCGGCAACGCCCCCTGCGAGCCGGTATGTCCGGTCTACGCCACCTATCATACGCCCGACGGATTGAACGCGCAGGTTTACAACCGCTGTGTCGGTACCCGCTATTGCGCCAACAACTGCCCCTATAAGGTGCGTGCCTTTAACTACAGTCAGCCGGAGTGGCCGGAGCCCTTGACGCAGCAGTTGAGCCCGGATCTTTCCGTCCGTGACGCCGGTATCATGGAAAAATGTACCTTTTGCGTCCAGCGGATTCGAACGGCCAAGGAAGACGCCAAGATTGAAAAACGCATGGTGCGGGACGGCGAAGTTCAGCCTGCCTGCGTGGCAAGCTGTCCGGCCGGGGCCATGGTTTTCGGCTCGCTCTTGGATCACGGCGGCGCGGTCGCGAAGGCCGCGCGGAACTCCCGGCGCTACCGCGCTTTGGAACACTTAAATACCGAATCGGCCGTCATCTATCTCAAACGGATCGTCGATGCCTGAAGCGAAGACGCCCAATCACAGCACACTCGCGGAGGAATATGACCGGCTGGACCAACGGGTGATTCGGAGTGTTACCAAAACATCACCGAAATACTGGATGCTTGTCGGCGTGCTGGCCTTGGTGGTGGCCGCAACGGTTATGGCTTTTTTACATCAGGCGCGAAACGGGCTGGCGGTGACCGGGTTGAACAGCCCCGTCTTTTGGGGCATCTACATCAGTTCCTTTGTGTTCTGGATCGGTTTGAGTCACGCCGGGACGCTGCTCTCCGCCGTGCTTTATTTGACGAAAAGCCATTGGCGCAAGCCCATCTACCGCAGCGCGGAAATCATGACCTTTTTTTCCCTCGTGAACGCCGGACTGCTGCCCATCATCCACTTGGGCCGCCCCTGGTTTTTTTACTGGGTGTTTCCGCCCTATCCCAACGAGCGGCAACTTTGGACCAATTTAAGATCCCCCCTTTCCTGGGACGCGGTCGCGATCAACAGCTATTTGGTCGGGAGTTTCCTTTTTTTATTCCTCGGGTTGATCCCGGACATCGCCACGCTTCGGGATCATTCCCAAGGTTGGCGCCGCTGTCTTTACCGGGTATTCGCCTTCGGCTGGCAGGGCGGCACCGGGCAGTGGCGGCACTTCCGAAAGGCCTACACAATGATGGCCTGTTTTATTATCCCGCTGATGGTCCTGGTGTCGAGCATCGTCGGCTGGGATTTCGC
>JBHHXB010000200.1:0-3623 GCA_046756825.1 Nitrospiria bacterium | reverse complement strand
TTAAGATGAGTTGATATTGTTTTGTTTTCATTTCGTTGATCCTCCTTGCGATTGAATTTATGATAAATGCGAACCGTCGGATCCCGGTTCACGCCACTATGACACCGCTATTATTTCTACATAAAGCGGAGAACGCGGCCATTCTTCCGCCTTTGCTGATAAAAACATATAACGTCTTAAAAAATGATACTGTACCATGAAAGTCAGTCCCGCGCTTTTTAGCACACCTTAAAACTGATATGTGGCCGAGAGCATCAGCCGGTTTTCACTAAACTCGACAAAAGATTGATTCGAGCGTCTCATGAAACGCTCGAGCCGACCCCGAAGCAGCACATTCTTTAAGAGACTCTGTTTAACCTCGGCATACAATGCATGCGTCTTGTCCTTTCGCCCCAAGTGGAAGGTATCGCGGGCATCGGGTTCAAACCGCATTGTGCGTATTTTATAGCGAAAACGCAGCCTTGTTTTTTTGGACATCATGTGGGTAACCAACAAAGACAGCGCATTTGCCCGATAGGAAATATCGTCAAAGAACTGGCTTGCACCGACTGGAATCAAACCACGCCGCGCCTTTGCCAGGGTGTGGGTGTACTGTCCATAGAAACTCCAGGCCGTATTGAAGCGATAAAACCATGTGGGGCCAAGGTCGAACAGATTGCTGTCCTTTGCATTGAAAGGCGTATTGTAGTCCAACCGCGTGTAAGCGATGTTCAGGCCGAAGGCGCCGTATCGCGCCGTATCGCGCTCAATGAAAAAACTCGTTCCGTAGGAGCCCAAGGAAATCGGAAATGGATCCCGAACGGGGTCCTGCTTGTCCAGTTGCGATGTGGGTGAAACATTCAGGGAAAAGCCGCCGTAAAGATCCTGTGCCAGGACGCGCTCGCCGCCGATTTCGTAATAGGCGTAATTGAGCTCGCTGTTGTCCAGATACCGGTCAAAAACCGCCAGGGCGTACCATTCAATTTCCTTGGGCTGATAGGACAATAAAAGGCTCGACTCCCAAATAACATCGGACTCTTTGTTACTGTTGACTTGAAGGATATTATTATCGTAGATGAGGCCGCTCTCCACTTCTCCCCACCAGGGTCGGGATGCATCTTTTTCCTGCGCTGCCTCGGCATTTTTATCGAGGAAAGTCGAAGTAATTAAAAAGAATATTATTGCAATAAAGACAATATGACGGGATACTTTTTTCATCGTTTGTGTCCTCACTTGTTATATTTGGGAATATATTCCCATTTTATGCTTTTGTCAAGTGATTTTGAGAAAAACAGCAAAAAAATATTCCGGGGATGTCTGAGGTTACTGCCGCAGGTTAAAGAAGAGGTGCCCGGAGACCGCAAGAATGAGGATATTGGCGCTCCAGCCCGCGAGCCAGGGGGGGAGCACCTGCAAACGCCCAAGGGCCAGGGTGACAGAAAATACCAGCCAATAGGAGAGCGCGATGGCGAGACTGACCGCAATCCCGAAGGCGATGCCCGAACTTCTGCGGTCCTTCAACGCAAACGGCACGCCCAACAGCACCATCACGGCATTCACAAAGGGCATGGCCTGCTTGCCTCTCAAATCCACCTGATACCGGGTCGCGTCAAAGCCCGCGCGTGAGAGTTGATCGACATAGGATTCCAGGTCGCCGTAGGTCAGTTCTTTGAGTTCAAAGGTGGCTTCTTCAAAATCCTCCGGTTTTTTGGGAATGTCGATCGCATCACGCTCAAAGCGATCAAACTCAACCGACCCGTCTCTTGAGAACGTGCGCCGCCGCCCATTCAAGAGGATCCACTGTCCGTTTTCGTAAATCAGCTCTGCCGCTTCAGTCTCCATTTTGAGGGCGAAATCCTCCCCCAATTCATAAAGATGAATGCCCTGCATTCGTTGTTTGTCCGGCGAGACCACGTGGACATAGATCAGTCGTCGACTGTCTAAGTGCAGCCATGTTTTGTTTTGGACAAACCCGCCGGCGGGTTTCTTTTTTTCAATATGAACGGCGCGGATAAACTCCGACCTTTTCACCAGCGTGGGAATCAGCGTGCCTGTGAGTTGATAGGACGCCACGCTCACAAGCACCCCGAAACAAAGCAGGGGGGTCACCAATCTAAAAATCGACACCCCCGCGCTTTTAAAGGCCGTGATCTCGTTATTTTTTGCAAGTCCGCCCAGGGTAATCAGGGTCGAAAGAAGCAGGATCAAGGGCAGGGTTTCGAAAAATATACGAAGCAAGCGGAAGAAAAAATACTGAAAGAGCCAGGTCCACTCAGGGCTGTAGGCGTATAAAATCCGAATTTTTTCAATAAAATCCACCGAAAGCTCGACGAGCGCAAGGGCCAGTGAGGTCACCAGAAACACCTGGAGAAACTCTTTCAGAATATAGCGAGTGATCATGGACACGGCGCTTAAGGTCTTTTGCTGGAGAGGCCAAAGAGGGTCGGCGAAACATTTGTCGCGGTTTTTCTCAAAAGATACACACAGACCGGGGTTAAAATAAGAATGGGAAGGGCCGCCGCCGCAAGGGGGGGCGCGGTGCGTGACGCGATCAAAGCATCACCCAGGGTCATCAACATATAGTAGAGCATAATCATGACAATTCCCGCAGCGAAGCCACCCACGCGTGTGATCCGTCCGGAGATAATGCCCAGGGGCATGCCCATCAAACAAAAAAGCAGGGCGGCCACGGCGAACAAAAAGCGTCTGTAAAACCGTGAAAGCAGACGGAGCGCGCCCTTGTCTTCTCCCTTCGTTTCGGCAATCCGGGCCTGAATTTCGGCATAGGACGGACCTTCAACGTTCTCCTGTTTTTGAACCATCTCGGAAAAATCAATTTTGACATCGTAATTGGCGAAGGTCATTTTTTGATGCCGATCACTCTTCGGGCTGCTTTGATGCAGACTGCCGTTGACCAAGTGAAGCCCGACCGTTTGCGTGGCTTGATCCGAAACGAGTACCCCTTCCTTTGCAACGATGACCACGGGCGCGTCCGGCTTTCTCTGGTCAAAAATAAACACGCCCTTCATCTCCGAGAACGTCGGCATCGACTCCACGTAAATCATCATATTGGAAAAGATCCCGTTAAATTGCCCTTCCTCCAGTCCAACGCTGGCCTGCTGCATCAAAAGTTTGACCGCCAGTGATTTTAAAGAACCCTTCCTGGAACCGGCCATCACACCCATTGAAAGGGTGAGCAGCGCAATCACGACGGCAAAGATAACGACAGGTTTGAAAACACGCGAAAATCCGATACCCGCCGCGTGAAGCGCAATGATTTCATTGTCCGCCGATAAGCGGTTAAAAGTTGTGACAGACGCCATCATGACCGCCATCGGCAAAGTGACCACGAGAAACGAGGGCAGAATACGCAGGAAAAGCTCGCCGACACTCCACAGACTGATGCCCTTATCAATGACCAATTCCATCATCTTTAGAATCTGTTGACTGATGAGGATAAACATCAGGATAAACAACCCCAGAAAAAAGGGGCTCAACATCTCTTTCAAGAGATAGCGGTCCAGCTTCGTCAACATGGCCGCTACCATAATCCATCCATCTACTATTGTAAATACCGATAAAGATAAGAGAAATTTACTCCGGGCAATGTCGCAGTGTATACATGATCGATGAATTCACACTAG
>JBHHXB010000199.1:0-3628 GCA_046756825.1 Nitrospiria bacterium | reverse complement strand
ATGGTGCAATTTAAACGGACGTTTTTGGGGGAGGAGTCCCGGCCTTATTCCCGCGCGGTTTCTTCACAAAAATGCGTCCGCGCGGGTGGCAAGCACAATGATCTTGAAAATGTCGGTCAGACCGCCCGGCATCACACCTTTTTTGAAATGTTGGGAAACTTTTCCTTTGGAGACTATTTCAAAAAAGACGCCATCGCCTTCGCCTGGGAACTTTTGACAGAGGCCTTTCATTTGCCGCCCGAAAAACTGTGGATCAGTATATATAAAGACGACGACGAAGCCCAGGACCTGTGGCGGAAATTCGTGCCCGCCGGACGGATTATCCGTTTGGGAGAGACGGATAATTTTTGGCAGATGGGGGATGTGGGGCCCTGCGGCCCGTGCTCCGAAATCATGTTTGATCAGGGCGAGGCGGTACACGCGGACTGCCCCGGCATCGGTGTCTGCGAGTGCGACCGTTATCTCGAAATCTGGAATCTCGTTTTCATGCAGTACAGCCGGGATGCGGCCGGAAATTTATCTCCCCTTCCAAAACCGAGTATTGACACGGGCATGGGGCTGGAGCGCATGACGGCCGTCTGCCAGGGGGTATTTAACAATTACGAAACGGATTTGTTCGCTCCGCTCTTTCAAGAAATCGCGAAACGCGCGAATCGCCCGTACGAGGCGGTCAGGGCTTCCATGCCGGGCCGCGTAATCGCCGATCATGTCCGGGCCGTGACCTTTTTGGCTGGCGACGGCGTCATCCCCGCGAATGAGGGGCGTGGATACGTTTTTCGACGGATTTTAAGACGGGCCGCCCGTTACGGGCGGCAACTCGGCTTGATTGAGCCTTTTTTGCATGCACTCACGGTCGATGTTGTCCGAACAATGTCCGGAGCTTACCCGGGCTTGTCGCAGCAGCAGCCGGTGATCGAGCGGATCGTCCTTGGGGAGGAAGAGCGCTTTATTCACACCTTGAATCACGGCATGCAGCTGCTCGACGGCGTGATGGAGGATCTCAAGAAAAAAGACCAAAGTGTCATTCCGGGGGAATCGCTTTTTACGCTGTATGACACTTATGGTTTCCCGATTGATTTGACAGAGGAAGTGGCGAAGGAAAACGGCCTGTCCCTGGATATGACAGGATATCAAGCGGCCATGAGTGCGCAAAAGGAGCGGGCGCGGCAGTCCTGGGTGGGCGGCGACCGGGGCGCGCAGCGTGTCGAATACGCGGAAATCTACAAAAAGGTTTTATCGCGCGCCGGCACGACGCAGTTTGTCGGTTACGATCGGCTCAAGGAAGAAGTAAAACTTCTGGCGATTTTAGAAGGGCCGGAAGCGCTGGATACGGCGCAAGCGGGGGACGAGGTGGATCTGGTTTTCAATCAAACCCCGTTTTACGCCGAGGCGGGCGGACAGGTCGGGGATCAGGGGTACATTTCATTGGACAGCGCGCGCGCCGAAATTCGGCAAACGTCAAAGCCCTATTCCGACCTGGTGCTTCATCATGCCAAGGTCAGCCGGGGAGAAATTAAAATCGGTCAAACCTATCAGGCCGAGGTCGATGGCGCGCTGCGTCACAATACGGCCAGGAATCATACCGGCACCCACTTGCTCCACGCGGTTTTGAGGGGTGTGCTGGGTGATCACGTCAAACAGGCGGGTTCTCTCGTCGCGCCGGATCGGCTTCGTTTTGATTTTCAGCACTTTGCATCCCTGACGGCGCGGGAAATCGACCGCATCGAGGCGGATGTCAACGAACAAATCCTCAGTGGAGAAGCTGTCTGCACTGATGTTATGCGCATGGAAGAAGCTGTCGATTCCGGTGCGATGGCGCTTTTCGGAGAAAAATACGGTGAGGAGGTGCGTGTTGTTTCGGTCGGGGAGTACAGCCGGGAACTCTGCGGCGGCACGCATTGTCAAAACGCCGGCGAGATCGGTCTTTTTAAAATTATCAAGGAGGGAAGTGTGGCGGCCGGCGTGCGACGGCTTGAAGCCCTGACCGGCCCGGCTGCTTATCAGTGGATTAAGAAACAGGAAGGCATTCTCCGAAATATTTCAAGTCTGTTGAAGGGGACGCCTGAGGACGTCTTAAAAAAATCCGAGCGGCTGCTTTCGCAACTGGATGAAAAGCAGAAGGAAATCGAAAGGCTCCGCGCGCGTCAATTATCTTCAGGGGATGACCCTTTGTTGCGTATTCAAAAGATCGGAGACCTCTCTGTATTGGCTGAAAAACTGCCGCCTTCCGAGATGAAGGAGATCCGGGCGCGGGCGGATCACTTACGGGATCGGCTGAAATCTGGTATGATCATAGTCGGCGCTCAGGCCGTGGACGGCAAAAAGGTATCGCTGGTGGTGATGGTGACTTCCGATTGGACGGCGCGGTACAAGGCGGGCGACATCGCGAAAAAACTGGCGGTGCTGATTGACGGCAGCGGGGGAGGGAAGCCCGAGATGGCGCAGGCAGGCGGAAAAGGCGTGGAAAATCTCGACCTGGTTTTCTCCGAATCCACTAAAATTATCTCGGAGATGTGATTTTTGGACGATGTTTTTTGGCTACCGAGAAACGCTGAAGTGTCCTGTCTGATCATCGGGGCTTGAGTTGAACGCTTCAGAATGGAGGGACGAAGGTTGAAAAAACGATTCATCGCGTTCCTTTTAAGCCTTGTTCTGATTGTGGTCTTGGTTCAAGCCTATTTTTTTCTTCAAAAACCGCCCTCATCGGAAGCCATTTATCAAACCATTGAAATTGAGCCGGGCGCGACTTTTCTTGCAGTTGCACGTCTTTTGAAACAAGAGGGCCTGATTATCAGTCCCGTTTCCTTTCGTTTTCTGGGTAAAATCACAAAAAACGAGTCAAAAATCAAACCCGGCGAATACCGGCTCCATCGCGCCATGCGCCCCGGGGAAATACTCGAAACGCTTGTGCGGGGCGATGTCTTAAAACACCGCGTCGTTATTCCGGAAGGGACGGCGATTCGGGAAATCGGCAAAATACTGGAAGGCGCCGGTTTGATGACCGCAGAGGTTTTTAATCAAACGGCCCGAAATCAGGAGCTTATCCAACGGCTAGGTTTCGAGGGCGAAAGCCTCGAAGGCTACCTTTTTCCGGACACCTATCATTTTACAAAACAGACCCCTCCGGAGCAGTTTATCGAGATGATGACGAAGCAGTTTCAGTCGGTTTACGATGATACCTTCGCGGCGCAGGCGGAGAAGCTCGGCATGACCCGGCGGGAAGTCGTGACTTTGGCCTCGATTATCGAAAAAGAGACGGGCGCCCCCTCGGAGCGGGCGTTGATTTCAGGGGTGTTTCATAATCGTTTGAAACGAAAAATGCGTCTGCAAAGTGATCCCACCGTCATTTTTTCCCTGGCCGATTTCGACGGGGACATCCGAAGCAAGGACCTGCAAAACGATTCCCCCTACAACACCTATCGGGTGGCCGGGCTTCCTCCCGGCCCCATTACGAATCCCGGGCGGGAGGCGATTTTCGCCGCGCTTTTCCCGGCGGAAGTCGATTACCTCTTCTTTGTCTCGAAAAATAATGGAGAACATGTCTTTTCGGAAACGCTTCGGGAGCACAACGCGGCGGTCAGAAAATACCAGCTTAAAGAAAATGACGAAGCCATGTGCCGCGCGTGCG
>JBHHXB010000198.1:0-3628 GCA_046756825.1 Nitrospiria bacterium | reverse complement strand
ATGCTGGCCTTCACCGGCTACTATCTTCACATGGAAGGTATTCTCGTTCCGCTTGCCATGCTGACGAGCTGCCTGGGGGCCCTGGCGATTCTCCCCAGCCTCGTGCTTGTTTTTAAGCCGAAGTTCGTTTTTGGCGAACCGCCGATTGACGCGTCGCGGGCCGCGCTCTCCGATACGCATTAAAGCGATCTGTCCGGCTTGAACAAGCCAAGAATAGTCATTGACCTTCGGCCCCGTTTTTCATATTTTGAATCGCATGGACTCAAAACGGCTCGACAAACGCATCGAAGCGCTGATTGAAGAAGCGGCTAACACCTCCGAACACGGCAATTTATTGCGCGAGGTCATCGCCACAGTTCTTCGTCTTTCCGAAAATCATGTCGCGGAAAACGACATTCAGATCATCCATACCGCCTTGAAGGATATGCGCTTCGGCTTTAAGTTTTTCGCCCCCTACAAAGATATCCGCAAAGTCAGCGTCTTCGGCTCGGCGCGGACCAAGCCTTCCGAGTCCATCTACCAACATTCCGCCGAATTCGCGCGCCACATCGTCACCAAAGGGTTCATGGTGATCACCGGCGCGGGCGACGGCATCATGCGGGCGGCGCAGGAAGGCGCGGGCCGTCACAACAGCTTTGGCGTCAATATCATTCTGCCCTTCGAACAGACCGCCAACGAATTTATTATGAACGACCCCAAGCTGATGACATTCAAGTACTTCTTCACACGAAAGCTCTTTTTCGTGAAGGAGGCCGACGCCATCGCGCTTTTCCCCGGCGGATTCGGCACACATGACGAAGGGTTCGAATCCCTCACCCTGCTTCAAACCGGCAAGACCGAGCCCATGCCCATCGTGTTGATCGACGTCCCCGGCGGCACCTATTGGAAATCCTGGCTCGCCTTTATCAATGACGAGTTGGTTGAACGCGGCCTGATCTCAGCGGAGGATCTCTCGCTGTTCAAGGTGACCGACCAGATTGAGACCGCAGTCAGTGAAATCGCTTCTTTTTATCACAATTACAACTCAAGTTGTTTTTTTGATCCGCAAACCGTCATCCGCCTGCATCACCCTGTGGAAAAGACCATGCTGGAACAATTGAACGACCGCTTTTCGGACATCGTCGTCCGGGGAAAAATCGAAGCCACCGGGCCATTGCCCGAGGAAGAACGCTCCCACGAAGATGGGCTGCACCGCATTGTCTTTGATTTTAATCAGCGCAGCTTCGGGCGCTTCCGCCAATTGATCAACATGATCAATCAGTACCACTCCAAGACCGAACCACTGAACACACAGGGAGACTCATGAGCAAACGCGTGACCGTTTTCGCACCGGCTTCCGTCGGCAATTTAGGACCCGGATTTGACGTTCTCGGCATGGCTTTGGCGGGTATGGGGGACACCCTCACCGCCGAGCACCGTCCCGAACCGGGCGTTTTCATCAAAAAAATCACAGGAGACAAGGGACAACTACCTACCCAGGCCTCGGAAAACACGGCGGGCATCGCCGCGCAGGCCGTCCTGGATTATTTAAAAATAAAAGCGGGCATATCCATCACGCTTCACAAGGACATCCCCGGCACGGGCCTGGGCAGTAGCGCCGCCAGTGCGGTCGCCGGAGCCTACGCCGCCAACCGGTTCTTCGGATCGCCATTGACCAAAACAGAACTGATTCCCTTCGCCGCCGCCGCAGAGGAGCGCGTCAGCGGCGCTCTTTTTCTGGATAACGTCGGGCCGTCCCTGATGGGCGGTGTCACCTGGAGCAATCCCTTTAAAAAGGAAGTCGTTTTACTCGGAGCCATTGAAACCGCCACGATCATCATCGCCACCCCTGACTTCCGGGTACTGACAAAGGACGCGCGGCGTGTCCTGCCGCCATCCGTCCCGATGGCCGACTTTATTTCCAACGTCGCCCACGCCGCCATGATTTCATGGGCCGTCGCGAAACAAGACCTCGAACGCTTTGGCCGAGCCGTTCAGGATCGGATGGCCGAGCCCGCGCGCGCGCCTTTGATCAAGGGCTTTGACGATGTCAAAAAAGCGGCGCTGTCCGAGGGCGCGCTGGGCTGCTCCATTTCGGGCGCCGGATCCACGATATTCGCCGTTTCGGATAACAAAATCCTCGCAGAAAAAGTCGCGCAAGCGATGAAGACCTGTTTCGCGGATCACGGCATCCGCGCTCAGACGAGGATCACGACCATGGACTTGAAAGGCGCTCGGATCATATAAAAGCATTCGAAATACAACCATTTTTAGGGTATAAGATATATACACAGACACCCCGAACAGTAATAAGGAGCTCATAAAAATGGAACTGGGAACCACACTCACCCGATTTATTATTGAGCAGCAACGCAAATACGCGGGCGCTTCCGGCGATTTCACTGGCCTTCTCGCGGAAATCGCGACCGCGGGCAAAGTCATCTCCCGCGAAGTCAATAAGGCGGGCCTCATCGACATCCTCGGTTACAAGGGCAAGAAAAACATTCACGGCGAAGATGTCCAAAAACTCGATGATTTCGCAAACGCCGTCTTCATGAAAACATTAAGCCATACCGGGCATTTGGCGGGCATCGCTTCGGAGGAGATGGATGACATCTACCAGATTCCGGAAAACTTCCCGAAGGGGAAATATGTCTTTTTAATGGACCCGCTTGACGGCTCCTCCAATATCGACGTAAATATCAGCATTGGTTCCATCTTTTCCATCTATCGCAGAAAAAGCAGCGGCCCGCAGGCGGCGATGTCCGATTTCCTCCAGCCCGGCCGCGAACAGGTTTGTGCGGGCTACTTGATCTATGGATCCAGTACGATGCTGGTTTACACCACAGGCTACGGCGTCCACGGCTTTACCCTGGATCCGGGTATCGGAGAATTTCTGCTTTCCCACGAGGCTATGCAAATTCCCTCTCGGGGCAGCATTTACAGCATCAACGAATCCAATACCGCACACTGGGCCACCGGCGTCAAAAAATATGTCGAATACGCAAAAAACAAAGGAAAAACAGCCCGGTATGTGGGATCACTTGTCGCAGACTTTCACCGAAACTTATTAAAGGGTGGTATTTTTATTTATCCTAGCGACACAAAAAACCCGAAAGGGAAACTACGCCTTTTATACGAAGCTGCCCCGCTGGCCTTTATCGCAGAACAGGCAAAAGGTCTTGCGAGTGATGGCCGATCCCCTTTAATGGATGTTGTGCCGGACTCTCTGCACCAACGGATTCCGCTCATCATCGGTAGTTCGGACGACGTGATGGGGGCGGAAAAACACATGTCGGATTGACAATCTCCGGTAAATGTTTTATCTTTTCGCACCTTTTCGCCATGAGGCTTCTCATGGAATCAACGGGGCTGTAGCTCAATTGGGAGAGCGCCTGGTTCGCAATCAGGAGGTAGGGGGTTCAATCCCCCCCAGCTCCACCAATAAAATCAATATGTTAGAAACTCCACGCCTCTGGCACTATCGCTTATTGTGACTGAATTGTGACAGAATCCCTCTTCTTATCCAAAATATACACGCCATCCCGAAGGCTTTCCGGATAGTGATGTGAATACCTTTGGGTCATGGCCGGGGATTTGTGACCTAAGAGCCTTTGCACTTTGTAGATGTCCACTCCCTGCTGAATTA
>JBHHXB010000197.1:0-3629 GCA_046756825.1 Nitrospiria bacterium | reverse complement strand
AACCCGTGTTTTCGGCGTGAGAGGCCAACGTCCTAGTCCACTAGACGATGGGACCATGAGGCGGTGATTTTAGGTGTGATCGGTAATGCTCACGTCATAAGTCATGTGCTGTTCGGCGGAAAATTTCCAGCCATAACGGGCTTCAAATGTGATTTCGGTTTCCGCGGGCGCCATGCCGACAAATTCAAAGGTACGCATACCTGAATCGGTCACGCGGATATTCCGGGTCCGCTCGTATTCATCACCCAGCAGCCGCAGGACCGCAGTGTCATACGTCGGCACCCAGCGGCACCCGCCCTTTGTCCGGTCCTCCCAAACCCGTATCTGAAACAGCTCCCCGGTCTTCGCGGTAATTTTCGTCTTTTCACTTTTCTGTGTCGTCATCCGTCACATCCCCTGAAAATCACTGGACGGCACTTTAATAAAACCGTCTGAATTTGTCAATAAATAAACATGACCTTCAAGAGCCACATCTCCAAAATTTTCTGAAAACATTGAAAGATCACTTTTATTGTGATACATACCTGCACGGAGATTTTTTGATTTTCGACCATCCTTTTTTTGCATTTTCAGCACTGAAGGAAAACGATGGAAAATGTCTATATCGAGCTCGTCCGCCTCATCCCTTCGCTTCTGTGGTTTGTGCTCACGGTCGTCATTTTTTCCCTTTTTTATAAACCGATCCGGCATGAGCTCCTGCCCAAACTGACGGGCTTCAGCTTTAAAGGGGTCAAGTTTTCATTTTTGGAAAAATCCATCGACGCCGCCATCATCGAACTGGCTCAGAAAAATCCCAAGTGGGATGTCGCCGTCCCGGCGGAGGCGAGGGAGGCCGCCGTCAATCGCGCGAAGAAGAACCTGAGCCTTTTTGAAGGGGCGCAGATTCTTTGGGTCGATGACGAACCCGGGGCCTTTCAAAACGAACGAAACATGTTTGTGCGTCTCAAAACGCAAATCACTGTGGCGCTCAATACCGAAGAGGCCGTTGAAAAGCTGGCGCGGGGCCGCTACGATTTTATCATCTCCGACATGGCCCGAGGCGCGGACCCGGCGGCTGGGCTGACACTTTTGATGCGGCTTCAACAAAATAAAGATCGGACGCCCGTCATTTTTTATATCGGCATCTTCGACCCGGCAAAGGGTGTGCCACCCCTTGCCTTTGGAATTACCAACCGGCCCGACGAACTGCTTCATCTCGCGCTTGATGTTTTAGAGAGAACAAAAAATTAAAAGATGACGCTGACCGCCGCCGACCTCAAGCAAACGCTCCGCGAACTATTGGCTTATCTCGAACGCGGCAACTGCGTCCTTTTTCTCGGCGCGGGCGTGCACGCCCCGCCCCCGCAAGATTCGCCCTACGACTATCCCGAAGCCCACCGCCTGCCCCTGGGCGGGGACTTGGCCGAACAACTATCGGAAGCCTTCGGCTTCGTCACGCATGAGCAATTCCAGGGCGAGTCTCCGCGGGATCTGCAACGGGTCGCCCTTTTTGTGGAGACGAATTTCGGGCGAAGCGCGCTGGTCAACTTTCTGGACGAGCAGCTTAAAAAAAACAGAAAGCCATCCCCGATTTTAAGGATGCTGGCGGAGATGCCATTTAAGATTTTCGTCACGACCAATTATGACCGGCTGCTTGAAAAAGCGCTTGCGGCCTGCGACAAAGAGCCGGAAAACTTTGTCTACAACCCGGATTCCTCCGAACGCACGCCGGATATGCTGGACGATCCCTCGCGGGAAAACCCGCTGTTGTTCAAGATGCACGGCGACCTGCAAAAACGTGAATCCATCGTCATCACCGACGAGGACTACATCACCTTTGTTCAGCGCATGTCGGACAAGGACGCCGTCCACCCCGTACCGCAAACCGTACGCTACCGGATGCAGAAATGGCCGACCCTCTTTTTTGGATACAGCCTGCGTGATTACAACCTGCGTCTGCTTTTTAGAACCTTGAGATGGCGGGTCGATCCGGCGAATTTCCCGCTTTCCTACTCCGTCGATAACCACCCCGACCCGCTGATCCAAAAAGTGTGGCA
Source organism: Nitrospiria bacterium (assembly GCA_046756825.1). Taxonomy (GTDB): domain Bacteria; phylum Nitrospirota; class Nitrospiria; order SBBL01; family JAADHI01; genus JAADHI01. The sequence goes on along the minus strand of JBHHXB010000197.1, from coordinate 1,593 downwards.
GGAAAAACGCGACTTGATTGCCTTTGTCACCGAAAATCTCTGGACCTTTGTCCCCTATCTTTACAAAGAGATTATGGGCAAGGAATTTTCACCATGAGCGCACAACGGCCGCCGCTGCCTGAAAATCCCTTCCCAGGTATCTTCCCCTTTAATTACGCCAACCGGCATGTCTTTTTCGCGCGGGAATCCGAAAAACGCACGCTGATTCGCCTCATCACTCTCTCCCGTGGCGTCCTGCTCTACGCCGACTCGGGCACCGGAAAATCCTCGCTCGTGAATTCCGGGCTGATTCCGCTCGCCATTGGAGAAGGCTTTCAGCCCGAGCGCATCCGGGTTCAACCTGTCAGGGGCGGCGAGTTCATCATCGACCGCATTTCCGAAAATACCGAGGGCGCACCGCCCTTTCTGCCCTCGATTTTCGCCGGGGATGAACAGCAACGGCAAGTGGTTTTGACGACAGACGGATTTATCAAAACAATCAGCAAAAACAAGGGCAAAGTCCACCCGCTGCTCATATTTGATCAATTCGAGGAATGGGTCACCCTCTTTGAAGAAGGCGGCGCGGATTCCCCCTCCGGGACACTCAGGGAAAGCCAGTCGAAAATCCTGGAGACGATCACCGGCATCATCAACAATCCGGTCTTGCCCGTAAAAATACTCATCACACTTCGGGAAGACTATCTTGCAAAGCTATCGCCGTTTTTTGAACAATGCCCCAACCTGCCCGATCATTATCTCCGCCTGACGCCGCTGAAAAGCAGGCAGGTTGAGGACGTGGTTCGCGGCCCGTTCAAGCGATTCCCGGCACAGTTCCATCCGGAACTCAGCCCGGCGCTTTCGGCCCGCATCCGCAGCGAATTTGAAAGTTTAAGCGCGGGCGGCGACATCCGGCTGACCGAAGTGCAGATTATCTGCAGAAGCCTTTTCGATTCCGGGATTGAAGAGAACGACCTGCTTCAACATTTTGAGTCGAACGGCGGCGTTCAGGGTATTTTGGAGCGCTATCTGGAGCAGGCCATTCAAGCCCTCGATCCGGACCGGCAGGAGCCGTCCATCGCCCTTTTAAGCCGCATGGTTACATCGGTCGGCACGCGCAACGTTGTGAATGAGGAAGACCTCGTCGGCCGGGTCACGCGTGAGGACAATATCCCCCAGACCCTGTTGCGCCAAACCCTGCAGGATCTCGAGCACAAGGCGAAGCTCGTCCGAAAGGAGCGGCGGCGCGAGGTTTATTATTACGAAATCGCCAGTGAATTTCTCGTGGAATGGATCGGAAACAAGGCACGGGAATACAAGCGGCTCGCCGATGAAAAAAAACTGCGCGCGCAGCAGCGGCGGGCCGAGGAACAGGAAAAAATCGCACAGCGCTTCCGGAACCTGTCCGTCTCGCTCGCCGTCGTGTTTATCGCTGCCGTCGGTCTATTGATCTACGCCTGGGAGCAACGTGACCGGGCCACCGCCGCCCGCGTCGTCGCGGAGACCGAACGCAAGCGGGCCGAGGAGCAAACGAAAATCGCCGAAGCCAGTGAAAAAGAGGCCATCGAAGCCTTGAAAAGAGCGGAGCGGGAATTTCAGCGCGCGGAAATACAAACC
>JBHHXB010000196.1:0-3690 GCA_046756825.1 Nitrospiria bacterium | reverse complement strand
TGTTGGACGATGTGCCATTGCGGATGCCCGTGTGTTTTAAGGGGTATGCAAGAAATATCGTGCGGGGCGGGCTTTCGCGCCAAGTGAGAATAGAGAAGTATGCAAAAGAGGTTACTGCGGCCCGACGAGGTTGCTGAAAGTTTAAGTGTGAGCAAGTGGACGGTTTACCGGTGGGTTGAAGAGGGAAAGTTGAAGGGGACCAAGCTCGGCGCGGGCGTTTTAAGAATCTTCAGTGATTCCGTTGAGGATTTAATTCAGGAGAGAACCATTCATGTTGCGTTACGAAGACCTAAGAACGGCGATCAGGGGCCGGGGCGTTGATTTTTCCCCCGCTTAAAACCGGTCGGATTATTTTTTGAACGAGGAGCGTGTTTTATGGATCGACGAGAGGCTTTAAAAGGGATTGGTTTATCTGCGCTGGGCATGGCGCTGCTGCAGCCCTCCCGTTTGTTTGCAAAAGTACATTCAAGCGGCGGGAGCGCGCTCGGTCTTTTCCGCCAGTCCCGCATTATGATGGGGGGGATTCCGGTCACCTTAACGGTGACGGCGGAGCGCAAAAAAGACGCCGACCGGGCGATGAATGCCGCCTTTGCCGAAATGGAAAAACTGGAGCGGCTTTGGAGTATCTATCGTCCCGACAGCGAAATTTCACGGTTGAATACGGCCGCAGGCAAACGCCCCGTGCCGGTTTCCGGAGAGACGCTTGATCTTATTGAGGAAGGATTCCGGATGCACACCCTTACCCGGGGTGGGTTCAACATGGCCCTCGGCCCCGCCATTGCCCTTTGGAACGTGATGGACGCCCCCCGCATTCCCTCCGACGCCGAGTTGAAGCATGCCCGCGTGCTTGTGCACGACGGCGTGATTCAGGTGGACCGAAGCGCGAAGCAAGTTTTCCTGAGCACAAAGGGAATGAAGATTGATCCCGGCGGTATTGGAAAGGGCTTTCTGTCCGAACGAGCCAAAACAGTTTTACAGGAACATGGTATGCGGGGCGGCTTGATCGCGGCGGCGGGCGATATCGTCGTCTTTGGCAAAAAACCGGACGGCGCGCTGTGGCGCGTTGGCATTCAGCACCCACGGGATAAAAAACAACTTCTCGCAGCGCTGGATGTGAGCGATATGTCCGTTTCTACATCGGGCGATTACGAGCGTTACTTTATGAAAAACGGGGTGCGCTATCACCACATTCTCGACCCCGAAGCCTTGACTCCGGCTCGAAGAAGCCGGAGCGTCTCCATCCTTTCATCCGGCGGCAGACACGCCGACGCGCTCGGCACGGGGCTGTTTGTTCTCGGTGCCGAGCGCGCATTATCTATTCTAAAAGACGAGGGTCTGGAGGGGATCATTATCGATGCTCAAGGCCGCTTGCATGCCTCGCCGAAACTCAAGGCGCGCGTGAAATTTAATGTATGAGCACAGCGATTAAAAACGCCGGGGCGGACTTCAAGCCCACAGCCGGAATAGCGGAGATAAGTATATGAGTGGATTGTCGAAACGAAGAATTCTGTTTTTCCTGTCGCTTTTTGTGTTGGCGGCCGTCTTTTTCCCAAAAGGGGTTTTTGCGAAGCGGGCCGCCGTCGGCCGTCCCGTGCCTCCATTTGAAGCGGTATTGCTGGATGGAAAAAGCATCGGAGCCTCGCAACTGAAAGGCCGCGTGGTGCTGATTGATTTTTGGGCGAGCTGGTGTGACCCCTGCCGGGAAGAAATGCCGGAGCTGAACACGCTTTATCGAGAACTCAAGACGAAGGGTGTCGAAATCATCGGGGTTTCGATTGACCGCGACCGGGAGAATGTTGATGCATTTCTAAAAAAGCACCCGGTTCTATTCCCGGTCATTCACGATAAAGATAAAGACATCGCCGACGACTTCAAGCCGAGGGCGATGCCGACGGCCTTCATCCTCGATCAAGAGGGCGTTGTCCGGCACGTTCACCTGGGCTACAAGAAATCCTATCTTCAAAAATACCGGGATGAGATCGAGATCCTCCTTAAAAACGGAGCCAAGAAATGAGACCAGGATTTCTGCGATTACGCCTGTTTTTTATCTGTTTCAGCATCTTGTTCATGACGGGATTTGTCGGTTGTGCGACGACGCTCCCCTACGAACGTGAACATCTGGCCAATCAGATCATGCAGTTTGACCCCGACCCGGAAGAAAACACGATGCGCCAGCATCTCCTTAATTCTCGGGAAGGCAGTATCGGCGGCTACGGCGGCGGAGGTGGCGGTTGCGGCTGCAATTGATGAACATGACATTGATACGCCGTTTTTCGGGGCTCTGCCTGATCTTGTTGCTGACGCTCATGACTGGACAGGCCCGTGCCCAGTCGTTGCCGCGCGATCAGGTTGTCGTCAAGCACAGCTATTTCTCCGATAACCGGAGCATCTTTTATCCAGAATCGGGTGGCAACACCACACCACAGACCATTATTTCCGTGACGAAGGGCGTGACGGAAGAGGTCAGCATGAACGCCTACTACGGCGTGGACGCTGTCAGTTCGGCGACCTGGCGGGTGGACGGTGTTTCCGGGGCCTCGCCCCGCGTGGATACGGAGTACCGCCACGAGGGGGGATTCGGTGTCACGCTTCGCTCCGGCGTCAACCAGATCGGTTTAAGCGGCGGTATCAGCCGCGAAACGAATTACGATTCCGATTTCGCCGCCGTGTCTTTTCAGCGGGAGTTTTTTGACCGCAACACGACACTGGGTTTTTCCTACGCGATAAACCGGGATGAAATCGACACTTTGAAACTCGCCGACACCCGCCCCTTCCCGAGGGAGGCCGATCTTGATGCGTTCACCTTTTCAGTTGCCCAGGTGCTTTCCCCGAAAACGCTGGTTCAGCTCAACCTCTTTTACGCCGAGCAGAACGGCTACCTGGCGCATCCTGAAAATATCCTCATCTTTCCGGACGGCTCTTTCGGCGAAGAGATTCATCCGGAAAGCCGCTACCGGCGCGCCGTGGTTGGACGGCTGGTGCGTTATTTTGAGACGCGCTCGGCGCTTCATGCGAATTACCGCTACTATTCGGATACCTGGGGCCTGACTTCCCATACGGTGGGGTCGGACTGGTATCAATACTTCGGCCGCCAGTGGATCGGGCGGATTGGCTACCGCTTTTATGATCAGGCTGCTGCCGATTTCTATCAGGCGAACCCCACCGGCCCGGCGGTCTTTCAAACCATCGACGGCAAGCTGCGGCCCTTCACCTCTCATCTCTACGGGCTCAAGGTGATCACGACGGCCTGGAAAATTCCATGGTCTTTCATAAAAGAGACCGAGGTTGATCTAAAGGTTGACCGTTATCAGCAGAGTGGCGGCTACCGGGCCTTTGTGATCGAGGCCGGATTGATAGGACGATTTTGATGGAAGCGATGATGACACAGTGGAAAAAAGTCCTGCTGACCTTGGCGATTGTGATGGCGGCGGGCTGCGGCACGGACGAGACAAATCAGGAATTATCACAAATTCACAAAACAGGGCCGGACTGCGCGCAATCTTCGTGTCACGCCGGATTTACAATTTCTGGAACCATTTTTGAGCTAATTGACTCCGAGAAGGCGGTTCCAGGCGAGCTTTTATGGGTAATTCCACCTTCAGGGCCTCAATACGCCTTGGGTGCGGACGCCTTGGGAAATTTTTGGGAGGAGGGGAGGCGTCATGAAGGCAACTTCCTCTTCAGGGTGGG
>JBHHXB010000195.1:0-3710 GCA_046756825.1 Nitrospiria bacterium | reverse complement strand
CCACTGTAAAGCAGACCGTCATCTGCTTGGGGAGAACCTGGTAATTTTGGGAGTGATGTTGGGAGGAAATTATGAAATAAAATAGATAATATATAAATAAAATGGAAATAATTTAAATTTAGTTTAAGGCTGATTGATGACTGTCATTGATTCGAAGAATTTGTGAACTGATCTAAACTGTCAAGTTTTCCGGCGGTTGGTTTTGGAAGTCTATTGAACGCCAGAGGCGCTGTAGGCGCTGCGTTCTTCTTCGCGCTGGGCCTGGCGGATTTGGCGTTCTCTTTTGATGACGTAGTGGAAGATGGTTTCCTGGTCGGCTTCTTTGAGGTGGGTAAACTCCATGCCGACCTCGAAACGGGGCGGCAACCCTTTGTGGGTTTCTTTTTGCCTCGAACGGCAGACGACGCCCTCGATGACCATTTCATTGAAGGGGAGTACGGGGAGAAAGAATTGAATCTGGAGCTTTGAACCCACGGCGACTTGCTCCCGGGTTTCAAATTTTGCCCCGCTCGCGCTTAAATCGACCATGTCGGCCTCATAGGGGAAGACGACGCTTTCCTTGTCTTTTAAAAGCATTTTAATGAGGTAGTTGACCTTCCAGTCGATCCATAACAGCATTTCGAGCGTCATTTTATCGTTTTCGTTTCCGGATGCGCGGATCTTTGCGGCGATGTCGGAAATCTCATTTGAAGAGATGGGGTCACGATGGTTGCGAGGCAGGTGTTGCGGCGTATCCGGGTGATCCAGTTTTCTGAAGGAGACCATACACTCCGCGCTGACTCTGATGAATGTTCTTCGCTCTTCACTCACGTTGACCTCGCTTTCTTTTGGATTTAAAGAATCCGTTGATTCTCAAAGGGATTTAAACAACGCGTTTCTCCAGGACCAGGGGCGGGTTTTGTTCGGAGGATGCGGCTGTTTCTAAAATCATGATGCGGTTTCTGCCCTCTTGCTTGGCGCGGTAAAGGGCTTGATCAGCCTGTTTGAAAAGGGATTCGGGGTTTTGAATGTGCGCTGAGGGGTGGTGGGCGACGCCGATGCTGACTGTCATGGGGATGTCGGAGCCCTCCGCATGAAATATCTTTTGATTGACTCTGTTTCGGATGCGGTTGGCGACGATCAGGCCTTCCCGGAGGTTTGTGCCGGGCAGAATCACAACAAATTCCTCCCCCCCGTAGCGGATTAAAACGTCCACATCCCGGACACTGATTTTGAAAATCGCGGCGATTTCGCGAAGAATCTGGTCGCCCGCGAGGTGACCGTAGGTGTCATTGACTTTTTTAAAGTGGTCGAGGTCAATGACCATCACCGTGAGCGCGCTGTTATATCGGTTCGCCCGTCTGAACTCCCGCTCCAGAATGCCCGAAAACGACCGCCGGTTCAGCACATTCGTCAAGGGGTCTTTGACGGAGAGATCCTCGACTTGTTTATACATTTCGGCGTTTCGGATGGCGATGGCCAGGGGCACTGAAATCATGGACAACAGCTTGGCTTGATATTCACTAAATAACCCGCGTGTTTTTTGATGATTCAAATAAGGTGGATTTGAAGGATGGCCGAAAGGGCGGTGCGGAATTCGAATGAGACGCAGCAGCCCTATTTTTGCCGTACCGACCGAGAGGGACACCATGATCTCCGCGCCGCCGTGACAAACTCTTGCCTGGGGCGTCGAGGTCTCGTTTTGTATAAATTTCAAGGCATCTTGCCGTGTTTCATCTTTTACCTGATGGATGATATTTCCCCACAATCTCGGATCGGCTTCGACGCGGACCTGATCCCAGCCCTTTAGATAAAGACACGAAATATCGTGGGAAACCACCTTTTGAATATTCGAAAAAGAGGATTTGACGATCTGGTCGATATCAAGGGATTCGCTTAATGTTTGATTCAGGGCGTAGACCTCGCTTAAATCGTCGTTCCATTTTTTGAGTTGGTCACGTTCTTTTGAAAGGGACTGATTGCTCTCTTTCAAGGCATTGGCGAGATTGAGGATGTTCAGCAGGTTTTCACGGTTTTTAAGGCCTTTTTGGATTGTTTTCGCCAGGCGGTGCAAGGGGAAGGGAATGGTCAGGTAGTCGAATACCCCGCCTCTCAGCAAGGCGCTGACCTTGGCCGAATCAAGCTCGGGCCCCATGACGAGGATACAGGCTGTGGATTGCGCCTGCTGAAGCCGTTTAAGAAATTTAAAAATCCTGAAATAGGGAAAATCGGCCTCGATTAAAATGAGATCGGCGTTTTCAGAATCATAAAGTGATGCATGGATTTTCAGGCGGTGCCCGTGTTTTTTTAAATACGTGATCAAAGCGTCATGGCTTTCAGGGTGTGGACTATGGAAGGCGATGTCTATTCCATTCGGGCGATTTACAGGGTCTTGTTTCATACGGGCTCCGCTATCAATACTGGTCCGAAAAACGCATTCTCGCCCTTTGGTGTTTAACAAGGGCATAGAGTCATGGTTTCTCGATTTAGCAAATAATATGCCGTATTGAGTTCGCGGCTGCTTGAAGGGATTTTTGGGAGACGCCGAGGGGATTTAAGACAGGTCAGGCAAGGATGAACCTGGCCGCGTATAGACCTTCAGCAAGTGATCGCTCAAGTTTTGGATCATCGCGAGGCGACTCGGGTGCGCCGCGTCCGGGACTTCTGCCCTGAAGGAGCTTTTTTCGCAAACTTCTCGGAGTTTTTCCAGTAACAGCTTGTTTTCTCTAATTAATTTCACACGCTCTCGTGCACGATCGACAACAATATACAGCTCGTCCAGTTGAAAGGGTTTTGTCAGATAGTCGTAGGCGCCCTGTCGTATGGCGGAAATCGCGGACTGTAACGACGCGTAGCCTGTAATGAAAATGACGAGTGTGTCCGGAGAATGGGTTTTGATTTTTCCTAACAGATGGGTGCCGCTTAACCCTGGCATTTTCAAATCCGTGATGACCAGTTCAAAATGTGTTTCGTCAAGGATTTGACAGGCTTCATCGCCACTTTTGGCAACAACGGCGTAGTAGCCCTTCTCGAAAAGCGCATTTTGCAGCAGCTCTCTCGGCCCAGACTCATCATCGACGACGAGGATATGAAAGCGCTCATCCTGGGGCGGGTCTTGCTTGAGCCTGTCCTGAAGGTGTGTGCTCAATGTGTTTTCATTATTCCGATGGGATGGAATCTTCATTGTGATCGGTTTGCGGTGTGATGTGCGGGCTCGATTCAAGCGACAGCAACACAGAGTCAAAGTCTTGACGAGGTTCTTCAACGGCTTCTCTTGAAGTCGCTTCTGCCGCAGAGGGTTTGATGAGGTGGTTGTACGTTCTTAAAACATGCTGAACTTGATTCGGACTAATTTCCATTCATTCCCTTTCAATGAAAGAAACACTTGGTTGTCTATCGGCAGGCCGGGGAAAAAACTTGAGGTTCAATAAAGCGGACCGGACGTGATTTTGTTTGAATCTCGTGTCTCTCCCCGCTTCGATGGATGGCGTGGTCCGCCGGAAGACTTATAAAAACGCATTATGCTATGCTCGAGGATGAGTGGACTTGAGGGATATGGCGATGTCTCGAAAAAGTGACGACCCCCCTGAAACAGAGTGGCCCGATCTTGCCGCCAGGCGTGATGCGCTGATTTTGAAATGGCATTATGGAATTGACTACCGGCATTCTTACGCGCAGGATGCGCCCTTTTTTACCGGTCTGTCGAAGGGCGAGCTCTTGGGGAGCGCCTG
>JBHHXB010000194.1:0-3729 GCA_046756825.1 Nitrospiria bacterium | reverse complement strand
TGAAGCTTTTAAATTACAACATGAGCGTCGCCGTGTGGGTCGGCCTGATCGCCTTGGCGGGCGTGGCCGCCGAGTTGGGCGTCGTGATGCTTTCCTTTTTGGACGAGGCCGTGGCGTCAAACAAAACAGGATTGACGCGGGAAACACTTCAAACCGCCGTTATCGAAGGCGCGGCCAGGCGCGTGCGGCCGGTGATGATGACCGCCGCGACGACCTTCATCGGTCTGATACCCATCCTCTGGAGCACCGGCACCGGCGCGGATGTGATGAAACGCATCGCCGCCCCGATGGTCGGCGGGATGATCACGGCGACGATTGTGACGCTGTTGCTGATTCCGGCGGTGTATGGTTTGTTCCGGGGGTGGACACTCACCGAACATTGAATCAAGGAGGTTTGTAATCATGGACGCGAGGATTGCCATTGGAGGGGGCGCGGGATTAAAAATAAGGAAAGGGGTATTTGTGGCCTCGTGGCCCATTCGTGCCATCGATGATATTTCCGCCTGTCATTCGAAGGCGTGTACGGCTGAGAAATCTAGGATTTCTTCCCGCAGTCGAAATGACGATTCGGAAAAGGATTCAGGTTTGAGAAGCGGATCAAAATACAAAGAAAGACCGGCGTCATTTCTGGCCCGGCGGGCACGATCCGGAGACGGTTAAAAAGGGACTGAGGGTTGATTTATCGGAGGCGCCCCTCCCTTCCGATGATCAACGGCGCTTCACGCTGACACTGACCAATGTCGGCGCGGCCCACTACCTGCCGACCGGTACGCCGGATCGCCATCTCACGGCGGTGCTGCGCCATCACTTATTGGACGAGAAATGCCGAAAACGGATCGGATGGGAAAACAAGGAACCGATTTCCTACGAGGTCTTCAGACAGCGTATTTCCGTCAATGCATTCGACAAGGTGGCTTCCCGCACAAATGAGATGCACGAATGCGGCCTCTCATGAGCGGTCGCGGCGAGGTGGTATCCGCCGATCAATCATTCCATCCTGAATTCCAAGACCAGGATCCGGTCATGTGCCGTGTCGGTGGCGAAGATCTGCCCATTTGGGCCCACGGCGACGCGGCTGGGTGAAAAAAGATCGGTGGGGAGGTCTAGATCCCACTGGCCGAGGAAGCGCCTTTGCTTGGACAGCGCGACGATCCGGTGATTGGCGCTGTCGGCGACGAAGAGCCGGCCGGATGGATCGACTGCGATCCCCGAAGGGACGCGAAACCAGCCCTTCCATGACGACGCAATGCCCCATCCGAAGATCCCGCCCCACTTCTTCAGATAATTGCCTTCGGGCGAAAACTTCTGAATGCGGTTGTTGTAGGCATCCGCCACGTAGAGATTGCCGTCGCTGTCCAGAGCGACGTCCGTCGGGTAGTTGAGCCGCCCGCTCCACACCCGGCCCGGCTTGCCGATCTGGAACAGGAAGCTCCCGTCGAGGTCGAAGGCCTCGACCCGTTTATTGTAAAATTCCGCCAGATAGATTCTTCCACGTTTGCGATCGATCCCCAATCCGGCGGCGACCGTAAAACGGCCCGGATCCCGACCGCTTTCACCCCACTGATTCAGAAAGACGCCGTCGGGCCTAAAGACCTGAATCCGGTCCAAGTCATAGTCGCTGACATAGACCCTCCCCTCCGCATCGACGGCGACATCCACAGGCTTGGAGAATTCACCCGCGCTTTCGCCGGGCCGCCCCCATTCCAGCAGAAAACGGCCCTCGGGTGAAAATTTCTGAATCCGGGCGTTCCGGGCGTCGGCCACGTAGAGATTTCCCGCCGGGCCGAAGGCCAGCCCCATCGGTTCTCGAAACTGTCCCGGCCCCGCGCCCGTTTCTCCCCATGTCGAGGCCAATATCAAGGTCGCTGCCTTGCCCGATTTGGCCCCAAAATGCGTCCAGCCCAAGATCAGGGCAACAAGCAGGATGGGGATCCATCTTCCGACTTTGCCGGTTTGCGCCTTCATGGATCGGACCGCTTCGGGACGATGCGTTCGGGCCGCAGAAGGAAGGGGGCGTCGGATGTTGCCTTGCTTAAGGCGAGCAGGGTGACTTCTTGCCCGATCAGCCCTTGGGCGTCTTCCACAATTCGGTTGGCCTCGAGGGGAAAGCGCTGGGCCGTCTCGCTGACCTCAAACTGAAGCGATCCGTCCGGATCTTCCACCAGCCGGCCCACCAATTCGGCTTTGATCTCCCGCGGGGAAAAACCGGCGTCGTAAACATATTGCTTGAGCGTTGCAACGGGAAGTATCGGCTTGCCCTTGATGAAGCCCAGCTCGACGAGGCCTTCCTTCATATCCATGTCGTACCAGGCGATTCGCCCCGACTGCTTAAAGAAGCGCTCCATGCCGTAGGCGCAAAAGAAGCAGGCCAGGCCGTCGGCCTGGATGGTGACCTTGTTCTCTCCTTTCTCCGCGGACGGGCGGATGACCTTGGCATCTGCGACCAAGGAGAAAAGCAGGATCGCCGCCAGGCTCCAAAACAGAACGGTTCGGATTTTCATGCCCAACCTCCTTTCAAATTAAAAACGAAACTCGGCCAATAGCTTCAGGACCATGTCCTTGGGCGCCTGTCGGCCGTTTAAGGATTGAAGGATCGGGACCTGTAGGCCGCCGCGCAGCATGACGCGATTCGTCGGGGAGATTAAGACCTCGGGAGAAAAGAAGAGGAAGTCCCCGCCCGAATCGGGATCAAGCGTCCCGTTGATTTCGGCCCTGCGCTCGCGGAGATAATTCAGCTCGAAGAAGTAGACGATGTCGGTCTCCTCCAGGCCGCGCAGCACCGGGCGGAGGCCGTAGGCCGCATCCAAGTAGAGTCGATCCCCCGGCTTCGTGCCCCGGTCGTCCACAGGGTAGAGGTAGCGGGCATCCACAAAGTAATACCAATGCAGGCCCTCCCGGCCGTGGGCCAGGCCGGTGAGGATGCTCGGCTTGTCCCGGCCCATCTCGCCCCCCACCGGGAGGGTGGACTGGAGGACGCCGGCCACGGAGTACTTCACGCCGGGCAGGTCCCTGTCCCAAAAACGCCACTTGATCCGGATACGTGGGTCCCCCAGACCGTTCTTTGTATCCTGTCCGAGAGGTGTGATCTCCTCGTCCCTCACAAATGGGACGGAGAACTTGAAAGCCAGGTCGCGGGTCAAACCGTAAGTGAATTCCTGCTCCAGTTCCAGGCCCCGTTCGTCTCCCTGCCGTTCATGGGTCACCCCCGTGTGGATATCAAAGGCCCCTTTCCCGGGCGCCTCCGGACTGACCATGAAGATCGGTTCGTGGGCCCACGAAGGGGCGGTACCAACGAGGCCGATGAAAACCATAACAAGGGTCAAGCGGCTGGGCGATAAGACCGTTTCTCTCATGATCGTCCCTCTTTAAGAAGCCGTGATCATCCCTTCCGTCCGTCGGGGTTTGGTTAAACCTTGTCGCCCAGGGGCCGCCCCAGACCGGCGTCCTGCAAGGTCTTTTCATCGAAGCCCTGTGTACAACAGGCCGCAAGCCGGTCGTCGATGACCACGGCCGGAACGGACCGGACACCGAGCCGTTTCGCTTTTTTCGCCACCGCCGGTTCGTTCATGTCCAAGACCGTGAGCTCGCAGGATGGACAGGCCAGTTGCTTCACGCGCGACACCCCGTCCTCGCAAACCGGACAGCCCGCGCTGAAAATTTCGATCTTTTGCTTTTGACTCATGGGTATTCCTCCTCTTTTTTGTTTTTTGTCCCTGCTCCCTGTACGTG